>JBDHZT010000003.1:0-84620 GCA_039811985.1 Nocardioidaceae bacterium | reverse complement strand
GACCAGCACACCCGCCGCCTCGACCAGGTCGAGAACTCGCTCACCAAAGTCAACGCCACCTTGGACCAGCACACCCGCCGCCTCGACCAGGTCGAGAACTCGCTCACCAAAGTCAACGCCACCTTGGACCAGCACACCCGCCGCCTCGACCAGGTCGAGAACTCGCTCACCAAAGTCAACGCCACCTTGGACCAGCACACCCGCCGCCTCGACCAGGTCGAGAACTCGCTCACCAAAGTCAACGCCACCTTGGACCAGCACACCCGTCGGTTCGACCGAATCGAGAGCACTCTCAACGAGGTGGTTCGGCGCCTGCCCGAGCCCTCCTGACCCCGCACGCCGGCGATCCCGCGACACCAGCCCCAACGCCGCTCTGGCCTGTGACACCATCGCCAGCAATGCGGATCTATCACATCGCCCGGTCAGCCGACTGGGCCGAGGCCAGAGCGTCGGGAAGCTATACCACCTCGACGCTGGGCCGGAGCCTGGCCGAGGAGGGTTTCATCCACGCCTCCCGGCGGGAGCAGGTTCCAGATACCTTCGCCGCCTACTACCGCTCCGTCCGGGAGCCGTTGGCGCTGCTGACCATCGACACCGACAAGTTGAGCTCGCCGTGGCGGGAGGACGCGGTTGGCGACCAGACGTTCCCGCACATCTACGGCCCGCTGAACACCTCGGCAGTCATCAGCGTGGAGCCACTCGATCGGCGCGGCCGACCGGAGCCGTTCACCAAGGCATTCCTCTCCGAGATGCTGCTGCGGATCGGTCTGGCTCTGGTGGCCATGACGCTCTCCGTCATCGGCTCGACCATCGGTCACCAGGTGAGCCCCGAACTGGGCGGCCTGACGGGTGCCTTACTCGGCCTCGCGGTCGGTGCCGTGGTGTTCTGGTGGGTGCTACGCCGGCGGAGCCGTGGCAGGGATGAGCTTGCGCAGCGCTAGGCCGATGAAGAAGAGCACGGCGCCGACGCCGATGGCCATCAGACACACCCCGAAGGACAGCACCGAGGTGAACAGCGAGGCCTGCAGGAACGATCCGGTCATCGCCGTCTCGCGGGCCGGGTCGTCGCGGTCGAGCTGCGCATAGGTCTTGCCGCCCGTGGCCTCCAAGGTGTGATGGTCGATGACCTTGGCCTGGCAGTACGCCGTGAAGGGGCCACGCACCGTCTTGCCGCCCAAGCAGGCGTCGTCGGACGTGGTGATCTTCTGACTGCCCAACGTGGTGCTCACTAGGATCCACGTCGCGATCCCGGCGATCACCATCGCCGCGCCGACCACGATCGCCGTCCAACTCGCGAACCGCTCCATGACCACTCCCAGATCACGGGCGCACCAGATGCACGCCGAGTGATTCGAGCGTAGGCAGCGTCACGGTCACGGTCAACGAGCCACGCGCAAGCGCACCCGCTGCCGCTAGACGACATGCCGTCTAGGCGCCGGCCTGCTTCGGAGCGGTGGGGTCGGTGTCGCCGGCGGACTGCTCACGGAGGACGTACTCCTCGATGTCCTCGACATCGTCGGCGTTGCGGGTGACGACAGCGAGCAGGTCGGTCATCGTGGCAACCTCCTCGACCTGCTCCTTGATGAACCACTGCATGAACTGCTCGGAGGCGAAGTCGGACTCCTCTCGGGCGATCCGGAGCAGGGTATTGATCTGCTCGGTGACCCGCTTCTCCTGGTCGAGTGCCAGCTGGACCGGCTCGACGACATCGGCGAACGCCGACTGCGGCGCCTCGACGCCGGGGATGACCACCTCGGTGTCGGTGTCGATGAGGTACTGCACCATCATCATCGCGTGCCCGCGCTCCTCCAGCGCCTGGCTGTAGAAGAAGGCAGCCATCTGCGGCATCGTCAGCGCGTCGTAGTAGACCGCACAGGAGAGGTACTGGTTGTGCGCGGAAAGCTCGTTGCCGATCTGGACGTTGAGCTGGTCGACGAAGCGGGCTGCCGGCAAGGGTGGGTCCTTCCTCAGGCGGCTTTCTTCCGGCCGGACTTCTTTCCGGCACCGGTCTTGACGAGCTTGCGCTTCTTGACCGTATACCCCTCGGGGAGGGTGCCCTCCTTCAGCATGCGGATCGGGCAGCGGCCGCAGCGCGTCTTGGACACACAGCACTTCTTCTTCGGAAGCTTCGCCACCTTGGCCACGCGAGGATGGTACACGAAGGTGAGGCTTGCCTTACCCTCGTCGGCCCCGGGGGCTCCTACTCGGTGCTGAGCCCGTGCGCGGCTCGGATCACGTCGACGATGCCGCCCATGATCTCGGTGAGACCGAAGTCCTTGGGCGTGTAGACAGCGGCGACTCCCAGCGCACGCAGTTCGCGCCCGTCGGACTCGGGGATGATGCCGCCGACGATCACGGGTACGTCGGTCAGGCCGGCTTGGCGGAGGCCATCGAGCACCGCCGGCACCAGCTCCATGTGCGACCCGGAGAGAATGGACAGGCCCACACAGTGGACGTCCTCGGCGACCGCGGCAGCGACGATCTGCTCCGGGGTGAGCCGGATGCCCTGATAGATGACCTCGAAGCCGGCGTCCCGCGCGCGTACGGCGACCTGCTCGGCGCCGTTGGAGTGGCCGTCCAGGCCGGGCTTGCCGACCAGGAGCCGCAGCCGAGTGCCGAGCTCCGCGCCGGTGGCTCGCACGCGCTCCCGCACGGCGGTCAGGTCGGCACCCGCCTCGGCGACGCCGACCGCTCCGGTGACCCCGGTCGGCGCCCGGAACTCGCCGAACACCTCCCGCAGGGTCGCCGCCCACTCCCCCGTGGTCGCCCCGGCCCGGGCGCAGGCCAGGGTGGACTCCATCAGGTTGGCCTCGGACTTGGCGTCCCCGGCGAGTCGGGCCAGCGCCTCGGCTACCGCCGTGTCGTCACGCTGCTCCTTCCAGGCCCGGACGGACTCGATCGCGGCCTGCTCGGCAGCGGGATCGGCAGTCTGGATGGCGGCGTCGAGGTCGGCGGTCAGCGGCGACGGCTCGGTCGTGGTGAACACATTCACACCGACCACCTTCTCCTCGCCCGACTCGATCCGGGCCCGACGAGCGGCGTGCGCGGCGACCAGCTCCCCCTTCATGTAGCCGGAGTCCACGGCGGCGATCGCCCCGCCCATCGCCTGGACGCGGGCGATCTCGGCCCGGGCGCCGTCGACCAGCTCGGCCACTTTCGCCTCGACGACGTGCGAGCCGTCGAAGAGGTCGTCGTACTCCAACAGGTCGGATTCGTAGGCCAGCACCTGCTGCAGGCGCAGCGACCACTGCTGATCCCACGGGCGGGGCAGGCCGAGCGCCTCGTTCCACGCCGGCAGTTGCACAGCGCGAGCGCGGGCGTTCTTCGAGAGCGTCACACCGAGCATCTCCAGCACGATGCGCTGGACGTTGTTCTCCGGCTGGGCCTCGGTCAACCCCAGCGAGTTGACCTGGACGCCGTAGCGGAACCGCCGCATCTTGTCGTCGACAACGCCGTACCGATCGCGGGTCAGCTCATCCCAGAGCTCGACGAACGCCCGCATCTTGCACATCTCCTCGACAAAGCGCACGCCCGCGTTGACGAAGAAGGAGATGCGTCCGACGACCTGGCCGAAGTCCGCTTCGGCGACCTGACCAGACGCCTTGACCTGGTCGAGCACCGCGATCGCGGTGCAGATCGAGTAGGCGAGCTCCTGAACCGGCGTGGCGCCGGCCTCCTGGAGGTGATAGCTGCAGATGTTGATCGGGTTCCACGTCGGCATGGCGCGCACGGTGTAGGCGATCACGTCGCTGATCAGCCGTAGCGAGTGCTCGGGCGGGAAGACGTAGGTGCCGCGGGAGAGATACTCCTTGATGATGTCGTTCTGTGTCGTTCCAGCCAGCTGGGCAGCCACCTCGGCCGGGTCGAGATCGGGGTTCTGCTCCTCTGCCGCGACCTGATAGAGCGCGAGCAGCCACATCGCGGTGGCGTTGATCGTCATCGAGGTGTTCATCTCGGTGAGCGGGATCTGGTCGAACAGCCGCCTCATCTCGCCGAGGTGCGGGATCGGTACGCCGACCTTGCCCACCTCGCCGTGTGCCAGCGGGTTGTCGGGGTCGTAGCCCGTCTGGGTGGGCAGATCGAAGGCGACCGAGAGCCCGGTCTGCCCCTTGGCCAGGTTGGTGCGGTAGAGCTCGTTCGAGGCCGCCGCCGTGGAGTGGCCAGCGTAGGTGCGCATCACCCACGGTCGGTCCTTCTGCGGCCGATCCTGCGACAGCCGCTCGTTCTCGGTCATGGCGACGAGGGTAGGCCGGAGGCTACCTGCTGGTCACCAGTCCGGAGGTGTGGGACATCCAACACTCCCGCAGTGTTCTCGTTGACGACGGGATGCTGCAGACGGCTCAGTGGCCATCGTCAGGCGGGCACCGGCTCCAGCTCGAGCGCGCGCCTGAAATGGGAGAGATAGAGGAATCGACGCACCGTCGGGCCGCACCCCCGCAACACCACCTGTCCGCCGCGCAGACCGGCCCGGCGGGTAGCAACCACCAGCAGCTTGACCGCGGTCAGGTCGATGCTGGTCACCTCGGTGCAGTCGATGACGACCACCTCGTGGCGGGCGATCAGCCCATAGATCGCGTTGCGGACCTCGTGGGTCGAGCGCACGTCGAGATCACCGCGCAACACGAGCATCGGACCATCGATCCTGATCTCCATCGCTCACCTCGTCCCCCGACAGCAGCGACCTCTCACATCTACTATGACGCACCTCACAAGCAGACGGTTGCGTTGAGCGACCCGCGAGTTTGCGCCGAGTGGCCGGTGGCTCGGCATCTCGCCGCCGAGCCGGGCACTACCCTCGCTGTCATGGTCAACCTCACCCGGATCTACACCCGCACCGGCGATGCCGGCCGCACCCGACTCGGCGACTTCAGCGAGGCGAGCAAGACCGATCTCCGGCTGGCTGCCTATGCCGATGTCGACGAGGCCAACGCCCACCTCGGCGTGGCGCTGGCGATGGGTGACCTCGCCGACGACGTCGTCACCGTGCTGACCCGGGTTCAAAACGACCTCTTCGACGTGGGCGCTGACTTCGCCACTCCGGTCGTCGAGGCGCCCGAGCACCCGCCGCTGCGGATCCTGCAGGAGTACGTCGACCGGCTGGAGGGCTGGTGCGACGCCTACAACGAGGAGCTCACCCCGCTGCGCTCCTTCGTGCTCAGCGGTGGCACTCCGGGCGCCGCGCTGCTGCACGTCGCGCGCACCGTCGTACGGCGAGCGGAGCGGTCGGCCTGGGCAGCGCACGCCGAGCATGCCGACACCATGAACCTGCTCGCGATCACCTATCTCAACAGGCTCTCCGACCTGTTGTTCATCTTGGCCAGGCACGCCAACCAGGAGTCGGGTGACGTGTTGTGGATACCCGGCGGAGACCGCGACTAGGAAGGCAGGGTCACAAGCGACGCTCGCGAGCGGCGGGAACGACCATGGCCGAGGGGATGAGCAGGAGCGCGACGACCAGCAAGGCCTGCAAGGTACCGACCCGGTCCCCGACGAAGCCGAGCAGAGGCGGCCCTGCCAGGAACGCGGTGTAGGCGATCGAGGTGACCACGCTGACTCGGGCCGCGGCATGGACCGGGTCGTCCGAGGCAGCGCTGACGCCGACCGGAAAGCCCAGGGAGGCGCCGAGCCCCCAGGCGAAGATCCCGACGACCACCAGCGGGAGCGCGCCGCCGAACACGATGAGCAGGACGCCGCACCCGGCCACCGCCATGGTGCCCCACAGCACCGGCACCCGGCCGTGCCGATCCAAGATGAGCGGGCCGAAGAAGCGACCGGCCGTCATCGAGGTGACGAACAGGCCGAAGCCCGCCACGCCGACCCAGTGCGGCACCTGGTAGCCGTCGATCAGTGCGACCGCCAGCCAGTCGTTGGCGACGCCCTCGGTCAGTGCGAGGGCGAGCATCATCAGCCCGATCAGCAGGGTGCGGGGCTCCAGCCAAGCCGCCAGCATCGACCGGCTCGGGGCGGGCCCGTCGGGCTCCTCGACCCGCGGCAGATAGCGTCGGGTCGCGGCCGTGCCGACGAGCAGCACCGCCAGCGCCGCCGAGCCCATATGCACCGACAAGGGAACGCCGAGTGCCACCAGCGCTGCGGCATAGGCGGCGCCCACCACGCTGCCGATGCTCCAGCCGGCATGGAACCGCGGCATGATGCTGCGCCCCAGACCCCGCTCCACACCGGCGCCCTCGACATTCATCGCGACCTCCCACAGGGCCACTCCGACGCCGTAGGTGACGAAGGCGAACCCGGTGACCACCACCGATTCGAGCCAGCCGGCGCCTAGACCGCAGGCCAGTAGTCCGAACGCGTCAAGGAGGACGCCCGCCCGGACCACCGATGCCGCTCCCCACCGATGCACGAGCACGCCGGTGGTCGGCAGCGCGACCACCGAGCCTGCTGAAAGGGTCAGCAGCAACAACCCGAGTTCGCTGTTGGTCAGCTCGAGGCTCGACCGGATCTGGGGGATCCGGGAAGCGTAGGACGCGAAGCCGAAGCCGTTCAGCATGAACGAGAGCAGCACAGCAGTGCGTGCGCGCAGCACGTCGGTCACCAGGAGTGCTCCGGTCATGGTTGAGGTGGGATCAGGTCAGGGAGGGGACGGCGAGATCGGGGAAGAAGGTCGCGACACCACGCTAACCCGACCGGGACGGTCGAGTCAGATCAGGTCCGGCGCATCTCCCGGCCGGACCCCACGGGTGCCGGGAGGCATCGCCTCCAACCAGGCCTGGAAGCCGAGCAGCGAGGCGGGGCTCATCGCCAGCTCGATCCGGTCGTCGGCGGCCTGACAGGTGACCACCACGTGGTCGGAGTAGAGCGAGAGCGCCTCGACCCCTTCTGGTCGGCGCTGCTCGACGTACTCCAGACTGGCGCGCTCCCACGAGCGCTTCGGTCGGATCGACAGCGAGAAGATGCGGAACCACTCGAGGTAGTCCCCCGCATAGCGACCCATGCCCAACAGCCAGCCGTGCTCGGCCCGTCCGGACCGGGCGCGAAAGCTGAGCTCGAAGGTGCCCCCATGGCGGGCCAACAGCCGCCGGCGGACGACCAGCAGGATGGCATAGACCAGGACCAAGAGCAGGACAACACCGATCGAGTCGAGCACGATCGCCCAGTCCGGCAAGCCCGGCCTCCCTCTCGATCAGTCAGATCTGGTCAGCGTGCCTGTTCCGCGGCCCGGATGCGTGCCTCGGCGAGTTGGACAACCTCGATGGCCTGGTCGCTGTGCTCGCCGGCGGCCTTGGCTCGTTCGAGGTCGGCGCGCGCCTTCTCCAGGTCGATGTCGTGGGAGGCCTCGGCGAACTCGGCCAGGATCGAAACCCGGTTGCCGGCCACCGACAAGAACCCGTCACTGACCGCGGCCAGCCAGGTCTCGCCCTCGTCGGTGAGGACGTCGACGACGCCGTGCACCATCAGCGACAGGATCGGGGCATGGTCGGGCAGGATGCCGACGTCGCCCTCGGTGGTGCGAGCGATCACGCGGGTCGCCTCGCCCGACCAGACCACCCGGTCGGCCGAGACGACCTCGACGTGCAGGAGCCGATCGCTCATCGCAGGCTCTTCTGGATCTCGTCCCAGTTCCGCTCGACGTCCTCGAGTCCACCGCACATGAAGAACGCCTGCTCAGCGACGTGGTCGTACTCCCCGTCGGCGATCTTGTTGAACGCCTCGATGGTCTCGTTCACGGGAACCGTCGAACCCTCGATGCCGGTGAACTGCTTGGCGACGTAGGTGTTCTGCGACAAGAACCGCTGGATCCGGCGGGCGCGGTGGACGATGGTCTTGTCCTCTTCGGAGAGCTCGTCCACACCGAGGATCGCGATGATGTCCTGCAGCTCCTTGTTGCGCTGCAGGATCTGCTTGACGCGGATCGCCGCGTTGTAGTGCTCCTCGCCGATGTACTGCGGGTCGAGGATCCGCGAGGTCGAGGTCAGCGGGTCCACCGCCGGGTAGATGCCGAGCGAGGCGATCTCACGCGACAGCTCGGTGGTGGCGTCCAGGTGGGCGAAGGTGGTGGCCGGCGCCGGGTCGGTGTAGTCGTCCGCGGGCACGTAGATCGCCTGCATCGAGGTGATCGAGTGGCCGCGCGTCGAGGTGATCCGCTCCTGCAGCTGACCCATCTCGTCGGCCAGGTTGGGCTGGTAGCCCACCGCGGACGGCATCCGGCCGAGCAGCGTGGAGACCTCCGAGCCGGCCTGGGTGAACCGGAAGATGTTGTCGATGAACAGCAGCACGTCCTGCCGCTGGACGTCACGGAAGTACTCCGCCATCGTCAGAGCGGACAGCGCCACCCGGAGGCGGGTGCCCGGCGGCTCGTCCATCTGGCCGAAGACGAGCGCGGTCTGGCCGATGACGCCGGCCTCGTCCATCTCCTGGATGAGGTCGTTGCCCTCACGGGTGCGCTCACCGACGCCGGCGAACACCGACACACCGCCGTGGTCCTTGGCGACGCGGGCGATCATCTCCTGGATCAGCACCGTCTTGCCCACACCGGCGCCGCCGAACAGGCCGATCTTGCCGCCTTGGACGTACGGCGTGAGCAGGTCGATGACCTTGATCCCGGTCTCGAACATCTGGGTCTTCGACTCCAGCTGGTCGAAGGCCGGGGCCTTGCGGTGGATGCCCCACCGCTCCTTGACCTCGAGCTTCTCGTCCTCCTTGAGGTTGAGGCAGTCGCCGGTCACGTTGAAGACGTGGCCGAGCGTGGCGTCGCCCACGGGGACGGTGATCGAGTCGCCGGTGTCCTTGACCTGAGCGCCCCGGACCAGCCCGTCGGTCGGCTTCATCGAGATGGCGCGCACCATGCCGTCGCCGATGTGCTGGGCGACCTCGAGGGTGATCTCCCTGGTCTCGCCCTCGATGGTCAGCTCGCAGGTGAGGGCGTTGTAGATCTCCGGCATCGCGTCCACGGGGAACTCGATGTCGACGACCGGGCCGATCACCCGGGCGATCCGGCCGACGCCACCAGCGGTCTCGATGGTCTCTGTCACAGTCGCGGTCATATCTGTCTCACTCACTCCCCGCTTGGGCGTCGGCAAGGGCGTTGACGCCACCGACGATCTCGCTGATTTCCTGGGTAATACCGGCCTGGCGGGCCTGGTTGGCGATTCGGGTGTACTTCTTGATGAGCTCGTCGGCATTGTCGGTCGCCGACTTCATCGCGCTCTGTCGGGCTGCGAGCTCGGAGGCCGCCGCTTGGAGCAGGGCGAAGTAGATCCGGCTCTGCACGTAGCGTGGCAGCAGCGTGTCGAGCACCTCTGCCGGAGATGGCTCGAACTCATAGAGCGGCAGCAGGTCATCGGGGGCCGGCGGTTCTTCGCCCTCCACGACCTCCAGCGGCAGCAGCCGGACGGCGGCCGGCTCCTGGTTCAGCATCGACCTGAACCGGGTGTAGACCACGTGCACCTCATCGACCGCTGGGGCCTGCTCGGTGGCGTTGTCCTCCTGCTCGCCGGCCAGGAACGCCGCGATCAGGGTGCTGCCGATGTCGGCGGCCACGTCGTAGGTCGGCTGGTCGGAGAAGCCCGTCCACGCCTGGGTCACCGGCCGCTGCCGGAAGTGGAAGTAGGCCTCCCCCTTCCGACCCGTGATGTAGGCGTCCACCGACTTGCCCTCGGCACGGAGCTTCTCGATCAGCCGCTCCGCCTCCTTGAGCACGTTGGAGGAGTAGGCGCCGGCCAGGCCTCGGTCGGAGGTGACGATCAGCACCGCTGCCCGGTCCGGGTTCTCCGGCTCGGTGGTCAGCGCATGGTCGACGTTGGAGTAGGTCACCAGCGCCGACACCGCCCGCGTCAGCTCTCGGGCGTAAGGCGCGGCGGCCTGGGCCCGCTGCTGCGCCTTGATGATGCGCGAAGCAGCGATGAGCTCCATCGCCCGCGTGATCTTCTTCATCGACTCCGTCGACTTGATCCGCGCGCGGTACTCACGCAGCGATACAGCCATGGAGGGTCAGCCCCGCTTCTGCTTGACGATCTGCTCCTGCTCGAGCTCCTCGGCGGGCAGCGCCTCGTGCTCCTCCTTGCCGGCCTTGATCGACCGACCGTCGGAGGTCTCGAACTGGTTGAGGAACTCGTCGTAGGCCGCCGCGAGCTCGGCCTCGGCGTCATCGCCGAACTTCAGCGACTCCCGGATGCCGGCGAGGATCCCCTCGTGCGAGCGCCGCAGGAACTCGAGGAACTCGTGCTCGAAACGCAACACGTCGTCGGTCGGGACCACATCGAGACGACCCGAGGTGCCGGTCCACAGCGAGACCGTCATCTCCTCGACCGGGTACGGCGTGTACTGCGGCTGCCGGAGCAGCGCCATCAGTCGCTGACCGCGGTCCAGTTGCTGGCGGGAGGCTGCGTCGAGGTCGGAGGCGAACATAGCGAACGCCTCCATCGCGCGGAACTGCGCGAGGTCGACCTTGAGCGAACCGGTGACGCTCCGCATCGCCTTGGTCATCGCCGCGCCGCCGACGCGGGAGACCGAGATGCCGACGTCGATGGCCGGCCGCTGGTTGGCGGCGAACAGGTCCGACTGGAGGAAGATCTGGCCGTCGGTGATGGAGATGACGTTGGTCGGGATGAACGCGGAGACGTCGTTGGCCTTGGTCTCGATGATCGGCAGCCCGGTCATCGAGCCGGCGCCCATGTCGTCGGACAGCTTCGCGCAGCGCTCGAGCAGGCGGCTGTGTAGGTAGAAGACGTCACCGGGATAGGCCTCGCGGCCCGGAGGACGACGCAGCAGCAGCGACACCGCGCGGTAGGCCTCGGCCTGCTTGGTGAGGTCGTCGAAGATGATCAGCACGTGCTTGCTGTCGTACATCCAGTGCTGGCCGATGGCCGAGCCGGTGTACGGCGCGAGGTACTTGAAACCGGCGGAGTCGGAGGCGGGCGCCGCCACGATGGTGGTGTACTCCAGCGCGCCGGCCTCCTCGAGCGCGCCGCGCACCGACGCGATCGTGGAGCCCTTCTGACCGATCGCCACGTAGATGCAGCGGACCTGCTTGCTCGGGTCGCCAGACTCCCAGTTCTGCTTCTGGTTGATGATCGTGTCGATGGCGATGGTGGTCTTGCCGGTTGCCCGGTCACCGATGATCAGCTGGCGCTGGCCGCGACCAATCGGGGTCATCGAGTCGATCGCCTTGATGCCGGTCGCCAGCGGCTCGTGCACCGACTGGCGCTGCACCACGGTCGGCGCCTGCAGCTCCAGCGCGCGCCGCTCGGTTGTCTCGATGTCGCCGAGGCCGTCGATCGGGGCACCGAGCGGGTCCACCACCCGACCGAGGTAGGCGTCGCCGACCGGCACGGAGAGGATCTCCCCGGTGCGACGGACCGTCTGGCCCTCTTCGATCTTCTCGAAGTCACCGAGGACGACGACACCGATCTCACGGGTGTCGAGGTTGAGCGCGAGGCCGAGCGTGCCGTCCTCGAACTCCAACAGCTCGTTGGCCATCGCGGAGGGCAGGCCACTGACGCGAGCGATGCCATCGGCGGCCTCGGCGACCGTGCCGACCTCCTCCTTGGTGGCGGTGTCGGGCTGGTAGTCCGACACGAAGCGCGCGAGCGCGTCCCGGATCTCGTCGGGACGGATGGACAGCTCCGTCATTTCCTCATCCTTACTTGTTCGAAGTGTGGGTGCGCCGGTCAGCCGGCGAGCTTGCGTTGGGCATCTGCGAGACGGCTGGAGATGGTGCCGTCGATGACGTCGTCGCCGATCTCGACCCGGATGCCGCCGACGACGTCTGGGTCGACGATCACGTCGAGGTGCACGTCACGGCCGTACTGGTGGGCCAGCGCCCGTCCGAGCCGGCTGCGGTCGTCGTCGGACAGCGGCGTCGCCACGCGGACGACGGCGACGTTCTTGTCGTGCTCGTCGGCGGCGACCTTCTGGTAGGCCGACAGCGCTGCGCTCACGGTGCGGTAGGTGCCGGCCAGCGCCTGCTTGGCCAGCGTCAGGGTGGCGGGCAGTGCCTTGTCGGCCAGCAGCCGATCGAGCAGCGCGGACTTGTCCTCGACCGAGCGCACCGGGTCGCTGAGCGCGTCTCGCAGGTCGGGCGTCTGCTGCACCAGCTGGGTCAGCGAGAAGAGCTCGTTGGAGAGTCGCTCGCTGTCCTCACCGGCCGAGCGGACCAGGGCGACGACGCTGAAGTGCTCGAGTGTGTCGCTGAGGTCGCGTACGGCGGTCCACCGCTCGCCGAACGCCGCCTCGATGACCTGCTGCGAGGCGGGGTCGACCCGACTGGAGAACAGCTGTCGGGCGAGGTCGACCTGCGCCGCCGCGGCGACCCGCTGGTCGGTCACCACCCGGCGCAGCGCCGGCTCGTGGCGCAGCACCTGTGCCACCGAGAACAGGTCGCCGCCAACGCGCCCGTCGAGGTCGAGCGAGGCCGACCCCAAAGCGTCGTCGAAGACCCGGCTGACGACCGTGAACGCTTCGGCGGAGGCACCGCGGTAGGCCATCAGTTGACCCCACTCGTGGAGCCGTCGGCTTCGAGCTCGGCGAGGAACCGCTCGACCACGCGGCTCTGTCGAGCCTCGTCGTCCAGGCTCTCACCGACGATGCGGCCGGCCAGTCCGGTGGCGAGGGTGCCGACCTCGGCGCGCAGTGAGGTGATGGCCTGCTGCCGCTCGGCCTCGATCTGCACCTTGCCGTGCTCGACGATGCGGTTGGCCTCGGACTGCGCCTGCTCACGCATCTCCGCGACGATCTGCGCGCCCTGCTGACGCGCCTCCTCCCGGATCCGGGCCGCCTCGTGACGGGCCTCGGACAGCTGCTGCTCGAGCTGGGCGAGCTTGGCGTCGGCCTCGGCCTGCTTGGTCTCGGCGGCGGCCAGACCACCCTCGATCGCCGCGGTGCGGTCGGCGAAGGTCTTCTCGAAGTTCGGCACGACCCACTTGCGGATCGCCCAGTAGAGCAGCCCGAACACGATCAGCGAGAGCACGATCTCGATCGGGTGCGGGACGAGAGGGTTGAGCTTCTCCTCCGCCGCCAGGATGTTGACACTCTGCATGGGGCAGGTCCTTCGTCAGGCGGGCGTCAGAGGACGAACGCGAGGGCGATACCGATGATGGCGAGCGCCTCGGCGAGGGCGAAGCCCAAGATGGCGATCGACTGCAGCCGGCTCTGGGCCTCGGGCTGCCGGGCCACGCCGGAGATGTAGGCCGCGAAGATCAGGCCGATGCCGACGCCGGGGCCGATGGCCGCCAGACCGTAGCCGACCATGTTGAGCGAGCCGTCCATTGTTCTTCCTTTCGGTTGGTACTGCGTGTCGTTTGCTGCTCTGGTGCCCGCGGAGGGCGTTGGGCTCAGTGCTCGTCTGCGAGAGCCCCAGAGATGTACATGGCGTTGAGCAAGGTGAAGACGTAGGCCTGCAGGAACTGCACCAACATCTCCAAGAACGCGATGGCGATGAACAGCAGCCAGGCGAGGATGCCGACCGGCTTGACCATGACGGCGCCGTGGACGAGGAGATACTCCCCGCCCAGCGCGAACAGGATCAGCAACAGGTGGCCTGCCAGCATGTTGGCGAACAGACGGAGGGCCAGCGTGACCGGGCGGACCAAGATGTTGGACAAGAACTCCAACGGCACCAACAGCACGAGCATCGGGCCGGAGATCCCGCTCGGGACCGACTGGAGCTTGAAGTAGCCCACGAAGCCGTGCTTCTTGATGCCCACCCAGTTGTAGATGATCCAGCTCATCGCGGCCAGGCCGTAGACCATTCCCGAGCGGGAGAGCGTCGGGAACTGGATGAACGGGATGGTCGCGAAGAGGTTGTTGAGCAGGATGAAGAAGAAGAGCGCGAAGAGGTAGGGCACGAACCGCATGAAGTCGTGGCTGCCGATGAGGTCCCGGCCCATCGAGTTGCGGACGAAGCCGTAGGCCTGCTCCCCGACGTACTGCAGCTTGCCGGGCACCATCGCGCGATGCCGCGACGCGGCGTAGAAGAACCCGAAGACCAAGATGGCGGAGAGGACCAGCTGGAGCATCGGCTTGGTGGGGCCGAAGTACATCTCCTGGCCGCCGAAGTCGAAGGTGCCGCCACCGAAGATCGCCGGGAGGTTGAAGTCACCCGGGCCGGGCGGGGTGAAGCTGTCCGCTCGCACGATCATCCCCGTCATGCTCGCCTCTCCTGCCTCGTCTGTTCGCTCATCTGTCGGCTTCCCGCCTGCTCTGCTCGCCGGCTGCTGGCTCCGGGTCCGCCAGGCCGGGACGGAACCTCACCCACGTGAGGTAGAGCCCCAGCAGCGCGCCCCCGAGGATGCCGAGAACGACCAGAAAGGAGGTGCCGAGCCACCGGTCCAGCGCCCAGCCGACGGCGCCGTAGAAGCCCACTCCGGCCCCCAGATATCCCACCGCGTGCCAGGGGTCGCCCTGCTGAGCGGTGGTAGAGGACGGGGGTGTCGAGGATGCCATCGCGCTCCGGAGCGTAGCAGCAGCCATAGGTCACCGTTCACCCCCAACCGAGGGGTGGAGAGTGCGGTCAGAGGCCAGCTCGTAGAGCGGGATGCGGGCACGTGCGGTGAGCGCCACCTGGCCGACCAGCCAGCCGAGGGTGACCACGATGACGGCGCCGGCGAGCCACCCTGACGAGAGCGCATCGTCGAGCAGCCCAGACCCGGCGAGCCGCCAGAAGATCAGGCCGAGGACGAGCACCTCGAGGGTGTAGGTGAGCAGGGCCACCAGCATCGAAGCCGCCGGCATCTTCGCAGCCACAACGTCGACGGTGAGGGCGCCCAAGGCGAAGACGCCGAGCGCCATCGCCGCGCCGACGGCGGCGCCACGGACAGCCGGCGCATCGGCCGAGACAACGGCCGCCACGACCGTCGCCAACCCGACGATCAGCGCCACCGCCGCCGATCCGAGGAGCACGCGCACACCCGCCCGAAGGGTGTGGGTCGTCGTCTCGGTCGTCATGTCGGCGGCCTTGATCTGTCGTGGGCTGGCGGGTGCGAAAGACCCTGGTCAGGGGGTCTCGCGACTGCTCGTGAAAGTTATCACTAAGTCCGCGGGCGCTCTAAATCGGTGCCTTCGGGCACCTCGCTGATCACTAGTCCGGCATCCGCCGGTGGCTCCTTCGGCCGGTGCACGATCGGCAAGATGAAGGTCGCCGCGATGGTGATCAGGACGGCCACGCCGATCCCGGTCCACATCAGCGGACCGGTGTAGAGGCTGATCACCACGGCGCCGAAGGAGAGCAACGCAGCCCACAGCCACAAGATCAGCACGGCACGACGGTGCGAGTGGCCGATCTCGAGCATCCGGTGATGGAGGTGCTGCTTGTCGGGGGCGAACGGCGAGCGGCCGGCACGCGTGCGGCGTACCACCGCCAGCACCAGGTCCAGCAGCGGCAGCAGCATGATTGCCAAGGGCAGCGCGAGCGGCAGCAGCATCACCACCCAGTTGACGTCGGTGCCCATCGCGCCCTTGCTGATCGCGCCGGCGGGGAACTGGCTGGTGAGGGTGAACTCCGACGCCGCCAGGGTGAGTCCGAGCAGCATCGAGCCGCTGTCGCCCATGAACAGGCGGGCCGGGTGGACGTTGTGCGGGAGGAAACCGGCGCAGGCGCCCGCGACCGAGGCCGTCAGCAGGGCTCCGGTGGTGGCCAGGGTGACCTTGTTGAGGTAGGAGAGCTGGTAGCAGAACAAGAAGAAGGCCAGCGCGCCGATGCCGATGACGCCGGCCGCCAAGCCGTCCAGCCCGTCCATGAAGTTCACCGCGTTGACCGCCGCCACGATGATGAACACGGTGAGCAGCGCCGCCTGCGTGGTCTGCAGGCTGAACTGACCGCCGTCGGGCTTGATGAAGAAGCTGAGCTGGATGCCCTGCCAGACCAAGAAGCCGGCCGCGATCAGCTGGCCACCGAACTTGGTGAGTGCATCGAGCTCGAAGATGTCGTCGAGGACACCGACCGCACAGATCATGGCGCCCGCGATGAGCACGGTGCCGGCGTCGCGGAAGACGTCGGGGTTGCTCTGGGACAAGAACGGCAGCTCCCGCGCGACGAAGTACGCCGCGACCAGCCCGCCCAGCATCGCCAACCCACCAAGGTAGGGAATCGGCTCGTCGTGCACGTCCCGGTCCCGGACCGCGGCCACCGCTCCCGTGCGGATCGCGATCTCCCGGGCGATCACGGTGAGGAGGTACGTCGCGGCCGCGGCGACCAGGAAGACCAGGAGGTACTCGCGCACCGAGTCAGCCCTCTTCCAGCACCGTCAGGTCGTGGTCCTCCAGCAGCGTGTCCAGCTCGGAGACCGCGAGTGCGCCCTTGCGGAGCAAGCGGGGTCGATCGGTGGTCACGTCGATGATGGTCGAGGGGGTCACACCCGGTGTCGGGCCGGCGTCGATCAACGCCCGCACTCGGTCGCCGAGCATCTCCTCGGCATCCTCGGCCGTCGTTGCCGCCGGCTGCCCGGTGAGATTGGCCGAGCTGACCGCGAGTGGTCCGGTGCGGCGCAGGATGTCGCGGGCGAGGTCGTGGCGTGGGACGCGGACCGCGACCGTGCCGAACGTGTCGCCGAGGTCCCACTGCAGGGACTCCTGCTGCTTGCCGACGATCGTCAACGGGCCGGGCCAGCACTTCTGGATCAAGGTGCGCGCATAGTCCGGCAGCCCGACCATCAGGGCGTCCACGGTGTCGATGTCTCCGATCAGCACCGGTGGCGGCATGTCGCGCTCACGGCCCTTGGCCGCGAGCAGACGGCGTACGGCGTCGGCGTCGAACGCGTCCGCCGCAATGCCGTAGACCGTGTCGGTCGGCATCACCAGCAGCAGACCCTTGCTGATCGCCCGAGCGGCAGCATCGATGGCCTTCTCTTGTTCCTCGGTCGTCCGAGCCGGCCACATCGTGCTCACGGCTGCCTCCTCACCGGGTCATCCTGCCAGCCGAGCGGTCACGAAGCGCGGCCGGTTCGCGAGGTCGAGATGATCAACCACTTCGGTCCACCGCTGGGTGCGGGTGAAGACCTGCGGTGCGGCCTCGCCCTGGGCGTCGGCATGCTCCGCGCCGACGTGGCCCCCGGGTTTGAGCAGGCACGCGGCCCGACGCTCCAGCACCCGGAAGGCATCCAGCCCGTCCGCTCCGGAGAAGAGCGCCACCTCCGGGTCGTGGTCGCGGGCCTCCGGGGCGACCGACTCCCAGGCGTCGAGGGGAATGTAGGGCGGATTGCAGGTGATCACGTCGACCTGGCCGAGGAGGTCGTCGAAGGCGGTGGCCATGTCACCGTGGCGCAGGTCGACGGCCGTGTCGGCGAGGTTGCGACGGGCCCAGACCAGGGCGCGCTCGTCAAGCTCGACGGCGTACACCCTCGCCTCGGGAGCCTCCTGGGCAACGGCCTTCGCGATCGCGCCCGAGCCGGTGCACAGGTCAACCACGATCGGTCCCCGGTCGGTCGCGTTGGTCGAGGCCGCCCGCACTGCGTCGATCGCCCAGCCCGCCAGCAGCTCGGTCTCGGGGCGGGGGATGAAGACTCCGGGTCCGACTAGGAGCTCCGTGTGCCGGAACGCCGCGATGCCGGTGAGGTGTTGCAGCGGAGTCCGGTCGGCGCGCTGGTCGATCAGCGCGAGGTAGGTCGTCGCCTCCTCCTCGGTGAGGTCCTCGACGATCGGCAGCTGGCTGCGCCGTGCGCCAAGCACGTGGACGAGCAGCTCGTCGGCGTCCCACTCGGGCGACGGCACTCCCGCATCTCGGAGTCGTGCGGCGGCGGCTCGGCGGAGGTCGGCCGCGGCGAGGGTGGTCGTCATGACTCGAGGGCTTCGAGCCGTGCCGCCAGGTCGGCCTCGACACACGAGTCCAGCACCGGGCCGAGGTCACCGTCGAGCACGTGGTCGAGGTTGTAGGCCTTGTAGCCGGTGCGGTGGTCGGAGATCCGGTTCTCCGGGAAGTTGTAGGTCCGGATCCGCTCGGAGCGGTCGACAGTGCGCACCTGGCTGCGGCGCGCCTCGCTGGCCTCCGCGTCTGCTGCCTCCTGGGCGGCGGCGAGCAGCCGGGCCCGCAGGATGCGTAGCGCCTGCTCCTTGTTCTGCAGCTGACTCTTCTCGTTCTGACAGCTGACCACGATCCCGGTCGGCAGGTGGGTGATCCGCACCGCCGAGTCGGTGGTGTTCACGCTCTGCCCGCCGGGTCCGGATGAGCGGAAGACGTCGATCCGCAGGTCGTTCTCGTCGATCGACACGTCGACCTGCTCTGCCTCGGGCATGACCAGGACCCCGGCCGCCGAGGTGTGCACGCGGCCCTGGGACTCGGTGACGGGGACCCGCTGCACGCGGTGCACGCCGCCTTCGAACTTCAACAAGGCGTACGGCGCCTCCCCCGCCTCGGGAGTTCCCTTCGCCTTGACCGCCACGGTGACCGACTTGTAGCCGCCGAGGTCGGACTCGGTGGCGTCGAGAACCTCGGTGCGCCAGCCCCGCCGCTCGGCGTACCGCTGATACATCCGCAACAGGTCACCAGCGAACAAAGCCGACTCCTCGCCCCCCTCCCCCGACTTGACCTCGAGGATGGCGTCCTTGGCGTCCGCCGGGTCGCGCGGGACGAGCAGCTGCCGCAGCCGGTCCTCGGCCGCGGCACGACGCTGATCGAGCTCGTCGGCCTCCTGGGCGAACGAGGCGTCCTCGTGGGCAAGCTCGCGGGCCGCCTCCACGTCGTCGCCGAGCTGTTGCCACTCGGCGTAGGTGGTAACAATCGCCGTCAGCTCGGCGTAGCGCTGGTTGAGCTCCCGGGCCACCCGCTGGTCCGCGTGCACCGACGGGTCAGCCAGGCGGGTCTCCAGCTCGCTCCGCTCGGCGACTAGGCCCTCCACCGCCTCGAACACCGCGTCCTCCTCGTCTCGATGTTGCGGCTTGGGGTGGCAAATGCACGACGCCGGCTCCGCCGCGAGGACGGAAGCCGGCGTCGGAGGGACCTAGGAGTCGGCCTTGGCCTTCTCGTCGTCCTTCTTGGCCATCTTGGCGTAGCGGGCCTCGAAGCGGGCCACGCGGCCACCGGTGTCGAGGATCTTCTGCTTGCCGGTGTAGAAGGGGTGGCACTGCGAGCAGACGTCGGCGTGGATGACGCCGGAGGTCGCGGTGCTGCGGGTGGTGAACGTGTTGCCACAGGTGCACGTCACCTCGGTGACGACGTACTCCGGGTGGATGTCCTTCTTCATGGTGTCCTCAGATCTTTCCTGGGGGCGCCGGGTCCCTGGCGGCTCGACCCTCGGGTCGGCCGCGCCGGGTGAACCGGGGCCTGGGTGTGCCTGTCACGATCGCGCGCAGGCCAGCGGCAATTCTGCCATCGGTCGCAACGCAGGATCCAATCCTCACATTCCCGCCCGCGCGACGTCATACGTCCTGGTCGCCCGGGCAACCGGGGGTACGACGTCCGCGGCCGGCTACTCCTCGCCGAGCGAGCCTGGGGTGGTCTTCTGGACCTGCATCAGGAACTCGATGTTGGTGTGCGCCTTCTTCAACCGCTCCAACAGCACCTCGAGGGCCTGCTGGCCGTCGAGCGCGGACAGCACCCGGCGCAGCTTCCAGACGATGGCGAGCTCCTCCTTGCTCATCAACAGCTCCTCCCGGCGAGTGCCGGACTGAACCACGTCGATGGCCGGGAAGAGTCGCTTGTCGGCGAAGTCCCGGCGCAGCCGGATCTCCATGTTGCCGGTGCCCTTGAACTCCTCGAAGATCACCTCGTCCATCTTCGAGCCGGACTCGATGAGCGCTGTCGCGAGGATGGTGAGCGAGCCGCCGTTCTCGATGTTGCGGGCGGCGCCGAAGAACTTCTTCGGCGGGTAGAGCGCTGCGGAGTCGACCCCGCCGGACAGGATCCGGCCGGAGGCCGGCGCGGCCAGGTTGTAGGCGCGACCCAGCCGGGTGATGCCGTCGAGCAGCACCACGACGTCGTGGCCGAGCTCGACCAGGCGCTTGGCCCGCTCGATGGCAAGCTCCGCCACCGTGGTGTGGTCGGAGGCAGGACGGTCGAAGGTCGAGGAGATGACCTCGCCCTTGACCGAGCGCTCGAAGTCGGTGACCTCCTCCGGGCGCTCGTCGACCAGCACCACCATCAGGTGGCACTCGGGGTTGTTCGTGGTGATCGAGTTGGCGATCGACTGCATGATCATCGTCTTGCCGGCCTTCGCCGGGGACACGATCAGGCCACGCTGGCCCTTGCCGATCGGGGCGGCGATGTCGATGACACGGCCGATCAGATTGCCCGGCTCGGTCTCCAGCCGGAGCCGCTCGCTGGGGTAGAGCGGGGTGAGCTTGGCGAACTCCACCCGATTGCGGGCCGACTCCGGGTCGGCACCGTTGACGGAGTCGATGCGCACCATCGGGTTGAACTTCTCCCGACGCTCGCCCTCACGAGGCTGGCGGACCTGGCCGACGATCGCGTCGCCACGCCGTAGGCCGTACTTGCGGACGATCGAGAGCGAGACGTACACATCGTCGCTGCCCGGCAGATAGCCGCTGGTGCGCACGAAGGCATAGTTGTCGAGCACGTCGAGGATGCCGGCTGCCGGCACCAGCACGTCGTCCTCGAGGATCTGGGTGTCCGGCTCGCTGCGCGACCCGGACATCCGGTCACGGTTGCGGTCGCGACCACGGCGCCGACGGTTGCGGCTCCGACCGGTGCCATCGTCGTCGCGCTGGCCCTGCTGCTGGGCACCTTGCTGCTGAGTGCCCTGCTGCGGCTTGTCCTGCTTGTCGGCGCTCTGCTTGTCGTCTGGGTGCCTGTCGCTCTGCTTGTCGGACCCCTGCTTGTCAGAGCCTTGCTTGTCGGACCCCTGCTTGCCGGCGTCCTTCTGGTTGCCCTGCTTGGTGGAGCCCTGCTTCTTGTTGTCCTTCTTGTTGCGCTTCTTGTCGCCCTGCTTCTCGCTGACGGCCTGGTCGGCGCCCTGCTGGGAGTCCTGGTGATCGGCGCCCCCGGCGTCGGACCGATCTGAACGACCCTGACCCGAACGGCTCTGGTCTGGACGCTCCTGGTCTGGACGTCCCTCGTCGCGGGGCGGGGCCGTTGCCCGGGCCGTGCCCGACTGGCCACCCGATTGGGCCGCCTTGATGGCCTCGACCAGCTGGGCCTTCTTCATCGAGCTAACGCCGCGGATGCCGAGGCCGCCGGCCATCGACTTCAGGTCGGCGAGAAGCATGGAGTTGAGTCCACCGGCGCGCTTCTTCGTGCCGTTCTCAGCGGCGCTGGGCGCGGCCGTGGTGGATTCGGTGGTTTCAGTCACGTGAGTCCTTCCCACGTATCAATGCCGACCGGTGAAACCGTCGGCTTTCACTCATCGGTACTCCTCGACCTCCGGGTGCTGCCTGGTGGGCACGGACCGCAGGTGCTGACGTGCGAAACGCCGAGCAGAGGAATGACTTCGCACCCGGACGAATGTCGGTGTGGGGTGCGTACGCCGAATGGCGCGTGACCAGCGTAACACCAGCACGTCCCCGATGCGGCATCGCCGGATCCAGCACCCTCCGGAGGAGGTATTCCGCTCACCCCGCGAAGACTCCTACCCTCAAGAGGGGTTCGATCACACGGCGGCGCCCGGTCGCCGGCGCGGGATCCTCGAGGGGTCAGCATGGTCAGCAACAGTGCGAAGACGGGTCTGCTCACCCACCTGGCCGACCATCCGGTGCCACCGGAGGAGGTCCGGTTCGCGGTCGTCCTCAACGGCGGGGTGTCCCTCGCGGTCTGGATGGGCGGCGTCGTCCTCGAGCTCGATCGGCTCACCAAGGCGGAGCTAGCAGCCGAAGCCGACGCGGCGTACTCCCTGCTCAAGCTGCTCACCGGCTGCTCGGCTCGGGTCGACGTCATCACCGGCACGTCGGCGGGCGGCATCAACGGTGCGGCGTTGGCGCTGACCCAGGTCAACCGGCACAAGGACCCGGCGATGTTGCGGGACCTGTGGATCGACCAGGGCAGGATCGAGTCGCTGCTGCGGCAGCCGTTCCAGGGCGAGCCGACCTCGCTGTTGCGCGGCGATGAGTACTTCCTGCCTCGCCTGCACAGCGCCCTGGAGATGCTGGCCACTCCCGCCGACACCGACACCGTGACCGATCCGCGTGAGGCACCGATCGATCTGTCGATCACCACCACCGTCCTGCGCGGCAACCAGGCGGTGTCGGTCGACTCGACGGGTCAGCTTCTTCCGCAGAGCCTGCACGCGGCGCGCTTCCACTGGCAGCGGCTGCCCGGGCGACCTGCCGAGGAGGATCCGTTCTCTCGGGAGCACCTGCCACGGACGGCACACCGACTGGCGCTGGCGTCTCGATCTTCGGCGAGCTTCCCGGTGGCGTTCGAGCCATCCTTCGTGCCGGTCGGATCGCCCGACCATCGAGAGCCCGCTGCGGACCATGCGCTCAGCGCGGAGGTGCGGCTCCGGCCCGACATGGGCGACCTGGTCGAGTCCTGGGGCACCGGCCGGGTCGGCTCGGACCGCTCCCGCTTCTGTGTGGACGGCGGCGTGCTCGCCAACACCCCGACTCTGGCTGCATTGCAGGCCTGCGAGGCGATGCCAGCGGCCGGTCCGGTGCGACGACTGGTGCTGCTGGTCTTCCCCCATGCTCCCTCTCCGGGCCTCGACCCCGCCGACAAGCAGGGTGCTCCCCCGACGGTGACGGGTGCGCTCAGCGGTCTGCTGGGCGCGCTCACCGCCCAAGGCGGCCGCTCCTACGTGGAGGCACTGGAGCGTCACAACCTCGCCGCGGCTGGACGGCGCGGGGCCCGCGGCGACATCCTCGAGCAGATCAAGACGCCGGCGGGGCTGACCAGCCTGGTCCGCTCGATCTACCCGCAGTATCAGCGCTTGCGCCGTTGGCGGGCGGGTCGCGACCTCGCCGCGCGACGGACCGGCACCGCGATCGAGGCAGAGTTCTCCGTCAGCGACCTGCCGCCGGACTGGGGATTCGAACGGGTCCGCGCCGCGGCCGCCGGTGCGCAGGAGAAGTGGGCGAGGTCGGCTCCCGCCGAAGGTCGCGCCGCATTGCCCTATGTCCCGAGCAGTCCACCGACACCCGACACCGTTAGCGAGAATGGCTGGCGGTGGGGCATCACCACTGCCCTGGGCGTGACGGAAGTGGTCAACGATCTGCTCCGGCGCCTGGTCTGGGTGCTCCCACCCGGTCCCGACTACGAGGCGGTCGAGCAGGCTCGCAACGGCGTCCTCCAGCTCGCCGAGAAGATCCGACAGGCACGCGATCTCACCGACGCCTGCTGGCGCGACCAGCCCGCGCTGCTCGGACTGGCGCCAGATCAGTCCTACTGGCAGCTCCGGTTGGCGAGCTATGACTACCTGATGTGTGGCGACGTCACCCTCGACGAGGTGCGCACCGCGGCTGGCAAGGTCCACCCACACACGGACACCGATCTGATCATGGGCGCGCTGACGCCCACCTTGAAGCCGGACATGGCGCCCGGCCACGCCGGCCGACAGGTGCGCACCATGGTGAATGCGGTGATCCGGCTGCTTCGTCCCACCCTCGGCGTGCTGGCCGATCGAGCCGACGAGCTTGCTGCGCTCGACGAGGAGCTCGCGCACTGGCGGCGAGCACTGTTCCCTGGGAGCCAGCCCGAACGCCTGAGCACCGCCGTACTCCTCACCCGGCTGCTTCAGCTCGAGGTGGCCAGCACCACGTTGGGCGACGAGGTCAGCACCGGCGCCACCCTCCCGGTCGAGCTGGTGCAGGTGTCGGCGCAGACCCAGAACCCATTTGCGGCCTACAGCACCACCGCGCACGACAAGCTCGGCGGCGACGCGATCAACCGGTTCGGCGGCTTCCTCAAGCGTTCCTGGCGGGTCAACGACTGGATCTGGGGCCGGGCCGACGGGGCCACCGCGCTGAGTCGAGCCATGCTCGATCCGCGCCGGATCCGTCGGGCGGCGCGACTCTCCGGCTATCTCACCGAGCAGTCCGATCGGGCCGAGGCCACCCTGCTGGCCACCGCCACGGCTGACGAGATCCTCGACCGCCTACAGGTCACCCAGGAGGCGGCCGACCTGCGCCCAGCCGTGATCAAGGAGTTGACCGACGTCTTCGACCTGACCGGGGTCGAGGACGGTGACCTCCCTGCCGCGCTGTCCAAGCTGGGTGCCGTGTTCGCCTGGGCCCTGCACCTGGACGCGCTGCCCGGTGAGCTGCCCGCCCTCGCCCAGGCGATTGCGGCGGACCGGGTCGACGGCGCGAACCCGCGCTCGCGAGGCGAGCTCTTCCTGGCTCAGCAGACCGACCTGATCCGTCGCCTGGACACGCCTTCGACCGGAGGCACCGGGCCGTCCTCGCAGGACCGGCGCGACGCGCTGGACGCCTTCGACCGGGCCGGCATCGGCTGGGAGTCGCTGCGCGAAGAGGCCAGCAGCGACCTGATGATCCGCACGGCCGCCTCGGCCGCCGCGGTCGCCTCGACGGTTGCCGACTCCAAGCGATCCGGGCTCTCCGCGGCCAAGCCGGTGACCCGGGCACTGCGCGGCACGATGCTGCTCCCCTATTGGGCGATCTGGGGTCTCAGCTCCCGGCAGACCATCGCCCGTGGCCTGTCTCTGTTGGCACTGGCCCTCGGTGGCACAGCGCTCGCCCTGGCGCTCTTCGGTGTGCTCTCCACCGGCCTGCAGCCGATCGCCGCCGCGCTCGGGGCCGGGGCACTCCTGGCAGGGTTCGCCTACGGTGCGTTGCGCACCGGCTCACTGCTGCACAGCGTGGTGCTGCTGACCCCGGTGATCCCGCTGACGGCGTACGCCGTCACGGCCGGCCATGCCGACGCGACCGGTGTCTCCACCGTCGTCATCGTGGCTGCGCTGGCGCTCGGGTTGATCGGATTGGGCAGCATCGGTGTCGCCAGTGGCAGTGTGTGGGCGGCTCTGGACACGATGGCCGATCGGCAAGGCTTCATCCGGCCACGCCCGGCCGGGTCGGCCCGGTCGAGTCGGACCCGCTACACCCTGCAGGTCTGGCTGCGTCGGGTGGCGTCCGTGCTCTGGGCGCTCTCGACCTTGGTCGGGCTCGCGCTGCTGGCGCTGTTGGTGGCCCTGCTGGCCTGGCGCCTGGTCGACCCTTCGGTGATTGAGTTCGTCCAAGCGAACCACCGGTGGCTGTGGCTGCCAGCTCTCGCGGTGGTCGCACTCGGCGGCTTCATCGCCAACCAGGAGTCGCGCTGGTTCTCCGTGCTCACCCGCCGACCTGGCGCGCCGGCCTCCGCCGGCTGGGAGTACGCCGCTGTGGTCGCCCCACGCGCCACCGGCGCCGGTTGGTCGGTCATCTACGGGAGCATCTACCTCCTCGTCGCCTGGGTGGCCAGCCTGGAAGCGCTCGGCGCCGAGAACCCGCTCTGGCGCCGCGTGGTCTTCGCCACCGCGGTGACCTTCGCCTTGACCCTCTTGATCGTGGTCCCCGTCGTGATGCCGCTCGTCGGCCTGCTCGAGATCGCCCGAGCCGAGATCGACCGGGCCGACACCACCACCGGATCGGCCGACCCGGAGGCCGCAGCCCGCCAGCGGCTGTTCGCCGACGACCTGCTGGCCCGCGGCACGTCGTACCGCCGGTTCGTCGGCTTCGACGACACCGGTGCCGTGCTCACCAAGGCAGGCGGGATGCTCGAGCAACGGGTCAGCGACGCCCGTGCCGCCGTAGCCCTGGTCCGCGCTTGGAACGCTCCGCGGGTGCTCTCCCCCGATGACGTCGGCCGCCTCCCAGCCGTGTTGGCACAGTGGAGCGACGGCCCCGGCGCCGTCATCTCGCCCGCCGCACGCAAGCGACTCACCGACGTCCACACCGTCCTGGCCAGCGACTCCCCCGACCCCGCCCATCTCCGCCACTCCGTCGACCGACTGATCGCCACGCTGCACCGGGCCTGACTCGGGGCGCCGTCTGCCGCGGTGCTGTGGTGGCCCGGACCCAACTCCCGCGGTGCTGTCGTGGGTTGGGACCCCGTATACGGGCCACTTTGCCACCATAGGACCGCGGCAGACGCACGAAGACCGCGGCAGACGGCCCACCGCACCACGAGAGCCAGGCAGCACCAGCCCGGCCACCCCGGTCAGCGGACCAGCACGCCGTCCCGCTCGACGGTGAGGTGCAGGGCGGTCCAACCGTCGGGGCAGCGGGCTTGGAGCTCGGTCTGACAGGCAGCGCCTCGGTGACCGGCGGAGAAGGCGAGCACGGTGGGGCCCGCCCCGGAGACCACCGCGGCGATCCCGTCGGCACGGAGCCGGTGCATCAACCGGAGCGACTCGGGCATCGCCTGCGTCCGATAGTCCTGGTGCAGCAGATCCTGCGTGGCCAAGAGGAGGTGCTCCGGGTGTGCGCCGAGCGCCGCGACGAGGAGGGCAGCCCGGCCGGAGTTGGCGGCCGCGTCGTCGTGCGGGACCGTCTCCGGCAACAACTTGCGGGCCAGCGTGGTCGGCACGCCTGCGGGCGGCACGAAGGCCACGGTGCTGACGCGCGGGTCGACACCGGAGGGTACGGCGAAGAAGCGGCCGCCGTCGGACCCCGACTCCGCCGACTCTCCAGACGACCCAGACGCCCCAGACGCCCCGGAGATGACGAAGCCGCCGTACACAGCGGCGGCGACGTTGTCCGGATGGCCCTCGAGGGTGGCGGCGAGCTGGAAGCAGGCGTCGTCGTCCATCAGCAGCCGGCCGCCGGCGACCAGCGCCCGGGCCAGCCAGATCCCGCCGACGATCGCGGCTGAGGACGAGCCGAGGCCACGCGAGTGAGGCACAGCGTTGAAGCACGACAGGGACAGACCGGGCGGCGTGCACCCCATCGCATCGAATGCGGCCCGCATCGCGCGGACCACCAGATGTGACTCGTCGGCGGGCACAGTGGAGGCGCCCTCACCTTCGGTCGTCACCGACAATCCGGAGGAGACGACCTCGCCGACCAGCTCGTCGCGCAGCGAGAGGGCCAGGCCGAGGGCGTCGAAACCCGGACCGAGGTTGGCCGAGGTGGCAGGCACCGAGACCCGGACCGGGCCGTGGACGAAGGTGGCCACGTCAGCCTCAGGCCAGCCCGGCCGCACGGGCAGCAGCGTCGACGTCGGCGTCGATGACGACGGTGGGCATGGCGACCGACTCCAATGCGGTCTGGGTGTCCTTCAACCCATGGCCGGTCACGGTGACGACCACAGTCGTGCCGGCATAGGACTCCCCGCCGGCCAGCTCCGCGAGCAGTCCCGCGACGCCGGCGGCCGAGGCGGGCTCGACGAACACCCCGTCGCGACGGGCCAGCTCGGCCTGCGCGGCCAGGATCTGCGCGTCGGAGACGGCGGCGAACCGGCCGCCCGACTCCTCCGCAGCCGCCTCGGCGAGCTTCCACGAAGCGGGGTTGCCGATCCGGATCGCGGTCGCCTTCGTCTCCGGGTCGGGGAAGGGCTCACCGGTCACCAGGGGCGCCGCGCCCTCGGCCTGGAAGCCCCGCATCACGGGCTTCTTCGAGGCCAGCCCGAGAGCGTGGTACTGCTCGTAGCCCAACCAGTACGCCGAGATGTTGCCCGCGTTGCCGACCGGCAGCAGGTGGAAGTCGGGGGCATCGCCGAGGAAGTCCACGATCTCGAATGCCGCGGTCTTCTGGCCCTGCAGCCGGACCGGGTTCACCGAGTTCACCAGGGCGACGGGGTAGTCCCACGACAGCGCCTTGGCCATCGTCAGGCAGTGGTCGAAGTTGCCCCGCACCATCAGGATCTGGGCGCCGTGCACGATCGCCTGGGCCATCTTCCCGGCCGCGATCTTGCCCTCGGGGATGAGCACCAGCGGCTTGAGCCCGGCCTTCGCGGCATACGCCGCCATCGACGCCGACGTGTTGCCCGTCGACGCGCAGACCACGGCGGCAGCGCCGTCGTGCTTGGCGACCGAGATCGCCGTGGTCATGCCACGATCCTTGAAGGAGCCGGTCGGGTTGACGCCCTCGATCTTGAGCCAGACCGCCGCCCCGGTCAGCCCGGAGAGCCACTCCGACTGCACCAACGGGGTGCCACCTTCACGCAGGGTGATCGGTGAGAGCGACTCCGGCAACAGGTCGATGAGGGGGCGATACTCCTCGATGACGCCGCGCCACTGCGGCCGATGCGCCAGTCCACGCGGGTTGTGCGGCGGGGCGGATCCGGACTCAGCCCGGATCTCATCCGTGCTCATCCGACTCCCCTTCGACCCGCATCACCGAGGAGACGGCGCGCACGATGTCCATCCCGCGCAGGGCCTCGACGGTCGCGTCCAGCTGCGCGTCGGTGGCCTGGTGCGACACCACCACCAGCTGCGCGTCCTCGCCACGACCCTCCTGGCGCACGGTCTTGATCGAGACCCCGTGCTCGGCGAACGCCGTGGCCACCGCCGCCAGCACACCGGCCCGGTCGTCGACGTCGATCGCCACGGCATAGCGGGTCAGCGTCTCGCCCATGGGCAGCACCTCGCGGTCGGCGTACGACGACTCGCCCGCGCCGCGAGTGCCGGCGAGGCGGTGTCGGGCGACCGTGACCAGGTCGCCAAGGACCGCGGACGCGGTGGGTGAGCCACCGGCGCCGGGGCCGTAGAACATCAGTTGGCCGGCCGCCTCGGACTCGACGAAGACTGCGTTGTAGGCCTCCCGCACCGACGCCAGCGGGTGCGACCGCGGGATCATCGCCGGGTGCACCCGCACGGACACGGCGCCGTCGTTGAGCTCGGCGATGGCCAGCAGCTTGACCACCGAGCCCATCTCGCGGGCCGAGGCGACGTCGGCGGCGGTCACGTCGGAGATCCCCTCGCGATAGACGTCCGCTGCGGTGATCCGCGTGTGGAAGGCCAGTGAGGCGAGGATGGCTGCCTTGGCGGCGGCGTCGAAGCCTTCCACATCGGCGGTCGGATCGGCCTCGGCGTAGCCGAGCTCCTGGGCCTCCTCCAGCGCCTCCTCGAAGCCGGCGCCCGAAGTGTCCATCTTGTCGAGGATGAAGTTCGTGGTCCCGTTGACGATGCCGAGGACCCGGGTGACCCGGTCACCGGCGAGCGACTCGCGCAGCGGCCGCAGGATCGGGATGGCGCCGGCCACGGCCGCCTCGAAGTAGAGGTCGCGGCCCTCCCCGTCGCCGGCCTTGTCAGCGGCGGCGTACAGCGTTGCCCCGTCCTCGGCGAGCAGCGCCTTGTTGGCGGTCACGACCGAGGCGCCGTGCTCGAGGGCGGCCAGGATCAGCGATCGGGCCGGTTCGATGCCGCCGATCACCTCGATCACCAGGTCGACGTCGTCGCGCGTGGCCAGACCCATCGCGTCGGTGGTGAGCAGCCCCGCGGGCACGTCGACCTCGCGCGGCGCGTCGATGCGGCGCACCGCGACGCCGACGAGCTCGAGCGGAGCCCCGATCCGCGCGCCCAGATCGTCGGCCTGCTCCGCCAGCAGCCGCACCACCTGCGAGCCCACCGAGCCGCAGCCGAGCACGGCCACCTTCAGTGGCTTGCCACCGTCACTCATTCGACACCCACGTCCGTCGCCAAGAGGTCGTCCACAGTCTCCCGCCGTACGACGACGCGGGAGACGCCGTCCCGCACCGCGATCACGGGCGGCCGCAGCGCATGGTTGTAGTTGGAGGCCATCGAGCGACAGTAGGCGCCCGTGCCCGGCACCGCGATCAGGTCACCGGGCGCCAGGTCGGCGGGGACGAACTCGTCCTTGACCACGATGTCGCCCGCCTCGCAGTGCTTGCCCACGACTCGGGCCAGCATCGGCGGCGCCTCGGAGCGACGAGAAGCCAGCGTGCAGGAGTAGTCCGCGCCATAGAGGGCCGTCCGGATGTTGTCGCTCATCCCGCCGTCCACGGAGACATACGCGCGTCGGGCGCCACCGTCCAGCTCGACCTGCTTAACGGTGCCGACGGTGTAGACCGTGCACATCGCCGGTCCCACGATGGCCCGGCCGGGCTCGATGGACAGGCGTGGCTCGGGGATGCCGAGGGCGGTGCACTCGTGCTCGACGATCTTGCCCATCTCGGTGGCGAGCTGGCTGGGGTCGGACGGGTCGTCGACCGCGGTGTAGGCGATGCCGAAGCCGCCACCGAGATCCATCTCGGGCAGCGTGACCCCGAGCTCGTCGGAGATCCGGGCCTGGAGCACCAGCACCCGACGCGCGGCGACCTCGAAGCCGCTGGAGTCGAAGATCTGGCTGCCGATGTGCGAGTGCAGCCCGATCAGCTCCAGGCCCGGCGCCGCCAACACGCGACGCACCGCCTCGAACGCGTCGCCTCCGGTGATCGAGAAGCCGAACTTCTGGTCCTCGTGGGCCGTGGCGATGTACTCATGCGTGTGCGCCTCCACTCCCGAGGTCACTCGGACCATCACCCGCGCGCCGCCCACGCCCATGTCCTCGGCGATCATGGCGAGCCGCTCGATCTCGTCGAACGAGTCGACGATGATCCGGCCCACTCCGACCGCGACGGCGCGACGCAGGTCGCTGACGGTCTTGTTGTTGCCGTGATAGCCGATCCGGGCGGGGTCGAAGCCGGCCCGGAGCGCGACGGTCAGCTCACCGTCGGAGGCGACGTCCAGTGACAGGCCTTCCTCGGCGACCCACCGCGCGACCGCCGTACACAAGAACGCCTTGCCGGCATAGAAGACCTCCCAGTCCGCAAAGGCGTCGCGGAAGGCCCGGGCGCGGGCGCGGAAGTCCTCCTCGTCCAAGAGGTACGCCGGGGTGTTGGCGTTGGCGACCACGTCTGCCACGGCCATGCCGCCGACCCGGAGGAGGCCGCGCTCGTCCTTGTGCGCGGTCGTCGACCAGAGCGAGGGCAGCAGTGCGTTGACGTCGGTCGGCTCGCGCAGCCAGGCAGGCCCCTTGAGCGCACCTTCGGCGTGCGCCCATCCGGCTTCGTGCGTGGTCACTCTCGATCAGCTCCGCGGGCCTGGTCGGGTCACATCCGCTCGGGGGCGGTCACCCCGAGCAGTCCGAGACCGTTGGCGAACACCTGACGGGTGGCGGCGACGAGCATCAACCGGGCGCGGTGCAGGTCGCCCGGCTCCTCGTCGCCCTGCGGCAGCACTCGGCACGAGTCGTAGAACCGGTGGAACGTCCCGGCCGTGTCCTCCAGGTAGCGCGCCACCCGGTGCGGTTCCCGCAGCTGCGCCGCCGCTGCCACGATCCGGGGGAACTCCGCGAGCGCCCGCAGCAGCTCACCCTCCTTCTCGTGCACCAGCAGCTCGGCCCGGAAGTCTCCGTCGGTGGAGATCCCGAGGTCCGCCGCGTTGCGCAGGATCGAGGCGGTCCGCGCGGCGACGTACTGCACGTAGTAAACGGGGTTGTCGTTGCCGGCCTTGGCCCACAGATCCAGGTCGATGTCGATGTTGGAGTCCGCGCTGTAGCGGGTCAGCGCATAGCGGGCGGCGTCGACACCAATGGCGCCGACCAGGTCGTCGATGGTGACCACGGTGCCGGCCCGCTTCGACATCCGCAGCGGCTGGCCGTCCTTGAGCAGGTTGACCATCTGGCCGATCATGATCTCGAGGTTGACGTGCGGGGCGTCGCCGTACGCAGCGCACATCGCCATCATCCGACCGATGTAGCCGTGGTGGTCGGCGCCGAGCATGATGAAGCAGCGGTCGAAGCCGCGCTCCCGCTTGTCGAGGTAGTAGGCGAGGTCGCCGGAGAAGTAGGCACCGGTGCCGTCGGACCTGATGATGACCCGGTCCTTGTCGTCGCCGAACTGCTCGCTGGCGAGCCAGATCGCGCCGTCCTTCTCGTAGGTCACCCCGAGCGAGCCGAGCCGGTCGACGGCCTTGGCGACCGCGCCCGAGGCATGCAGGTCGTCCTCGTGGAAGTAGACGTCGAAGTCGACGCCGAAGTCGTGCAGCGACTGCTTGATCTCGCCGAACATCATCTCGACGCCGAGCTCGCGGAAGACCTCCTGCGCCTCGGCGTCCGGCAGATCCACCGCGTCCGGCCGCTTGGCGACGACCGCGGCCGCGATGTCGGCGATGTACTCGCCGCCGTACCCGTCCTCCGGCACCGCCTGACCGCGCGCGCTGGCCAGCAGCGAGCGGGAGAACCGGTCGATCTGGGCGCCATGGTCGTTGAAGTAGTACTCCCGGGTGACCTCCGCGCCGGCAGCCTCGAACACCTTGCCCAGCGCATCGCCGACAGCCGCCCAGCGCACGCCGCCGAGGTGCAGCGGGCCGGTCGGGTTGGCGGAGACGAACTCGAGGTTCACCTTCTCCCCCGCCAGCTCCTGGTTGGTGCCGTACGCCGACCCGGCGGCGACGATGTCGGCCGCGACCTGGCCTTGGGCTCCGGCGGCGACGGTGATGTTGAGGAAGCCGGGGCCGGCGATGTCGACCTGGGCCACCCCCTCGGCGGCGCGAAGCTCCGCAGCGATCAGCTCGGCCAGCGCCCGCGGGTTGGTGCCGGCCTTCTTGGCCAGCTGCAGCGCGACGTTGGTGGCGTAGTCCCCGTGCTCCTTGTTGCGTGGCCGCTCCACGTTCACCCGGGTCGGCACTTCGTCAGGGAGAGCGAGCTCACCGCGGCGCACCAGCGCGTCGAGGACGTCGCTGATGGACTGGCTGAGCTGCTCGGGGGTCACCGGCCAAGGGTAGCCGCGCCCTCCCCGCCTCTCCGAACCGGTTTCGACTCGCGGATCGAGGTCACCCGGCCAGACCGATTGGTCGCGCTCCGCCCGGCCCGGTAAGGTCGTCACCGCACCGCTCGTCGGTGTGCAGGCCCCCGTAGCTCAGGGGATAGAGCACCGCCCTCCGGAGGCGGGAGCGTAGGTTCGAATCCTACCGGGGGTACCACGTCATGACGGCCGACAGAGCGTCAACGAGCACTGTCGGCGGGAACGTCGATGAAGTAGTTGAACCCGTCCTGATGAGGGTGCGCACTACGAAGCTGCAGGCGACCTGAACCCTCAGGAAGTCGGTATCCCAGACACCCGAACTTCTCATCGCCAGCGTCGACTACACCCGCGAGGCGATCGTGACCGCAGGGCGCCCTGCGGACCTGCGTTCGCGATCCGTCCGGCGCCTCGAACCAGGCTCGGAGCGCGTCGAGGTCCAACTCCGCGCGGGCGCTGGCCCCGACTACCAGCCTCAGGCGAACCACGCGGGAGGACTCGCCGCCGTCAACGGTGTATCGCGGTCGCGCCAACAGGTTCGCATAGGCACCCGGCAGGTCGTCCCAGACAGGGACCTCCACCTGGTTGTGCGGAGGCTTTGAAAGCCGGATCGGCCGCTTGCTCGTCCACTGAATGGAGCCAGTCGATGAGGCCCCATGCTGCCTAGTCGAGTCGCTGAATGCGCCGCAGCCCGCCAGAACGGCGAGACCAAGCAAGCAGACCAGAAGGCGCATCCCGGAATGGTAGGCCGCGGCGCCCGGGCCGAAGCGGGCACAGGGTCCCCGATGGTGTGGCAGGGTCCGGACATGAGCGAATCGCCCACAGCCGCCCGATCTTCGGGCGGAAGAGCATCGACAACTCGAACGTCATCGGGTGGCAGGTCGATCCTCGTCAGCGCTGGGTTCACCTTCGCCAACGTGGCCGCCCTATTCATCGCGCTTGTCTGGATCCTCGTCGACTACGACATGGATGACGACATCTGGTGGTCGCTGGCGTGCACGCTCTGGATCCAGGCCACCGTCAACGGTCTCGTCCTGTTGTTGTTCCCGAGGACTCGGCGGCTCGGGGTCGGCGTCCTGCTCGGCACCATCGGGACTGCCGTCGCCCTGTACGCCTTCCTCATCATGGTCGTGGCGCCGCACCTGAGCTGAGCCGCGGTCCCTTGCTGCGGCCAAGCGGTTCACCCTGACCGGGGCGCGTGGCGAGGGGATAGCGTGCCAATGCAGACGAGTCGTACGGCGGGAGCGAGGAGGCATCCGATGGCACAGGCACCGCGGGTCCAGGTGCGGCGCGCCTACGATCCGCCGGCAGCCGACGACGGTCAGCGGGTGCTCGTCGACCGACTCTGGCCCCGTGGGTTGAGCAAGGAGCGGGCGCACCTCGACGAGTGGTGCAAGCAGGTCGCGCCCTCCACCGAGCTGCGGCAGTGGTACAGCCACGACCCCGCGAAGTACGACGAGTTCGCGCAGCGCTATCGCGACGAACTCGACGACCCCGAGCGTGCCGAGGCGCTCATCCACCTCCGCGACCTCGCGGCGAGGGGCCGGCTCACCCTGCTCACCGCGAGCAAGCGGAGCGACATCAGCGAAGCGACCGTTCTTGCTGATCTGCTCAACAAGGCCAGTTGATCCGAGCGCCACAAGACAGCGACACAGGACAGCGAGAAGAGGGATGGGACAGAAGCGATGACTGCCGACACAACCACCGACGAGGCGACCAAGTCCCGTGTCAGGGACGCGCTGCTCGACCATGCCAAGGCCGCCCTGCGCGCGCTCGACGCCAACACCTCGTCCGAGGACCGGGCGGGACGCCTCGACCAGGACACCTCGCTGAGCATCGACGACATCTCCCAGTCGGACGAGGCCGGTGACCTCGGCGGCCTGTCGGAGGACGCGGCCGCCAGACAACAGGCTGCCCTCCACCAGATCGAGGCGCTGGACTTCTCCCACATCGACCAGGTCGGCCCGGGCGCGCTGGTCGGGTTCGACGGACAGCGCTACGTCGTCGGTGTGGTCGCCAGCCCGTTCGACTGCGACGGTGTCACCTACGAGGGGATCGCCTCTGACTCCCCCATCTATCCCCTCATCGAGGGACTCCAAGTGGGCGGCACCTTCTCCTTCAACGGACACGACCACACCATCGACTTCGTCGCCTGACCCGGTCGGCCGGCCGACTACTGGTGCGTACGACGCATATAGCGACCGTACGCACCAGTTAGAGGCTCGGCAGGGATTCGACTGGCGTGTCTTCGCGGCGGCGGATGCTCGAGGCCACCGCCCCGGTCGACACCACGAGCATCAGGAGCGAAGGCCCGACGGACACCATGAGATGCCTGGCGAATGCGCGTCCGCAATCGCTGCCCCACTGGATCGGCGCCCAGTAGTCGCTCGTCATACACACGGCACCCTCGGGATCTTCTGGGATCGGCACCCGCACCGAGTCCCCGATCGTGAACAGCGCCCAGGAGGCTGCCAGCAACGACGCGGCGACCATCGCCAGGAGCCGGACCGAGATGTTACGACGGCGACCACCACCAACGCCGCCGTCATGACCAATGACAGCGGCACGACGAGCAGCGCGAAGTAGGACCACGAGAGGCCCCAGGGTCCGGGCGCGTCGAATTCCATGGACACATCTTCGCCGGTCTCACGGCGTCGAGCAGGCGAACGACCCTCTCCCCCGGCCATTCGGACAGGCAAACGCCCGCCTACAGTCGTCCGCCCCGCGTGAGCAGGGACTGCTGAACCCCGTTTGCCTGTCCGGCTGGCCGCTCGTCAGAGCGGCGAAGACCAGCGGGGAACCCAACAGCCGAAGGTCGGCGTCTGACAAGGTGACCAGGATCCTCCGATCATCACGCCCCGGGAGCTCGCATGCGCGATGGCGACGACTTCGCCTCCTACATGCGTGCACGGTGGGCGTCGATGGTGCGGTCGCTGGCGGTCCTGGGGTGCGCGGTCGACGAGGCCGAGGATGTCGCGCAGACGGCGCTGGTGCGCTGCTACGCCTCGTGGGATCGCGTCGAGCGGGCGGATGACCGTGATGCGTACGTCTACCGGGTGCTGCTGAACACCTGGGCCAGCAGCCGGCGGCGGCGCTGGTGGGGTGAGCGGCCCACCGACGAGCCTCCCGACCACCCGGTGTCGGATCATTCGGCAGCGCTCGAGCTCCGGATGACGTTGATCCACGCCCTGCAGCAACTCAGTGCGGATCATCGCGAGGTGTTGGTCCTGCGGTTCGTGGCCGACCTTTCAGAGACCCAGGTCGCAGCAGTGCTCGGCATCCCCGCCGGAACCGTCAAGAGCCGGGTCGCGCGAGCGATCGCACGGATCGACACCGACGAGCTGAGGAGGGCGACCTCGTGAGTGAAGCAGACGTGGTCGAGGTGATCCGGGCGGCCTCTGCCGAGGTCGGCGTGCGGCCACCCCCAGTCGATGCGGTCGTGCAGCAGGGGCGACGACGGGTACGCCGGCGCCGGGCGACGAAGGTCGGCGGAACGGTCGTGTTGGTGGGCATCCTCTTCATGGCCGGCTCGGTGTTCGTCCGGCAGAACACCCAGGTCGCGCCCGTTGGACCAACCAGACACCAGAACGCCTTGCCCGTGCCGTGGTGGGGGGACGGCACGCTGCACTTGGCTCATGTGGAATTGCCGGTCGCCCAGCCCACCGCGCTGGTCGCACTGGGCGACGGGGCGGCGTTCGGCACCGAGGCCGGAGACGTGATCATCGTGGACGCCGAGGGCCACCGCACCACCGTGGGACACCACGCCCCGGGAGCACCGATGGCCGCTGGAGATGCGGAGCACTGGCTGGTCTGGGTGGACCCGGGCGACCACGCCCCGGAACTGGTGGTCTACGACCTCGCCGAGCGAGCCGAGGTCGGCCGCTTGTCGCTGCACTACCGTGGGCCGCGATGGGGGCGGCTCGATGAGGGCAGCTATCCCATCTCCGTGGACGACGGCCGCGTCTACTACGCGACGCAGGACGGGGACTGGTCGTGGTCGCCCGGGGCAGCCGCTCCGCGGCGGGAGACGCCGGTCGACACGGACCTGGTCGATCAACGAGCCGGCGTCCAGGTCACGCACACCTGGACGGCACGTCAGGGGTGGTCGAACCAGCTCCAGGTCAGCCAGCCGGCGCAGGACGTGTTCGCCAGCTATCGGGGAGACGGTGCCCGCCTCTCGCCCGACGGCACCTATGTCGCGGTGGGGACCGGTAGACGAACCGATCTGTTCCAGGTCGGATCGCGCAACCCACTCGACCTCGACCTGTCCGCACCGAAGCGGTCCATCCTCAGCATCGCCTTCCCCGATGACCACAGCGTCGTCCTGGTCTCCGGTGGAGAACTCACCCCCGCACCGACTGACACCTCTGGGTTCATCCCAGCCCGACCCGCCTACAGCAGTTGGGACATCACCACCTGCGACCTCGACACCGGGGCCTGCCACACCCGCCACGACCTGACGACCGAGACAGCCCCACTGCTGCCGGGAGGCTGAGGCCCACGGCTGCTGGTGCGTACGACGCATATGCCGACCGCCGGCACCAACTAACCTACGGCTACCCCTGCCAGGTCGCCGCCACTAGTCTGGCCGGGTGGCCTGGCGGAGGGCGTCGCATGCAGCTCTCGTGGCAGCCGCGATCGTTCTGGTGTCGAGCGCCTGCGGAGACTCACCTGAGCCCGGCGAGACCGAGGTCGCAGACCTGCCGGGGGTCAGACGGGTTGATGTGATGCCCAACGACGGCGACAACGACATCCCGGAAGAGCCCACTCCGGAGCACGTCACAGTCGTGATGAAGGGCGACGCCACCCTCGGCCAGATCAGCGCAGTGTTCGATGCCTACGCGAAGGAGATAGACAGCGGCAAGGTAACGGGCGTACGAGTCATCTTGCAGGGACCCAAGCGGGCGAGCGTGGCCACCGGAGCCGGGATCCACGCAAGCGAACCTCTCATCCAAGATCTCCTCGACGCCCAACAGGACCAAGCGATCATCGGATACCGCCGGCAGGACTATCCGGTCTTGCCGTCTGTTGAACTCACCATGGCTGCGGATGGGTTCGACAGCATGCTGGCGATGGCGGACCGCTACCGGGCACCTGGAGAGATCGACTACGTGGCCGTGGTGTCGGGCGACTTCATCTTGATGAGAGACGCAGTCAACGGCAACCCTGCCCGTGGCGCGGCACGAGAGGAGTTCACCAGGCAGGTCGATGACCGATTCCACCTCACCGGGTGTGGTGGACAACCGTGGAGTCCTCAGGCTCTTGGTTGTTTCGTCCGAGGCCGAAGCCCTGCGCCAATACGTCGTCCGCAACGCTCCGAGGCAGGTGGGGCGCGTCACTGTGCGCGCCAACGCAGCGACATGACGCGACCTCGATCAGGGAGAACCGACGCTCCCCTCACGACCTTCTCCGAAGGAACGGCCTGGATCCGTCATCGGCTGGCGAGGACGTAGAGCAGATAGAGCCCGAGCAACACGACAGCGCCGAGGGTGCCCAGCAGCACGCCGACACCGGCAGTGCGCGACCGCGGCCATGCCAGCAGGAGTCTGCCGACCACGGTGCTGGTGGGTAAGAAGTGCGAGTGCAGACGACGCCCACTCTGCCTCTCCACTTTCAATCTATAGCCGAGCGGGGGGCTTGTGGCAAGGCCCCCTCTGCGGTGGAGAATCGCCGGCCGAAGTGCTTCATCCGGCCCAAGACAAGCGCGGAGCGGACCACCACCCAGGGAGTGAACCAGCTGAACACCCAGAGCAGCCCGAGCGACACCTTCCATCTGCCCGACCACCTGGCAGCCAAGGCCGACCCGGCTCTGATCGCCACGGACCAGGAGCATTTCGCCGCCATCGCGGCCAGCCTCGCGCACTCGACGGCGGAGCTCTCCGAGCGCCTCGACACGGCCCGCAGGGCGCCCGGCGGCTCCGGCACCGCGGCGCTCGAGCGGGACCAGGAGATCCACCGATTGTCGGCCCGGCTGCGGATGCTGCGCCGCTTCGGCCTCGACCTGTGTCTGGGTCGCATGGTCGCCGCGGACAGCGGTGAGCCGACGTACATCGGACGTCTCGGTCTCACCGACAGCACCGGCAACCGGCTGCTCGTCGACTGGCGCTCCCCGGCGGCCGAGCCCTTCTTCGCTGCCACCCACGCCCACCCGATGGGGCTGGTCAGCCGGAGGCGCTACCGCTGGACCAACGGCCGAGTCACCGACTATTGGGACGAGGCCTTCACCGCCGACGCACTGGCGCACCGCGCCGCCCTCGACGACCAGTCGGCCTTTATCGCCAGCCTCGGCGACAGCCGCTCGCCGCGGATGCGGGACGTGCTCGGCACCATCCAGGCCGACCAGGACGCGATCATCCGAGCGGGGTCGCACGGCGCGCTGGTCGTCGACGGCGGCCCGGGCACTGGCAAGACGGTGGTCGCGCTGCATCGCGCGGCGTACCTGCTGTACGCCGACCCGCGGCTCGGCCACCGTCGCGGCGGCGTCCTCTTCGTCGGCCCGCACCAGCCCTACCTGGCCTACGTCGCCGACGTGCTGCCCAGCCTCGGCGAAGAGGGCGTGCAGACCTGCACGCTGCGCGACCTGGTCCCCGAGGGCCGCACCGCGAGACCCGAGATCAACCCCGAGGTGGCGGAGCTGAAGGCCACCGCGGACATGGTCGGGGCCATCGAGCCGGCCGTCCGGCTCTATGAGGAGGTGCCGACCAAGGGCATGACGGTCGAGACGCCGTACGCCGACCTGTGGCTCAGCCCGGCCGACTGGGCGGAGGCGTTCGACGCCGCCGATCCCGAGACACCGCACAACGAGGCGCGCGAGGAGATCTGGGAGGCACTGCTCACCATCCTGGTCGACAAGGTGGACGACGACATCCCACGAGACCTGCTCCGGCAGACGCTGACCCGAAACCGAGATCTGGCCACCGCCTTCGACAGAGCCTGGACCCTGCTCGATCCGACAGATCTGGTGGGTGATCTGTGGTCGGTCCCGGCCTACCTGCGCAGGTGCGCTCCGTGGCTGACCGCCGAGGAGGTCGGCACCTTGCAGCGCGACGATCCGCAGGCCTGGACGGTCTCCGACCTCCCACTCCTGGATGCCGCACGACAGCGTCTCGGCGACCCCGAGGCGTCCCAGCGACGGCGTCGACAGGAGGCCGTCCTCGCCGAGCAGCGCGAGGAGATGGACAAGGTCGTCGAGCACCTGATCGCGACCGACGACTCCGAGATGCAGGTGATGTCCATGCTGCGCCGCGAGGACCTCCAGACCGCCCTGGTCGACGAATCGGCGCTGCCAGCCAACGACCCCGACCTGCTTGCGGGACCGTTCGCCCACGTGGTCGTCGACGAGGCCCAAGAGCTGACCGATGCCGAGTGGCAGATGCTGCTGCGACGCAGTCCGGCCCGCAGTCTCACCATCGTCGGCGACCGCGCCCAGGCACGGCACGGCTTCACCGAGTCCTGGGCGGAGCGGCTCCAACGGATCGGGCTCGACCGGGTCGAGCTCGCCACGCTCAGCATCAACTACCGCACCCCGGAGGAGGTCATGGTCGAGGCGGAGCCGGTCATCCGGGCAGCGTTGCCGGATGCCAACGTGCCGACCTCGATCCGCAGCACGGGTGTGCCGGTCCAGCACAGGAGCGTGTCGGAGCTGCGCCCGATCCTCGGCTCCTGGCTCACCGAGCACAGTGACGGGATCGCGTGCGTGATCGGCACCACCGAGATCGATGACGGTGCGCTTCCGGCGAACCCCCGCGTCCGCTCGTTGACCCCCGAGCTGGCCAAGGGCCTCGAGTTCGACCTGGTCGTCCTGATCGATCCCGAGACGTTCGGCGAGGGCATCGAGGGCGCCGTCGACCGCTACGTCGCGATGACCCGCGCCACCCAGCAGCTCGTCATCCTGTCCAGCCGCTGACCGATGGAACCAGATCCCGGGCTCGCGCGTGTCATGGGTGTGAGCTCACGCCGGGATGCGGAGGTGGCGGAGGTCTATGCCTCCTCGGCGAGCGGACTGATCGGCTACCTGACCGTGCTCACCGGCAGCCGCGCCGACGCCGAGGAGCTTGCCCAGGATGCCTTCGTGAAGCTCCTGCAGCACTGGTCGAAGGTTCGTGAGTACGACGACCCGGTGGCGTGGCTGCGTCAGGTCGCGACTCGGGCCGCGATCTCGCGGGCCCGTCGGCGCCAGGTGGCAACGCTGGGCCTGCGGCGGTTGTCCACGGGAGCGACCCTGGCGACACCCGGTCCCAGCGGCACAGTCGAGCACTCGGTCGACATCGGTGCGGCGCTCGCGACACTGCCGGTGCCACAGCGAGCCGTGGTGCTCCTGCACTACGTCCACGACCTGTCCGTCGTCGAGATCGCCAGCCTGCTCGGCGTCGCGGCCGGGACGGTCAAGTCCCGACTGAGCCGGGCCCGGACGGCGCTGGCACCCCTCTTGGAGGACGACCGGTTGGAGGAAGACCATGAACTTCTCTGAGGAGCTGCGCGCCCGCGTAGCCGACCAGACCCCCGAGTCGATCGCACCCTTCGAGGACGTTCTCACTCGCGCACGGCGGCGCCGTCGCAGGCAGGCCTCGACAGTGCTCGGGGCGACGGCGGCTGTGGTGGCGATCGCCGTCGCCGTGCCCGCCCTGACCGGAGGAGGAGCCCCCAGCCATGTGCCCGGATCTGGCGAAACCTCGGCCACCTCCCCCACGCCGACGACGGCCGACTCGCCAGGAACACCCGCCAGCGCTCCCACCTCTACCCACGGGCCGACCGGCGAGGTGCCGAATCTCGTTCTGCAACTAGAGGACCGCGAGGTGCCCTTGACTGCGTGGAGCCTCTGCTGGGGCAACGGCTGCGCCGACGGCTTCCCACCACCGGACCTCGAGCAGGTGGGCAGCCCCGACCAGGTGATCGCCTGGTCCCCGGAGGCGGACATGCGCTGGTCGGTCACCTTCGTCGAGACCGGGGTCAAAGACAAGTGCGCGCGGTCGATCAGCTACTCGGCCAAGCCCTACGACGGTCACCATGTGCTCCTCGAGCCCGCTGGTCCCGCCGGGAGCTATCGGGTGGACGTCTTCGGCCGCGCTCCCAGTGGCGGCGACGTCGTCTACAGCTTCGGTTGGACCACGCCGGTCGCCGGCCGGTCGCCGAAGCCCGCCTCGGGTGTCGCCGCCGTCCTCGCCGAGCACGACGGCGAGCTCGACTCCTACGGCGTCGAGGTCTCGATCAGCAACCTCGCCACCCACCCCACGTCGGCCGAGGTCACCATCACGGTCACCAGCAGCACCGGCGAGTCGATCCAGTTCGTGCCCCGAGGCCCCGGGGCGTGCACCGACGCGGGCAACCTCTTCTTCACCCTCCGCGACGGTTCGGCGGCCACCCACATCGGTCCCGGCCCGTTCACCTACTCCGTCGACCTGGTGCTGGACGGCACGCACTACACCGGCACCGGCCGCTACCCCGACGATCTCCAGAAGGGCAACGAGCCGAGCGTGAAACTCACCTGGGACCCGCCGCTCCCGTCGTACACCGTGAATTGACGTCACCCGGGCATACGATCCGATCGTGCCCATCGCCGACTCGATCCGTGCCAGCGCAGGAATCAGCCGGTGAGTGTCCTGCAGCGTGGGTGGCACGCCGCCACGGCGGTGATCGTCGCCGTCGCGGTGTTCGGACAGTTCGGCTACAGCCAGTCGCAGGGGCGATCCGGGCTCAACTTCTTCAGCTACTTCACCGTGCAGTCGAACCTGTTGGTGTGGATCTCAGCGATCGCGCTGACCGTGGGTGTCTCGCAGGAGGCGCGTTGGTTCCGGCTGGTGCGCCTTGCGGCGCTGACCGGCATCACGGTGACCTTGCTGGTGTTCGCCGTCCTGATCGGCCCCTACGTGACCCTCAGCGGCCCGGACTGGTGGTTCGACAAGGGCCTCCACTACGTCTCCCCAACGCTGGCGATCCTGGGGTTCCTGGTCGTCGGCCCGACGACCCGCTTTCGACGGGCCGATCTGGCCTTCATCGCCTGGCCGGCGGCCTGGCTCGCCTACACCCTCGGCCGGGCCGTCTGGTTCTCACCCGCCTACGAGTTGCCCGATGGCAGCACCGCCCCCGTCCCCTACGACTTCCTCGACTTCGACACCCTGGGAGCAGGTCGGGTCGCCGTGACGTCGGTGGTGATCACCGCACTGCTGCTGGCGCTGGCCCTCGGCTACATCGCCTTCGGCATCCGCCGTTCTCGGGGCTCGACCGACGTCACCCAAGATGCTCGGGACCTGCCCGACTGACCGCGTGAGCCGGTCTGCCGGTCAGCCATGGTGCGCCGCCGAGGATCGGCCAAACCGCCTCGCAGGAGCGCCACCCGATGCGACACTGCTGCGATGGACACGGATCTGATCCGCCACCCGGCGGGGCCACCCGAGAGTGCCTCCACAGAGAGCGACCTCCCGGTCGCTCTGCTGGCCGTGGCCGTGACGACCGCGGTGATCGCCGTGCCCTACTGGGCGAGCAGCTATGCAAGCGTTCGCGACGACGGGATCTTCGGCTCCTTCTTCCTCGTCCAAGGTGCCCTCGTCGCCGGCACGGTCGTCGCGTGCTCCCTGACGCGGAGCCGGATCTGGCTGGTGCTCGGCGCCATGTTCGCCTGCACGCCCATCGCCGTCCTCGGCCGAGTGCTGGTGGACACGGCCGCCGACCCGACCTCCCACAACCTGTGGCCGCTCGAGGTGATCCTCGCCGTCATCATCAGCGTGCCGCCGATCGGCGTGGGCGCGTTGATCGCCTGGCCGATCCGCCTGGCCAGACGGCCCACCCCGATGTACCCGCCGCTGCCATAGTCGACCAAAGTGGTCCACTATGATCACCGCATGACCGTGGACACGCTGCCGCCCCTGCCGTCCTACGACGACGCTGTCGAGATCGTCGCGCCGGCACCCGGCGCCGGGCCGGGTAACTGGTCCGGCGCGGCGAGCGCGGTGCTCGTGGACGACACGGTCTGGTTGACCTATCGCGTCCGCCGCCCGCTAGACGAGGGGCGCGGGGTGTCGGTGGTCGTCGCCCGATCCACCGACGGAGTGAGCTTCGAGCAGGTCACGGAGATCGGCCGGGACGTCTTCGGCTGCGAGTCGTTCGAACGCCCGGCGCTGGTGCCGGTGCCCGGCCTCGGCTGGCGTCTGTATCTCTCGTGCGCGACCCCCGGGTCCAAGCATTGGTGGGTCGACTCGCTGACCGCCCGGACCCCCGAGACGCTCGCCGGCGGTCACCGGCAGGTGGTGTTGCCGGGCAATGATCGGGTCGCCGTGAAGGATCCCGTCATCGAGCGCACCGTCGACGGCTGGCGGATGTGGCTGTGCTGCCATCCGCTCACCGAGTCCGGTCACGAGGATCGGATGACGACCCGCCTGCTGACCAGCGCCGACGGGCTGACTTGGGCCGACCACGGTGAGGTGCTCGCCGGCCGGCCAGGCGCCTGGGACGCGCGCGGCGCCCGGGTCACCACGGTGCTCAGCCAGGAGCCGCTGGTGGTGCTGTACGACGGCCGCCCGGACGCCGCTTCGAACTGGCACGAGAGGACCGGCGTCGCTCGCTGGGACGGTGAGCGACTGGTGGCCGACGACGAGGCGCCCCTTGCCTCGCCGTACTCCGACGGCGCCTGGCGCTATGCCTGCGCCGTCCCGCTCGCCGGCGGCCGCACCCGCTTCTACGTCGAGGCGGCCCGCCCCGACGGCGCCCACGACCTGGTCACCCTGGTCCGCTGATCTCCGTGGACGCGAAGACTACTGGTGCGTACGACGCATATGCCGGCCGCCGGCACCAGCTAGTCCTTGTCGACCCGAGAGACTAAGCCTGGTCAGCCGCTGACAAGCTTGCGGAGCTCGACGTGGTCGCCGCCCTCGGCGAGCTCCCGGACGACGGCGAGCAGGTCTTCCCCGTCGGTGGTCTCGATCAGGTAGAACCCGACGATCTGCTCCGCGGTCTCCGTGAACGGCCCGTCGGTGACGACCGCCGAGCCGCGGCCGGTGTTGCGCATCGACACCGCCCGGTCGGAGGGCTCGAGCGGGCTGGCCGTCACCACCCGGTGTCCGCGTGCAGCCAGAGCCTGGTTGAACCGCCGATGGTTCTCCATGCCGAGCTCGTGCTCGGACTCCGGCAGCGCTGCCCACTCCTCCTCGGGTGCGGGCAGCAGGAGCAGATAGCGCTGGGGCGATGACATAGAACCTCCTGTGGGATGTCTTCACTCTCTCTGACGAACGAGCCGGTCGAGAATCGACAGCGTCACCACACAGAGGGCCGCCGAGAACTTGAGGTGATCTACGCGACGCTGGCCAGCACGCACCATGCCCGCGCCCGCACGGTGAACGGTGGCTCGGGGAGCAACTCGGCACAGTGCGCGCGCAGTGCCTCGCGACGGGAGGGATCCAGCCGAGCGACGTAGGCGCCTGCGGGTCCGACACCGAGCGTGAACGGCGTCCACCACTCCTCGAAGGTGTCGAAGCCGACCTCGATCCACAGCTCGCGCTCGTCGACGTCGGTCAGGTCGGCAGCGACGGCGAGCTCGGTCAACTGACCGGGTCGGGCCCCAGCCAGGGCGCCCTCGTCCTCGGCGGTGGGCTCGAGATCGAGCGCCGCGCGCCAGAAGCCCACCAACGGGCCCTCGCCCCCACCGTGGTCCCAGACCGACGCGGCCATCGTGCCGCCAGGACGCAGCACTCGACCCATCTCACGCAGCCCACCCGTGGGGTCGCTCATGAAGTGCACGACCAGCTGGGCGAGCACCAGGTCGAAGGCGTCGTCGGCGAAGGGCAACTGCTCGGCCCGCCCGTGCCGGATGTCGACGTCGGGGAAGCGGGAGCGCATCGCCGCCACGAACGACTCCGACGGATCGATCCCACTGACCTGCTCCGCACCGAGGGTGTTCACCAATGCCGCGGTCAGCGCTCCCGTGCCGCAGCCCACGTCGAGGGCCCGATCGCCAGGGGTCAGGGTGAGCTCATCGAGCAGTGCCGCCGAGAGGGGTCGGGAGAAGCGACCCATGAACTGGTCGTAGGAGTCTGCGGCCACCGCAAAGCTCATTCGGCGAGACTACCCCCGTCGCAGCCAATCAGCCGAGCACCCACCGCAACCCATCAGCCAGGTCGCCTCGCCACCAGGCGTAGTCATGGCCGCCGTTGTGCACGGCCTCGCGCACCGTCCATCCCTCCGCCTCGAGTCGGCGGGCGAGCGCCTCGTGCGGGGGTGCCAGCACCCACTCCTGGGCTCCCCAGGCGAGATGGATCCGAGGCCGACACCCAGACACTGAGCCGATCGCATCGATCAGCGGGTCCTGCCACAGGCTCGCCGACTCGCTCACCACACCGGACACGGCCTCGGGCCGAAGCAGCCCGCAGCGCAGGGCGGTCAGCCCGCCGAGGCTCTGCCCGGCGACGACCACGCGATCTCTCGCCACCTCACGCACGGTCGCCGCCCACGGCACCAGCTCGTCGACCACGAAGCCGACGCCGCCGGCACCGGAGCCCAACTCGGCCCACCGCGCATCCCGCCCGCCCGAGGCGGGCAGCACCGCCCGGACGGGCGGCACGGCAGCGTCGGCGATCAGGTTGTCCAGGACGGTCGGCAGCGACTGCGTCGACACCCAGACCTCGCCATCGAGTGCGACCAGCAGGGGCAGCGCCGCACCCGGATCGAGGCCGGCCGGATCGTAGAGCCAGACCGGCCGGCCATCGGGACCGGTCACCTCGGTCACCCGACCGGCCGGGACATCCGGACGAGGCGTCAGCCACGGCTGCGGAGGAGCATCCGGCAAGGAGACGACCGACTGCACGACGCCGGCCCGGTTGCGGCAGGTCGCCGGGTTGAGCGGATCAGGATGGCCACGGTCGAGGGCTGCCCGCAACGCGACCTGCCCGTCGACCTCCCAGGGGGCGGCCTCACCGTGTCGCCGGACCAGGAAGGAGTACGACGCCCGCCAGTCGTCGTCCATCAGGAACGACGCATGCCACAGGTCGCAGCCGGGGAGTCGCTCGAGCATGGTGTCGGAGAGGCTGGTCTCGTCGGTGAGACGGTTGGCGAACAGCAGCACGTCAGCGGCCGAGGGGTCGCGCCAGCAGAAGGTCACCACCGACTGCCCATCTCCGGCGGACTCCACCAAGGGCAGGACTGACAGACCGCGCCAGAACCGATCGACGTCACCAGCCGTGAGCACGTCGATTGTTGCCGATCGCACCCGAGGCACGGGCGTCGGACGCGGGACCTTGGGTGGCCGACTCATCGCCGCTCCTCGGGGATCACCAAAGGTGTGCCCGTCACCGGATCGGTCAGGATCCGACAGGGCAGGTCGTAGACCTGCTCGATCAGCTCCGGGGTCACCACCTCACCCGGCGCCCCGATGGCGACGATGCGGCCCTGCGACATCACGATGAGGTGCTCGGCGTAGCGGAACGCCAGGTGCAGATCGTGCAGCACGGCCACCACCGTGCGACCTCCCTCGACCAGCCGTCGGGTCAGGTCGAGCACCTCGAGCTGGTGGGACAGGTCCAGATAGGTCGTGGGCTCGTCAAGCAGGAGGAGCGGCGTCTCCTGGGCGAGTGCCATCGCGAGCCAGACCCGCTGGCGTTGACCACCGGAGAGCTCATCGATCCCGCGGTCGGCCAGGTCGGCGACATCGGCTGCCGCCAAGGCAGCCGCGACAGCGGTCTCGTCCGCCTCCGACCACTGTCGGAGCAGGCCCTGGTGGGGGTAGCGACCACGAGCGACCAGGTCCTCCACCGTCATCCCGTCGGGGGCACGCGGGCTCTGCGGCAGCATGCCGAGGACCCGGGCGTAGGCCTTCGCAGGCCACTCGGCTGCCGCTGTCCCGTCGAGCAGCACCGCTCCTCCGGCCGGCTTGAGCATCCGACCCAGGCACCGCAACAGGGTCGACTTGCCGCACGCGTTGGGGCCGACGATCACCGTCAACCGGCCGTCCGGCACCTGCAGATCAAGGTCGGCGAGCACCGGGCGGCCGTCGTACGCCGCGGCCAGTCCCTCGACGGTGAGCCGGCTCATCGAGACCTCCTCCACTCCAGCGCCAGCAAGGCGACCAGATAGGCACCACCGAGGGTGCCGGTGACGACTCCGACGGCCAGCTCCGTCGGCGAGAACAGATGCTGGGCCAGCAGGTCGCTGACCAGCACCAGCAGGGCGCCAGTGATCCCGGATCCGACCAGGCCGGGGCTGGGGACACCGATCAGTCGGCGGGAGACCTGGGGCGCCGCGAGCGCGACGAAGCCGATCGGCCCGGTCGCCGCTGTCGCCACCGACACCAGGCCGACAGCGAGCAGCACCAGGGCGGTGCGCAGCCTCTGCACGGGCACACCCGAGGCGATCGCAACGTCCTCGCCCAACGGGAGCATGGACAGCGGTCGGGACAGCCAGCACAGTGGCACGACCAGCGCGAGCACGGCCACCGCGGTCCAGCCGGTCCGCGGCCAGAGCACCGCGTTGAGGGATCCGGCCAGCCACTGCGCCGCCGTCTGCGCGGCGACCAGCGAGGCCCGGGCGACCAGCAGGGTGTTGAGAGCGGCCAGGCCGACACCGACGCCGAGCCCGATCAGGACGAGTCGCTGGCCGGTCAGCCCGGTGCGCCGGGTGAGCAGCCAGACCAGTGCGGCCGTGCCCAGCCCACCCAGCAGCGCGCCGAGCGCCACAGCCGTCGGACCGCCACCCACCACGATGATCTGCACCAGGGCCCCGGTGGCGGCACCGGTCGTGAAGCCGATGATGTCCGGGCTTCCGAGCGGGTTGCCGGTCAGGTTCTGGAACACCGCGCCGGCGGCCCCGAGGGCCGCGCCGACCACCAGGGCGGTCACCACTCGGGGCAGCCGCACCTCGGTGACGAAGTACGTCGCCAACGGGTCGCTGGAGCGACCGGTCAGGGCGCGCAGCACCTCCGCGAAGGAGAGGTCGAGCTCGCCCAGCAGCAGTCCAATCACCGCGGCGACGGAGATCGCCACCACGCTCCCCAGCAGGACCAGCACGCTGCGGACCCGGAACCGCAGCGACCAACCCCGCCAGCGCAGGGTCACCCGACCAGCCCTCCGGCCGGGTGCGACCAGGCCCTTCTCGACGCTGACCGTCACAGTGCCGGCACCTTCCGTCGGCTGATGACCGCAACAAAGACGGGTGCACCAGCGATGGCGGCAACCACACCGGCGGCCAACTCCTGCGGCGCGACCAAGATCCGCGCCAGGATGTCGGCACCCAGCAGCCAACACGCGCCGAGCACGACTGAGCAGACGGCCACCCAGCGCTGGTCGTGGCCGACCAGGTGCCGCGCGATCATCGGCACTGCGAGACCGACGAACACGATCGGCCCGACCGCTGCCGTGGCCGCCCCACACAGCACGGTGATGGCCAGCATCGCGAACATCCGAGTGCGCCGCACGCGGACGCCGAGTCCGTGTGCCGTGTCCTCGCCGAGGACCAGCGCGCCGAGCGCCGGGGAGATCGCCAACGCAACCGCGGCCCCGACCACGAGCACGGGTGCGACGGTGAGCAGCACGTCCCAGCCCCGCCCCTCCAGGGATCCGGTCACCCAGAAGCGGAACTCGTTGAAGGCCTCCTGGTCCAGCAAGATGACGGTCTGCGTCGCCGCCGTGAGTGCCGCGCTGACGGCGACGCCCGCGAGCGCGAGCCGCATCGGCGTCGCGGTCTGACGCCCGGTGCCAGCGAGCACGTAGACCCCGATGGCGGCGACCGCGGCGCCCGCGAAGGCGAACCAGAGATAGAACCCGATCCCGGTCACCCCGACCAGCGCGACAGCCACGACCACCAGCAGGCTCGCGCCGGCGTTGACGCCCAAGATGCCGGGGTCCGCGAGCGGGTTGCGGGTGAGTGCCTGCATCTGGGCGCCCGCCAGACCCAAGGCCGCGCCGACGGCCGCGGCCAACAGGGTCCGGGGCAGTCGCTGTCCCCGGATTACCGCGGCCTCGGTGCTCCCGTCGTCGTGCAGCAGCAGGTCGAGGACTCGGCTCGGCGCCAGCGCGTGCGAGCCGAGCAGAAGGCTGGCGAGGAGGGCGACTGCCAACACGATCAACGAGCCGAGCAACACGAGCAGGCGTCGGCGCCGGGCCTCACTCACGGGCCCGGTGACCGGTGACCAGCACCAGCACGGCCAGACCGATCAGCACCCCGAGACCGACGACCCCCACGACGGGGAAGCTCGCAGCCGTCGTCCCACTCGACGCGGCGGCATCGGCTGTCGGGCTGGACTCGCTGGATGGGTCATCGGACGGGGCGGTGGCCGGGTCACCAGCAGCGGCACTCGACGAGGCCTCTGCGGCCGGCGACACCGACAAGGTGGCGCCGGCTTCGGGGACTCCCGCCTCGCTCTGGTCAGCGGTTGAGGCGGACTGGCTTGGCGCCGTCGAGGAGCCGGGCGCCTGGGTCGAAGAGCCGGGATCGGTCGAGCCCGCCAGCACGGTGAAGTCGCTGTTGCCACGCAGGGTGTAGCCCTTGATGCCCTGGTAGTCGCCGTTGGCGTCGTAGACCTTCTTGCTGGCGAGGAACCGCAGCCAGTGCGCACCCGGCTTCAGGTCTCCGGGCAGCACCAGCGAGCCGGACACCGCTCCCGACGAGGGGATCCGCTGCTGGGCAACCACACAGGCGCCATGGACGCCCGACTGGCTGCACACCTTGCCGTCGTCGATCTTGATGTAGACGATCTCGCCGCCGGGGAATCCGCTGATCCGATAGCTCAGCGTCTGTCCAGCCCGAAGCGACCGGGGGCTGACCGAGCCGCTCGTGCCGGGAGTGTCCGGCCCCGGACCGGTCGGCGGCACGGCAGCGGCGACGCCGGCCACCCCCACGAGAAGGGCAGCGGCGGCCACGGCGCGCAGCAGGCGGACGGCTGGGTTCACCGGGCCGGCACGGCGTGCCGAGCCAGGCTGCCGCCCCTCCGACCGTTGGTCAGCAGCGCCGCGGCGACCAGGAGCAGCGCTCCCGTGGCGAGCAACAGCCCATCGGTCGTCCCGACCCACACTCGTTGATCGGTCGACGCGACCGAGGAGGCCGCGGCCGTCGGCGCAACCGAAGTGGCGACCGTGGCAGTGTCACCGACGGTCGAGGCCGTGGCCGGCAGGGCGACCGGGGTCCAGCCGAGCAGCGCACCCGCCGAGTCCTGCACGGTCACGCCCGCATAGCTCCCACCGAGGCCGCTCAGGTCGAGGGTCACGGTGTGCTTGTCGTCGACCGTGGCCCAGCCGACTGGCAGCGTGTCGGTGGGGGTGTAGACGTAGAGGTAGACCAGGCTTCCTGCTGCGGCGTCGCCCACCTTCACGGTGAGCACACCGTCGGCGAGGCGGCTCTTGACGGAGCCGTGGTCGCCCGGGTCGAGGGCGTCGTACGACGCCAGTGGCGGCTCCGGCGACGCAGGTGTGGCCGACGTGGTCACGCTGTCGTCGGTCGGTGTGGTGGAGCCCGGGACGGCGGGGGCCGGCGGTTTGCCGCACGAGCCGACGCAGCCAGGGGTGGTCTTGGCCTTGCCGAACTTCACCTTGGTCCAGCCGAGGAGCTTGCCGACCCGACCGGCGTCGCCGCTCTGGACGACGAGCCGCGCCTTGCCGGTCAGCCCCTTGCCCTTGAGTGACAAGGTGACCTTGTGTCCCTTGCCGAGGCGCTGCCAGGACGGCCACGGGTAGCGGGGCGACCCGTCCTTGGCGTAGAGGCTGACGTAGACCCAGGAGCCGACCTTGGTCTGCGGCGCCTTGACCGTCAGCTTCTTGCCCTTCTTCGTGGCCGTCACGCCGTGCCGGTTGGCCTTGCGGAGCTTCTTCGCGTTGATCGGGTCGGGTGTGCCGTTGGGCCGGTAGGCACCGACGGTGAACGGGTCGGATTGCACGGTGCGCACCGGGTCGCCGTCCTTGAGCGAGCCGGTGAGCAGCCGCAGCGTGTGTGACCCCTTCGGGAAGGCCGGCGTCGAGGTCTTGGTGGTGCCGTCGGGCAGCTTGACGGTCGCGGCGAAGGTCCCGTCCTCGGGGTCGGCGTCGACGATCGCCCACACCGTGAGGTTGGGATGCACGCTGTCATCGACGTGGCTGTAGGCACCGTCGTCGAGCTTGATCGCGATCCGCGACCCACCGGTGGTCGGGTGGCACCACCCGGTGCCGGTGATCTTGAGCTTGCCGCCCATAGCCACCTTGGTCGAGCCAAGGCTGACGGTGGCGTCGGGCGTGGTGGGCTCGCAGCCGGCTGCGACCGGAGTCGACGGCTTGGAGACGGTGAATGCCGCGGACTGCACGGTGCGCACCGGGTCGCCGTCCTTGAGCGAGCCCGTCAACAGACGCAGCGTGTGCGCTCCGGTCGGGAAGGCCGGAGTGGAGGTCTTGGTGGTGCCGTCGGGAAGCGTGATGCTGGCGCTGAAGGTGCCGTCGGCGGCAGCAGCGTCGACGATCGCCCACACCGTCAGGTTGGCGTGCACGGTCGCGTCGAGGTGGCTGTAGGCACCGTCGTCGAGCTTGACCGCGATCCGCGACCCGCCGTCGTCGGGGTTGCACCAGCCGGTGCCGGTGAAGCGGAGCTTGCCGCCCAGCGAGGCGGTGGTGTCGGTCAACGTCACCGTCGGCGACTCCGAGGTGGGCGTGCAGGCGGCCGCCGCGGCCGGGCCGGCTGGAGCGAGGCCGACGAGGGCCGCTGCCGCCGTCACGGCCAGCGCGACCAGCGTTGCTGTCCAGCGGCCCGAGCGGATGGGAGTGAGGGGGTTCATCGGAGTGCCTCCATGACTGAGGTGACGATGCGTGACATGAGCAGTGGCCCGCCGGTCGAGGTCCACAGCGACCCGTCGACCGGGATGATGTGGTCGTCTCGATAGGCCTGCAGGCCGGTGAAGCCGGGCACCTGCTCGGCCTGGCTGAGGGCCTGTTCGGCGGCGGCGACGTCGCTGTCACCACCCGCGTTGGCGTTGTCCACAGACGAGCCGCCGAGGGTGCCGAAGAAGATGTAGTCGGCGTCGATCCGGCCCAGGTTCTCCAACGACACCGGATCACTGTGGCCGCGGCCCGGATGGTCCTGCGACGGCGGCCGCTTCAGGCCGAGATCGGTGAGCGCCATCCCGGCCGGCAGCTCGGTGAGGATCAGGGAGGCCGAGCCGCCCTGCCAGCGGACGATCGAAAAGGTGTCCTTGGCGTACGACGTCAGCTGCCGCCGCGCGTCGGCGACCTGGTCGTCGTACTCCTCCAGGACCTTCTCCCCCTCGTCGACCCGATTGAGCGAGTCGGCGACGAGCGTGAAGTTCGCCCGCCAGTCTCCGCCCGCGAATCCGGTCGAGACGGTCGGCGCGATCTTGGCCAGGATCTTCAAGGCGTCCGGATTGTTGTTGATGCTGGTGCCGTCGACCAGGATCAGGTCGGGCTTGGCCGCGGCGATCGCCTCGTAGTCCGGCTGAGCCACGCCGCCCAGCAAGGGGATGTCCGAGGCCAGGTCGGAGAGGTAACCAGGCGCCGTCGACTGGCCGCGACCCGCCACCGTGCCCACCGGGGTGACCCCGAGCGCGAGCGCACCGTCCAGGGTGGGTTCGCTCAGCGTCACCACCCGCATCGGGTGCTCCGGCACGGTGACGGAGACACCATCCGCGTCGGTGACGGTGCGAGTCTCAGCGGACCGCTCGGTCGACTCGCCACCGCCGGCGCACCCGCCGAGCAGGACGACGGCGGCCACCACACCGAAGACCGCGCGGCGCGGCCATCGGACGACCATCACAGGCACCTCTCGCATGACACCGGATCGCTGTGAGTCGGAAGACCCACGAGACATTAGGTTAGACAACCCTAATTTAGGTCGGATCTTTGCCCGAATCCTGGTCGGCTCCATGGGATGGGAGGGCTGACGGCGAGGACAGCATTCCTGCAGGTATAGGTCGCAAGACCGACGTCACCACCGACTACCTCCTGCTAGACGGCGCCCCCGAGCGTGCCCAGTGCGCCCCCGACGAAGCCGCTCTCGTCACCAGCCTCATCGACGCCGCTCGTCGCTAAGGCGCAACTGAAGGTCCTGCCCTGTGGAAGACGGACGACCCTACCGATCGCGGACGACTCCAGTGATCGGCGTGCCCTCCGGCAGCCCTTTAGCCTGCCGCCGGAGCTGACCCATGACCGTCCAGTAGACGTCAAGATCTGAGGTGGCAAGAGAACCCCGTTGACGACCACAACATGCCGACCCGTCATAGTCGTAGCGTCCGTGACCGGTGCAATCGTTCCCGAGTGGGCGGAGGCGGTAGTCGGGGGAGCTGGCGATGCCTCGGAGCGCATCGAAGCGCCGTGCGACCAGCGGCGGCGGGGTCATAGGTGCTGTCGTTGAGGCTCTGCGCAGGTGGCGCCCGCTCCGATGCAGCATCATTCCCGGGCACGTCGTACATCGGGACGTCGTAGGTGTAGCTGTGGGCAGGCGCAGGTTGTACAGGCGACCCCATTCGCCGCGCCGGCGAACCCAAGCCAGGCCGTTACGACAACGACCAAGACGGCGACAAGAGCGCCCGCCACTCTCGGCAACGGGATGGACAACATAGTCTCATTCGGGTGCCCACTCCGGGTCTCCGAACAGTTCCGTGACAACCGCCCGACCGATCAGGCGGGGCCCCTCGCACATCTCGATCACTGTTCCGATCTCGACAGAGACCCAATCATCCGGGTGGTGCGGCTCGATCTGTGCCATCGCCGTTTCGCCCGGATTCAGAAGGTCCCCGTCGCACATTCGGAACGTCGCATCAAAGAAGAGCCCTTCGGCGTGGTCAGGTAGGCGACAGTTGCACCTATAGCTAGATGCGATCGCGGTACGACGCCCGCCAGCCTCCGGAGGCAGGAGCGTCACCCGAGCCCGGATGAATGCGGAGAGGTCGGTCATGGCTTGGCCACCCAAGGAACGTGATCCCAGATGCTCGTACTGTCCAAGCGGTTCAGACCCGCGAGTTGGTCCGGATCAACTGCTCTGAATGTCATACGGTCCGCAGTGCCCGTGTAGAGCTGGTCAGCAAACGAGCGAGGCACACGAGTCTCGACGATGTGGAAGGGCACCCCGTCCTGGCCGTAGTTGATTCGTCCATATCGAGCGGCGTCATCGGCGCCCGTCGCGAACAACTTCCCTTCGTAGCTCAGCCCGCTCGGCGCCTGCCGGAAGCCGTGCCCGGCAATGTCCTCCGCCTCAGCTTTGGAGACAGCGCGGAACAGGCTGACGGTGTCATCTCCTGTGTTTGCGGCAACCTGCAATCGCTCAACGGACGAAAGAGGCGCCGGAACCACGTGGGTTGGCCACGCGGTCGTAGGTGCCGCGCTGGCGACCTGCACGGGCGGGACAGGGTGGTCGTAGGTGGAGGCAGCGGGAGTTGTAGCGGTATGAGGGCGCACCGAAGTGCTGTCCGACCAACGGTCGACGGCGTCGTAGGACATGTCTCGGTCGTACGTCGCGCGCGGACCCCGCTCCGTCGTGGCGTCCGTCAGCACCGCCGCCCTGAAGTAGCCGTCGTATACGTAGGCGCACGGAGTCGGCGAAGTCGAGGCTGCGGTGCTGGGCCCGTACGGACCCAGCACCGCGCCAAGAAATGCAAGCAGAGCGGCCAGAGCGAATCGCAGGGCGGTCACGGCAGGTCGAACCATTCCTTCGCCTGATCCCAAACGGCTTCGAACTCCTCCGCGGTGATCTCTACGGCCTCGAACTGCGGATCGGAGTTGATCTCTTCGATCGAGGGAGTCTGATCCTCCGCTAGGAAAGTGCTCCCTGTCTCGATGCCCGTCCCAGCGAGGTCTCGTCGCCCGTCGACGTACTCGTCGACCTTCCGGATTTCCCATCTCTCGTCGTCGATCTCGCTGTAGAGAACTACCGGATCCTCAACCGAGTTGTGGAACCAACGAACGCGCAGGTGCTTCATCAGTTCATTCCTGCGCTGATCAGTCGGCTCGTGATGTCGAGCGGCTCACCCGAGGGGTTGAGGAATACGCCGTCTCTGCCCTTGATGATGTTCAGGTCGGTGACATCAATCTCGACGTAGTGCGTGTACTTCTGAGCGGGGAACGGTCGGCCAAGGAAGCAGCGGGCCAACTGAGCGCAGGTCTTGGTGCCAGGCACAATATCTGATAGGTACTGGCCGTCCCCGTAGCGCGCGTCCTTCGGACTGACGCTCTTCAGCGACGGGTTCAGCCTGCCGCTGTCGAGGATCCCTCGCTGGCCAGCCTCGTCGGTGTAGTGGAACAGGGTCCGCGGCCCCGTGTTTGCGGCAACACCGGTAGCCACCACAATTCCGGGCTCCGCGACGTCGTTTCCTAGCCGCTGACCTGCGCTGATGTATTCCGGGGGCCCGACGGGAACCTCGACCACAACGCTGGAAGCCCGGACGCGAGTTTCAGCAACACCGGTGGTGACTGCGGACGCGGTAGCGGCACTGAGGATCGTGGCCAGGACCACGACGAGGGCAGCTAGGAAAGGAAGCACCCAGCCCCTGCTGGTGGTCTCCCGGCTCGCCGCGGTCATGGATCGAGTCTCCCAGCAATCCCGTTGCTCAGGCCTCGGGTTCGGCCTCCGCAAGATCACTTGGACGGAGACTGATCCTCGGCTGGGTACCGCCCGGACGCCCATATCCCAAGAACACTGCTTCGACCTCGGTCCCGACTTCCGGCAGGGCATCGCGGGCGTGCAGAGGATCTCCATCAATCAAGGCATCCAACAAGAGAGCCGCCAACTCAGACTCCCCAATGTCCACAAAGGCTCCGTAAGCCTCGTGGCGTACTACGCGGCCTCGAACTCGTTGACCAGTAATCAGCATCATGACTCCTAGTTGTGCAGCGTCCGCGGGAAGGAGCTGATGAGGTCTAGAAGGTCGGACGGGGCCTCCAATTCGGTCATGCCAGGCCACCCCGGATAGGGCCACTCGTGCTGGGCCAAGTGCTCGTCGAACACTGACTTCGGCATGCGGGTCTCGATGTGGCCCTCGCCGTAGATCTGGCCCCAGTGCTCAGCAACGGCCTTGTCACGGGTGAAGAAAGCACTCCCTGGGAAATCTTCAGGCTTGTATCCCTCAGTCAGGTGCCTAGACGTCAGCCCCGGCTGCGAGGCCTTGTAGATGCTGACCCCCTCGTCTGCGCCGTTTGCGGCTTCGTCGGCTGCGGTAAGAGTGGGGGGAGGGTCAGGGCTGGCGTGGAGGGGGGCGTTGGTCTCGATCCGGCGTGTAGCCGCTGCCGCGTCGACCACCTCGCCGGTGGCGCGCGTCTCGCGACTCGCGAAACGAGTCGCGACACCAGCCTCGTCATCGACCAGACGCGCCGCCACCGCAGTAAGCTCGGCCGCTTCATCGGCCTTGCGCAGCCCACGGCCGAGGGCGACGAAGGCCCCCGCCACCGGCACCATCGACCCGAACGAGATCAGCGCCTGCTTCACATCATGATCGATCAGCAGATACCAAGCACCATCGATAGCATCCGCAGGGTCGAACACCATCCCCAGAGCAGCCAACGCGACATGGGCCTCGGTCGAGTGCTGGCTCAACGACCCCCGGAAGTCGCTGACAAACGCCTGGGCACCGCCAGCGAGTTCACGGGTCCTGGAGGCGAGCTGGGTTTGGAAGGACTTGGCCTGGGCGTAGGCCGCCCTGGTGGCGGCCCACGCCTGGTTTGCTGCCTGGGCTGCGCCTTGGACGACGTGGCTGACCCCACTGGCGATGCTGCTGGTGACTCCGCTGACTGCCGAGCGGATCCAGTTGGCGATGTTGCTGAGCAACGGGATGGAGAAGTGTCCAGTGGGATCGGCGAAGTCGAGCGGCGAGGCGTTGCCATAGGTGTACCGATTCAGTGTCACCGGTTCGGTCAGATCACCGACCCAGGTGTCGGGAGTAGTGAAGGCTCCGGCAGTCGGGTCATAGACCCGCGCACCCATCTCGACCAACCCGGTGAGCGGATCGGTGGCCTGCGACTGGAACCCGATCCCGAGCTCGGCGCCTGGAGTCCCAGAGGTCGAGGTGGTGGTGGCGACTCCGAAGGGATCGTAGACCCGCGAGTGTGTGACTGCTCCACCGCTTTGGGCGCGCCAGGCCATCAGGTCACCGTGCAGGTTCGGGACAGCATGGCTGACCGCACCACCGGGTGCTTTGGCCGCCAGTAGGACGCCTTCGGAGTCCCGAATCAGGCTGGTCACCCCGGATCCGGTCGACAACGAAGACGGCTCGGTCGATGTCGCTCGGTACCCGTAGGCGGTCGTTCCCGGACTCGTGCCCCCGGTCTGGGTGCGGTCGACCACCCGGCCGAGTGCATCGCGGGTGTAGTCGACGTCTGCGGTGCTACCACCGGACTGGGTGACCGACGCCGAGACCAGGTCGCCGAAGCCGTCGTAGGCGTAGGTGGTGTCGCCGGCGCTGCCGGGTCGGTCGATCGAGGTCAGGGCGCCGTTGTCGTCATAGGTGTAGGCGGTGGTGTCTTGTCCGTCCGTGACGGTCTGCAGGCGACCTGCGTCGTCGTGGGTCGCAGTCAGCGTGGTCATGCCCGTGCCGGGCACGGTCTGCTCGACCGAAGATCGGTTGCTGTCGTCGTCCCAGGCGTACGTCGACTCGGACACGACGGAGCCGGCCGATGACGTCAGCGTCGACCCGGTCAGCCGACCCGAGGAGTCCCGGCTGAACGTCTGGGTGCCCTCCGCCGCGTTGGTGGCCGTGGCGATGTCGGTATTCGTCGAGGTCAGGAGGCCGTCAACGTCGTAGCTCGCGGTCTGCTTGCTCCCCGCCGAGACCTCGGTGGGGTGGCCGTTCTTGTCGTACTTAAAGCTCACCCCGGCGTTTGTCGTTCCGCTCTGCTGGCTACGACTCGTCAGTCGACCCCACTTGTCGTAGCCATAGTTCAGGTTGACCGGACCTCGAACCGTGGCAACATCGCCGACAGCGTTGTAGGTGAAGTCAAGACTCCCACCCGACGGCGGCGCCACTGTGGCTAGGTAACCCGCAGCATCATGGGTGTAGGTCGTGGTGCCGGCGGCGTCGGTGCTTGTGGCGAGGAGGCCCCGGCCGTTGTAGGTCATCGCAACCGAGGTCGAACCGCCAGCACCCGAGGTAGTCGCCGACGTCATCCGTCCAGCAGCGTCGTAGTCGTAGGCTCGGGTGCTGCCACTCGCGGATTGCGAGGTCAGCCGACCCGCGTCATCGTAACTGTAAGAGATAGTCGACTGGTCGGGGCGGCTGACCTCGCTGAGCCTGCCATCCTCGTAGCCGTACAGGGTCTGCAACTGCTCGGGGTCAGTCTGGGTGACCAGTTGACCCATCTCGTCATAGACGAAGTCGTAGTGCGCGCCGCTAGGCAGACTCACCCGTTTGAGCAGGCTCCCCGGAAAGTAGCTGTAGTCGGCCATTCGCCCACCGACTGTGATCGAGGACGGGTCGCCCACCACGGTGTAGGAGTAGTCGAAGTCGCGCCCACTCGGCATCGTCTTCTGAACGACCCGATCGGCCAGGTCATATTGGTACGACGTTTCGCTGCCTAGCGCGTCGACAGAAGCGACTACCCGATCGCGTGCGTCGTAACTCCACGAAAATGTCTTGCCATCACTCGCGATCGATAGCAGGTTCCCCACCGAATCCCAGGAGAGCGCCATCGTCCCAAGGACACCCGAGTAGGACCTGTTGGTCAGCCTGTCCAGCTTGTCGTACTTGTTCGTGACCACTCGACCGCCAGGATCGGTCGTAGTCAGTAGATTGCCTTCCGGATCGTAGGTCTTCACCGTGGAGTTGTCGGCGCTGTCGGTGATCACCGCAGGACGGTCCATTGGGTCATATGTCGTTGTCACCGACACCCCGGTCGGATCGACGGTCTCGACCAGGTTGCCGAGCGCGTCGTAGTCGTACTCGGTGGTTGCCTCCAGGGGATCGCTGGCCGAGGTCACTCGGTTGACCCCGTCGAACTCGTAGGTCCAGTCCTGGCCAGCACGGTCGGTGAGCTCAGTGAGGTTGCCGACCGCGTCGTAGCCGAACCCCTCGGCTGTGCCGTCGGGGTAGACCCGCTCGGTGAGGCGACCCACCGCGTCGTAGGTGCCCTCGATGGTGTGGCCGCGCTCGTCGGTCTGACCGGTCAGGTGTCCGGCCAGGTCGTAGGCATAGGTCACCGCAGGCTGTCCCGGTGCGGTGCGGCTCGCCAGCAGGCCGTCAGGGTTGTAGGTGGAGTCGGTGGCGTGGCCCAGCCCGTCCTCTTCGGAGATGACCCGGCCTAGGGTGTCGGTGCTGACCTGTGATCGTTGCCCGATGCTGTCGGAGACCGTGGTCGTGCGGCCCGCGTTGCTGTAGGTGGAGGTCACTGTGTGTGAGGACGGATCGGTCACGCTGGTGACCCGGCCCAGGCCGTCATAGGTCCGAGTCTCGATGCCGCCCTCGGGGTCGGTGGTCTTGGTCAGGTCACCAGCAGCGTTGTACTGGTACTGGGTGTTGCGGTTGAGGGCGTCGGTGTACTTCAGCGGCCGGCCGGCCCCGTCGTAGGTCCAGCTCCGATGCCCGCCATCAGGAGTGTCGATCCGCACAACCTGTCCGGCGCGGTCGTAGACGGTCTGGGTGACGTGCCCGAGGCCGTCGACGACCCACACTGCCCGACCCGCCGGGTCGTACTCCGTCGTGCTACCTGTCTCCTCTGGACCGTCGACCTGGGCAGTCCAGCCCTCTGGGGTGTAGGTCTGGGTGAAGGTGTTGTCGTTGGCGTCGGTGCGTGACTCAGGGCGGCCGTTGTCGTCATAGGTCAACGTGATGGGCTGGTTGAGCGGGTCATCAACCCTGGAGATCCGTCCGCGGGCGTCGAAGTGGTACTCCACCGTCCCGCCCTCGGGGTCCTCGACCGCGGTGACACGCCTGTCGTCGTCGAAGGTGGCGGTGGTCACTCCCCCGCGTGGCGTGGTGACCGAGGCCACCGCCCCCCAGTTGGTATACGCGAGCTGCGTGGAAGCCCCAGCCGGGTCGACGGTCTCGGTGACCAGGCCCCGACTGTTGGTGGAGTAGTCGGTAGTCCCGCCCACAAACGACGTGGTCGACTCCAAGTCGCCATCGGACTGATAGCCCCAAGACGCGTCCCGGCCGGCCGGATCGGTGATCGACTCGATCTGTCCGTACTGCCCGTAGGTCAACTCCCAGGTCTCTCCACGGGGATCAGTGAGCTCACTGACCCGGTGGTGGCTGTTGTAGCTATAGCTAGTCGATGAGCCGTCCGGGCCTATCACCTGGGTCGGGTCCTGGTGTCCGTTCAGAGTCGTCACCGTGGCTCTGCCCAGCGGGTCGAGCTCGATCCACTTCACGTCGGCAGCGCCGTCGCCGACATCGATCAGGGTCGCCGTGGACGGTGCGGAATAGCCGGTCATCGGGTCAGTCGGGACACCCGAGACCTCGGCGACCATCCGCCCATCACCGTCGTAGATCAGGTGACGGCCCGAACCCCCTTCCACCTGTTCGCTCACCAAGCGGCCCTCGTCGTCAAGGGTCTGCACCACGTCAACCCCATCGGGCTGAGTGATGGTCCGCTTGCTGCCACTGTCGTAGGCGATGGTGAAACGACCCGAACCCTCGGGCTCCACCCACGCCACCCGGCCCGAGCCGTCGTAACCGGCCGCCAACCGCGCCACACCCTCAGCGCTGACAACGCGGGTCAGTCGTGCCGAGGAACCGTCGTACTCGTAGGTCTCGCCCTGCCCGTCGACACCGGTCGCCGAGACAAGACGCCCCTGCGTGTCGTAGTCGAACGCAACATCTCGACCGGCGCTGTCCTCGAACCCGCTGACATTTCCCCCGGATCGCAGATACTCCACGTTCCGCCCAGAGACACCGGTGACCCGGCTGACCTTGCCGCCAGCCCGATCGATGTCCAACCGATGCCGGGAGTCGCCGAGCAACATCCCCGTGAGTTGACCCGTCGAGTCGAACTCATAGGTCGTGTGGTCGGGCGTGCTGACCTCGGCGCCCTGCGAGGACGTGGTCAGGGTAGCGGCAACCCCCGGATAGACCGTCGGGTTCGTTGGATCCGACAACGGGACGCTGCCGTCGTCACTCAGGGTCATCGCCGGCGGACTGCCCTGTGGTGTCATTCCTTCGCTGTAGGTGGTGCGCCAGCCGCGACCCACATCGCTGGGACCCAAGTCACGCGAAGATGACGAAGAGTAGTTCCGGCCGGCATCGATCTGCGCACCCGCATCCTCCACCGTTAGGTCATCCACGGAGTAGCTCAGAGTCCCATCGGTCGTGTCCACACCGTTGAACTGGCCGTGATAGGGCCGGATCAACGACGCCGGAACATGACGGGTATCACCCGCTCCCGGCTCGACCAACAAGCGGTAGTGGGCGCCATACCACTGCGGGAACGGATGATCCTCCGCGCAGTCCAGGTCGGAGAAGCTGACCACGGGCGGCTGGATCTCGTCGAAGGTGGCCGGGTCCGCACACGGCGGGACCACCGGCTCTGGTCGCAGGCCCTGCTCCCACTCGTTGTAACGCCAGTCCTGCAGCTGCTGCGACCAGGCACCGAAGTTGCTCACGCCCTCCAGGTAGTTGTACCGCACACTCATCTCGTCGTAGGCCACGGTGGCATAGCCGTTGACCTCGTTGAACCAGAACCGGCCCACACCCCCGACGGAGATGAACGCTCGACTGGTGAAGCTGTCCTCGAACGTGTTGTCGAGGTACTCCGCTTTGCCCCCCCAGTTGGCAACGCCACAGTAGGAGTCACCGAACGTGTTCCGGTAGACCCCGAAGAAGCCATCAGACGAAGCCGAAGCACCGTCGCTCAGGGCAACATACTGAGCGTGTCGGAAGGTGGAGTTGGTGACGACCGCTCTCCCGTGTCGAGCAACACTGACCATGCCGGAGTCCCGACAGGCGGAGTCGGTTCCCTTCCCGCCGTAACTGAAGTCCACGTAGTCGAACACACTGAGCGGCACCCGAGTCTGGCTCAGCCCCGGCAGCATCTTGACACCACGCCAACTGCCGGGGACTTGCGTCGTCCCCGTCACCGTGACGTGTTCCTGCTTGGTCCCCAGCATCTGGATCTGGCCGACGACCGTGATCTGGGTGTCCCAGCCCATCTGGATCTCAGTGCCTGGGAGCACGGTCAGCGACGCATCGGCCGCAACCGCAACCGGCTGCGTGACTAGGTACGGCGAGCCCGACGGCCCCCACACCGTGTCGGCGCTGATGTTGCTCGACACCGTGGTCGGCCCAGGTGTTGTCGTCACCTGGACCGCTCGCGTGGGGACGACAGCGGCAGGTGGCTGCGGCGTAGCTGCGGCGGTGGGAAGCACGGCCACATCGGCGACCGAGACCACCGATGCCACTAGCGCGAGTGCCACAGCCAGGATCAACACTCGTGGCCAGCGAACCATCTGCGGACCTCCCCGAGATCGACGGGAGGGGTGAGCGGCACCGGCCTCCTTGGTCCACCACCTTGTCGGCTCGATACGGCAAGCGCAAGCAGTCGGGCGACCCCCGCACCGGGATCCGATGCGTGGGCCGCCCGACCGTTCGACCAAACAGGCGACCGATCAGCGCCTGACGGCGCCTGTCTTCTTCGACGCCTTGGTGGCGGTGACGTAGCCGGCCTTGGCGCCGGTCACCTTCACCTGGATCTTCTTGCCGACCATGGCCCGGGTGAGCTTCAGCGAGGTGCCGGTCGCACCCTTGATCGCCTTGCCGTTGGCGAGCCACCGGAAGGTGAACGCGGTGCCCGCGGTCCACTTGCCCGGCTTAGCCGTCAGTGTCTTGCCGACCCGTGCCTTCCCGGTGACCGTGGGCTTCGCGGCCTTCAGCTTGCCTTTGGCCACGGTCTTGGCAGCCGAGGTCTTGGCGACCGCCTCCGCGCCGGGCAAGGTGCCGGTGACCGTGACGGTGAGCTTCTTGCCAGCATCGGCCGCGACCGGCGTGTAGGTCACCTTGGTCGCACCGTCGATCGCCGTGCCGTTGCGGTTCCACTGGTAGGACAGCTCGGTGCCCTCACCCCACGCGCCCGGCTTCGCGGTCAGCTTCACCCCGACCCGGGCCGTGCCCGAGATCGTCGGCGTGCCGGCCTCGACAGTCACGTTCGGCATGATCTTCCAGACCCGGTTGCTGGCAGCCTTGTCGACCACGAACACATTGCCCTTGCCATCGGTCGAGACATGGTTGGCCGTGGCGATCGGCAGCGAGGCGACCTTGTTGCCATCGGTGTCGAGCACGGTCACCGACGTGCCGCCGAAGTTGGCGACGTAGACCCATTCGTGCACCGGGTCGAGCACCACGTTGAGCGCCTGCCGACCGGTGGGCACCTCGTTGATCGTTGCCCCGGTGGTGGCGTTGGCGATCGTGACATCGTGGCTGTTCTGGCTCGCCACGAAGATGCGGTTGTGCGCAGCGTCGTAGGCGATGCCCGAGGCGCCACGGCCACCGACGTTGATCCCGTCGACGGTGAGGAACGTCGGCTCGTAGCCGTCCTCGGTGGCGTGGGCTGTGTCGATGCGCACCACCTTGTTGCTGCCCAGGCTGGGCGAGAAGAGGGTGCCGTCCGCGAGCGAGAGCGACACCGGGTTGAACACGTCGCGGGTGCCGGTCTCGATGTCGGTGATCTTCTCGTACGGCGTGCCGTCACCGTCCTTGTCCGCGGCCTCGAACACCGAGAGGTAGCCGGTGGCCGCAGCCGACGAGCCCTCGCTGGCCGAGCTGACGAAGACCTGGTCGGTCGAGGGGTCGTAGACGACGTCGCGCGAGTGGCTGACCACGCCTGCAGGGAACTGCTTGACCAGACTGAGGTCGCTCGCCTTGTAGACGGCCACGGAGCTCGAGCCGGTGTTGCTGACCCAGATGTTGCCGTTGACGTCGTCCACACCGATGCCGAACGCACCGGTCTTGGTGAAGTCGTCGTGATCCACGGTCTGGTGGCTCGTCTCGACCTCGAGAGTGTCCGGGTCGAGCTTGTAGATGAAGCCGTTGTTGCCCGTCCCGCGGTCCGAAGCCGTGACGTAGAGCGCGTCCTGCGTGGCGCTGTAGGCCGACTGGTAGAAGCCTTGGTAGAGGCCCTGGTCCGCAGTGGTGGAGACGATCGTGAACTTGTCGGCACCCACCGTGCTCTCGTCCGGGTAGACGGCCTGGCTGAGGGTGTAGGTCTCCTGCGACGGTGCGGTCTGACTGATCACCAGTGACTGCACGGTGGGCGGCGTGCCGACCGGAATCGCGTACGCCGCCGTAGCGTTGCCGCTCGAGTCGGCGGTGAGGTCGGTGGCCAGCACCGTGTCGCCGAGCTTGACCGAGGTGATCGTCGCTCCGGTGACCAGGTTGCCGAGGGTGAGCGTGCCGCTGGCGCCGATGGCGGTCCCGTTGTCGAAGCTCACCGAGGGCGGCACCTGCACGGTGACGCTCTGGTGCGTGCCGCCGTCGCCGGTGATCGTCAGCGTGACTCGTCCGGCTGGAGCCATCCCGGCGGGCAGCACGACCCGGGCGGAGATGACGCCTGAGTCCGGCACGGTCAACGTGTCGGAGGTGGTCGAGGTGCGCCCTGAGGTGATCGTCCACTGCAGCGGGGTCTCGCCGTGGGCGACCGAGAGGACCTCGCCCGGCGTGAAGTTGCCGCCCGAGACGCTCACGGTCACGACACCGGTGGTCGCCGTGGTGGCGCTGGCCACCAGGCCCTCGCCGACGGTGAAGGTGAGCAGCACGCTGCGACCGGTGTCGCCGCTCCTCATCGAGCCGGTCAGCAGTCGCAGGGTGTGCGTGGTGCCCACTGCCCAGGGGGACGCCAGGGCGGGATTGGTGTTGTCCGGCGTCGGGAAGGTGATGTCGGCGCTGAAGGTGCCGTCGTCGTTGGCCTGGATCGCGTCCCAGATGTTGAAGTCATCGGCAGACGTGCCGGTCGCCGGGTTGATCACCGGACCCGAAGCCGGCTCGGTGGTGAGCGCGTCGCCGAGCTTCACCGCGATCGTCGAGCCGACGCCCGAGCCGGGCGCGGTGGTCCAGCCGGTGCCCTCGAGGTGGATCGCGCTGTTGGACAGCACCACGTCGGAGACGGTTGCCGTCGCGCCGTCGACAGCGGTCCCGGTGTCGGCACTGGCCGGCGCGACGGCGCCGAGCGTCAGCGAGCCGAGGCCGACCACGACCGCGGCGCACAGTCCGACCGTGCGGCGCGCTGCGCCGCGGCGGACAAGGATCTTGTTCACGGGTTCTCCTGGATTCAGGGCGCTCGGGCCAGCTGGCCCCGAGCGGGCAGTAGTTTAGGGAAGGCAACCCTAACTTAGATCAGATGAATGACATTCAGAGGGTCCGCGGGGCAAGACGAAGGGCCGTTCGGGCCGGATCCGGCATCCGGGCACGCGCCTAGCCGACGACCAGATCCTCGTCGGCGTGCGAGGCGGCCAAGGCGGCTGCGGCAGTGGGATTGTTGGCCGAGATCGCGGCCAACAGCGCCTCGTGGTCGCGGCGGCGCCGAGCGTCGTCGAGGCCGTTGCGCACCGCACCGGACCGCAGACCCTTGCGCAGCACGCTCATCAGGCCGGAGTAGAGCTCGGCGAGCAGTTGGTTCTCCGCGAGCTCGATGATCGTCGCGTGGAACTGGCCCGGACTGCGTAGGCACTCCGCGGGGCTGCCGTTCTCGGTGTCCAGCGCGTGGGCAGCACGGAGCCGCTCGATCCCGGCCTGGTCCGCACGTCGGGCGGCCAGCGCCGCTGCCTGCACCTCCAAGGCTCGACGCACCGCCAAGATGTCGGGCCAGGAGTGCTCCGCGGCGAAGTCGGCCAGCACACCGTGCACCGGGTTCAGGGACCGGACGAAGGTGCCGCGACCCGGGGCGGGCTCGAGCATGCCGAGGTGGGCCAGGCTCCGCACCGCCTCCCGGATCGTGCTCCGACCCACTCCGAGCTCGGCCGCCAGCTCCGCCTCGTTCGGGATCTTGGTGTTGACCGGCCAGCGCCCCGAGGTGATCGCCCGCTGGAGCTGCTGGGTGGTCCTACGCACCCGGGGGCTACCCATCGCCGTCACGCCAGCCGAGCCTACTGGTCGCGACGCCGGCACGATCCCGATGGCTCCGTCGTCACGCTCGCCTGGCCGCCGTACACTCAGCAGCCATGGCGATGACGTCGTCGCAGAGCTGGGGCAGGTCGCCGTGGTTCTCCATCACTCCCCCGCTGCCGCCCGACGTCCACGTCGATCGACCGCGGCTCTCCGACCTGTTGGACGAGGCGACCCGGACTCATCGGGTCACCTTCGTGACCGCCCCCGCGGGCTACGGCAAGAGCACCGCGTTGGCCGGTTGGGCACGGCGCCGTGCCGATCCGGTCAGCTGGCTCACCCTCTCGCGGCTGGACGTCGATCCGACCCGGCTGCTGCGCGGCGTCGCCTCGGCTCTGCAAGGAAATCCGGCAGGTGACGGAAGCCTCGCCGCCGATCTCCCGGCCACGCCGCAGGACGAGAGCGGCCACCGGGACACCTTCGACGCCATCGTGTCCTGGGTGGCCCGCCAGCAGACGCCACTCTGCCTGGTCATCGACGACATCCACCTGACCGACCTCACGAGCGACTCGGCCCTGGGCCTTCTGGTCGACCACGGTCCCGATCAGCTGCGGTTGGTGCTCGGCGGGCGCGACCTCGACCGATCGAGTGCGCGGCGCACCGCCTACCGACACGCGGCGATGCTGGGGCCGGCCGAGCTGAAGTTCACGCCCGACGAGGTCGTCGAGGCCGCGCGCCTGCTCAACCGGGATCTCGCTCACGATGCTGCCGCAAGCCTGGTCGAGCGGGTGGGCGGCTGGCCGGTCGCGATCCGCCTCGGGCTCGAGGGCGGCCTCCATCCCGGTCCGACCGCTCCGAGGGATGGCCTCGCGAACGACGGACTCGCGGACCTGATCGAGGCGGAGATCCTCGGCGAGAACGCTTTGGCCGAGTTCCTCCTGGCGTCCACCACCAGCACGATGGTGGACGACCGGCTCGCTGCCGACCTGTCTGGCCGAGACGACGCCGGCGCCCTGCTTGCGGAGTGCGTACGCCGCGGACTGTTCATCGACCGCTTCCACAGCGACGACGCACCCGATGTCTACCGCTGGCATGACGTCTTCGTCAGCGCCTGCCAAGACATCGTCCGGCGTCGCAGCCTGGCGGAGTCACGACGGCTCCACCGGATCGCCGCAACGAGACTCGCCATCCGTTTCCCGCTCGAGGCGGCCCGGCATGCCCTCGAGGCCGACGATCCCGAGCTCGGTGCCGAGATCGTCCAGCGGACCTGGCCACACCTGGTCGTCACCTCCGACACCAAGGGCTTGCTCACCACCTGCCTGTCCCTCCCGGAGCCATGGTGCGACCAACACGAGGTCTTGCTGATCCGGTCGTGCTGTCTGGCCCTGCGTGGCGACACCGTGGGCGCCAAGCTCTTGCGCTCCCGTGCCCACGACCTCGGCGACGACGAGTCCACGGACCGAGCCATCGCGGCCGCCCTGACCGACCTGCTCACGGCTGATGAGCACGCCGTGCGAGTGTCTGCGTGTGATCGGCTTCGCACGCTGCTCGCCAGCGATCACCACCTGACACCGCGATCGGTCGCCGCGGCGCTGTTCATGGTCGGCTGGGCAGAGGTCCGTCTTCGGCTCTCGCCCCGACGCACCATCGGCAGCCTGCGGGCCGCTCTGGCTGCGGCACAGGCATGTGACGATGCCGACCTGGCCCGGCGCGCCGCCGTCAACCTGGTGCTCGCCGAGGTGCTGGCCGGACGGTTCACCGAGTCATACCGGCTCACCGAGGGAGAACTGGCCCACGTCCTCAGGGACAGTGACTGGCAGTGGTTCGACGACGGCGTGGAGGGCTTCTCCTCGGGGATGCGCGCGTTCTGGCAGGCGGATTATGCCCTCGCCGAGGAGAGCCTTCGCCAGGTCGTCACTCGCCTGGACGGCACCGGGATGGTCGGCGCGATGTCGCGCATCTTCCGCGCACTCGCCGCCTGTGCCGCGAAGGATCTCCCGCTGGTGGACATCACGGAGCGGGGCCTGGCCGAGTTGGATCCACAGGAGACCTACGGCCTGCCCTGGGCGTCGTACCTGGCCACCGCTCGAGCGGCCATCGCCGAGGCGCGCGGCCGGATCGCGGTCGCGCTGGAACTGGCCTCGACGGTCCAGCGCACCGAGTACCTTCCCGCGATGCTCGTCATCGTCGCCGAGATCCAACGACGACACGGTCGGCTGCGGGACGCGGAGGCCACCTTGGCCGTGCTGAAGCACCGTCAGATGCCGTCGTACGTCGAGGCGACGATCCTGGTCACCGAAGCGGTCGCTCACCGGACCCAGGGCCGGTTCGTGGTGGCCCACCGACTCCTGGAGCGCGCCTTGGACCTGATCCGATCCGAGAGCATCCTCCGAGCGATCAACCTGGACGATCCCGCCCTGAGAGCGCTGCTGGCCGAGCATGCCTCCTGGGGGTCCGGGCACGAGATCTTCTTGGCGGAAGTCCTCGCCGGACACGACCCCATGGTGCCCACCGCCACCACCTTGTCGCATCGCGAGAAGGAGATCCTGGCCTACCTGCGCACCACGATGTCGGTGGCCGAGATCGCAGCCACGCTGCACGTGTCGGTCAACACCGTCAAGACCCACCAGCGGGCGATCTACCGCAAGCTCGGCGTGACCAGCCGCCGCGACGCCGTCGGCATGCGCGTCTGACCCAGGAGTAGCCCTCTCATCCGTTGAGGGTGACCTTGCGCCCGGGCACTGGAGAGGGCCAGGGTCAGGTGGGTAGACCAATGTGCACCTGTCCGGGTCGGATCGCAGCGAGGAGACGAATCACCATGACGGAGCGCCCGAACATCCTGGTCATCTGGGGCGACGACATCGGCCAGTCGAACCTGAGCTGCTACAGCGACGGATTGATGGGCTACCGCACCGAGAACATCGACCGGATCGCCGAGGAGGGCGTCCGGTTCACCGACTACTACGGCGAGCAGAGCTGCACCGCCGGCCGAGCAGCGTTCATCACCGGGCAGAACCCTTACCGCACCGGGCTGACCAAGGTCGGCATGCCCGGCGCGGATGTCGGTCTTCGGGCGGAGGACCCGACCATCGCGACAGCACTGAAGGAGCAGGGCTACGCCACCGGCCAGTTCGGCAAGAACCACCTCGGTGACCTCGACGAGTTCTTGCCGACTGCGCACGGGTTCGACGAGTTCTTCGGCAACCTCTACCACTTGAATGCGGAGGAGGAGCCCGAGCATCCTGACTACCCCCGGGACGACGACTTTCCGAACTTCCACGAGCGATTCGGCCCACGCGGGGTCATCCACTCCTGGGCGGAGCCGGATGGCGGCCAGCGGATCGAGGACACCGGGCCGCTGACCAAGAAGCGGATGGAGACCTGCGACGAGGAGTTTCGCGATGCGGCGGTGGACTTCATGCGCCGCCAGGTCGACGACGAGAACCCGTTCTTCGTGTGGTTCAACACCACCCACATGCACTTCCGCACCCACCCCAAGCCGGAGAGCATCGGCCGGGCCGGACGGTGGCAGTCGGAATACCACGACACCATGCTCGACCACGACGAGCTGGTCGGCGACCTGCTCGACTTCCTCGACGAGGCTGGCATCACCGAGAACACGATCGTCATCTACTCCACCGACAACGGGCCGCACATGAACTCCTGGCCGGACGCCGGGATGACCCCGTTCCGCAACGAGAAGAACTCCAACTGGGAGGGCGCCTACCGCGTCCCCGCAGTGGTGCGTTGGCCCGGTCGGATCCCCGCCGGCACGGTGCTGAACGGCATGATGAGTCACAACGACTGGTTCGTCACCCTCCTGTCAGCGGCGGGTGAGCCGGCCATCGCCGAGAAGCTGCGAGAGGGCACCGAGCTCGCCGGTCGCCAGTTCCGCGTGCACCTGGACGGCCATGACCAGCTGCCCTATCTCACTGGCGAGGTTGAAGAGAGTCCACGCAAGCACTTCTTCTACGTCTCCGACGACGGCGACCTGACCGCCCTGCGCTACGACAACTGGAAGATCGTCTTCCTCGAGCAACGAGCTAGCGGCACGCTCAACGTGTGGCTGGAGCCCTACACCGAGCTGCGCGCGCCCAAGATCTTCAACTTGCGGACCGATCCCTATGAGCGAGCGGACCAGACGTCGAACACCTACTTCGACTGGATGCTCGACCGGATCTGGCTGCTGATCCCGGCTCAGGCCTATGTCGCGGAGATGCTCCAGACCCTCCGAGAGTTCCCACCGCGGCAGACTCCGGCAACCTTCAACATCGACCAAGTGCTCGCGAAGCTCAAGGCAGGAGTGCCTAGCGCGTGACCACGCTGACCGAGCGTCGGGTGCAGCTGCCGGGCGGACGGTTCCTGATGGGGTCGGACCGCCATGATCCCGAGGAGGCGCCGGCTCACCCGGTCGAGGTCGACGGCTTCGCGATCTCGGCCACGCTGGTGACCAACCGCGAGTTCCAGCAGTTCGTCGAGGACACCGGCTACCTCACCGTCGCCGAGCGACCGCTGGACCCCGCCGACTTTCCGGGAGCCCCGGCCGAGAACCTGCAGCCCGGCTCGATGGTCTTCACGCCTACTCGGGGGCCGGTAGACCTGCGTCATCTCAGTCAATGGTGGCGCTGGGTGCCGGGGGCGGCCTGGCACTCCCCCGAGGGGCCTGGCTCCGCAATTGACGAGCGACTGGACCATCCGGTGGTGCAGGTCGCCTTCGAGGATGCCGCGGCGTACGCCGCCTGGGTCGGCGCCACGCTCCCCACCGAGGCGCAATGGGAATATGCCGCTCGTGGCGGCCTCGAGGGCGCGGAGTTCACCTGGGGTGACGTCGCCCGCCCCGACGGCCGGATCATGGCGAACGTATGGGACGGACCGGACTTCCCCTGGCGCTCCACCGATGAGTCCGGATGGCTACGCACCTCCCCGGTCGGGTCGTTCCCCGCCAACGGGTTCGGCCTGTTCGACATGGCCGGCAACGTGTGGGAGTGGACCATCGACTGGTGGACCGAGCAGCATCCACCGGCACAGCATGCCTGCTGCGCGCCGCGCAATCCTCGCGGCGGCACCGAGGCGACGAGCTTGGATCCGGGCCAGCCCCAGTTCCGCATCCCCCGGCGCGTCGTCAAGGGCGGCTCCCACCTGTGCGCCGACTCCTACTGCCGTCGCTACCGGCCGGCCGCGCGACGACCCCAGGCCGTCGACACCGGCATGAGCCACATCGGCTTCCGCGTCGTCTGGCCCGAGACCGCGCCATGACCGCCGACCCGCTGCCGTCCTGGCGTCCCGGACCGACCCGGGACGCTCTGCTGGCCTTCCTCGACCGCAGCGCCACGGTGCCGATGGCCGACCGGTTCGCCTGCCTCGACAACGACGGCACGCTCTGGACGGAGAAGCCGACCTACCTCCAGTGGGACTTCTTCGTCGACGCCCTCGCACGGCGGGCGGAGGCGACCCCGGCCCTCGCGGAACGCGAGGAGTACGCCGCGGTGCTCTCCGCGGACCGAGAGCAGATGGCCGCCTTCGGTCTGCCTCGGATCGCGTTGGCGCTCGCCGAGCTCTTCGAGGCGATGCCACCCGAGGAGTTCCTCGCCGAGGCACGTGCCTTCGTCCAGCGCGCCCGCCACCCCACCTTGGGACGACCGGTAGCACGGCTGCTCTACCAGCCCATGCTCGAGTTGATCGCCGCGCTGCGCGCACGTGACTTCACCGTGGCTATCGTCACTGGAGGCGGCACCGACTTCGTCCGTGCGGTCAGCGAAGAGCTGTACGGCGTGCCGCCGGAGTTGGTGGTCGGCACCACTCTCGAGCACGACGTGGTCCGCCTCCCCGATGGAAGCCCCGCGCTGCGTCGGACGGCGGGTCTGCTGGGCGCCGCGAACGAGGGCGACGCCAAGGTCTCGGCGATCTGGTCGCACTTCGGTCGTCGGCCCTTGCTTGCCGCGGGGAACTCGGCCGGCGACGGCGTCATGCTCGAGTGGGCTGCCGCGTCTCCTGACGGCTTTGCCCTCCTGGTCGACCATGACGATGCCGCGCGAGAGTTCGCCTACACCAGTGAGTCGGCCAGTCTGACCGAGGTGGAGCCGATCACCACCACGGCTGCGCGGTTGGGCTGGGTCGTCGCGAGCATGGCCCGCGACTGGGCGGTCGTACTCGCCGACTAGTGAGTGTGTCGCCCGTCCGGGTGTCGGACCGGAAGGTCAGCCGAGCGCAGCGGCCTTGGCGGCGGCGAACTCCTGGTCGGTCAGGGCACCTGAGGCATGCAGGCTGGCCAGTCGCTCCAAGGTGCCGACCACATCCGCGGTTGCCGCCGGCTCGGCCGGCGCGGGTGCGGCGGGGGGCGGAGGCGCGGCAGGCATCGGCGGCGGTGCGCTGGCGGCCGCACGCTCCTGCTGTCGTCGGGCCACGTTGCCGGTGACCGCCTGCGCGGTGCCAGCGATCACTGCGGTCCTGGCCGCTGTGGCGATCAGGCCGGGTCGTCCGAGTCGTCCGGGCATGTACGGCTCCCTTCGTTCGATGTGGCGCGACAGCCGTGACAGGTTGTCAGGCCGCAGGACCGGCGAGGTGCTCGACCTCGTCGAGCACCCAGGCAGGGATCCGGATGGTCGAGACCAGCTCGCCTCCCGAGTCGTTCACGGCGGCGGTGAGCTCACGGGCCCAGACATGCTCCAGCAGCAGGACCAGCGCCGTCTGCCCCGGGCCGAGGTCCTCGGCCAACTCGCCGATGTCCTCGGCGCCGACGAAACCCTGCCCATACAGGGTCAGACCCGCCCCGTCGAACTCAAGGCCGAGGTCGTCGGCCTCCACCGTGTGGACCTGACCGCTCTCGTCCCGCGAGAGGACGATCAGGTCGAGCAGCCGCACGATGCCCGCCTCCAGGGCGGCATCGAGCTGCGTGCGGACTGCCTCGGGCACCGATCCTCCGTCGAAGCCGATGACCACCAGATCGCTAGGGCCGTGTCTCACGTCCATGACACCTCCAAGGCTTCCCATGCGACCACGCCCTACACCCACCGGCCTAGGGCGTGGCCGGGAACTCACCCTTCGCGGGCGAGGGCCTTCGCCTTGAGGGCGTCGTACTCCTCCTGCGTGATCGCTCCAGCAGTGAGCAGCTGGTGCGCGGAGGCGATCTGGTCGGCGGCCGACTGACCGGCGACATCTCGGATGTAGGCGTCGGTCTCTGCCTTGGCGTGCTGCGCCTGCGCGGCCGCCCTCGCTGCCATCCCGTCACCCCGCACGATCAGGTAGACCAGCGCTGTCAGGGCGGGCAGGAAGATCAAGAACAGGACCCAGACCGCTTTGGCCAGGCCGGACATGCCCCGGTCGCGGAACAGGTCGATCAGCACGTTGAAGAGGACCAGCAGGTAGGCCATCAGCAAGAAGACGGACAGAGTGAGCCAGAAGAAGTCCCAGAAGCTATCCACGACGATTCCTTGTCTGTGAGTGGATCGGCGGTGTGTCACCCGCCACCCGGACATCGTGCCAGTGCCATGGGCCCGCCCTCGACCGTGGGTCCCGTGCCACGCGGCAGACCGGACCCGGAATCACCCCACGCGGGTGATCGGCCCGGATCAACTCAGCGGTGCGGCCAGAGCATGCGCCGCTTCGCCGACGGGTCGTCGATGACCGTGGCCTGGTCGGGCTCGGTCGAGAAGCGTCGGGTCGTGCGAGCGGTTCCGTAGGCAGGCCAGCCTGGCTGGCCGTCCTTGACGAAGGCGACCCAGGCTGCGTGCATGTGGTCGGCGAGCTCCTGCGGCGCATCAGGACCGGCCAGCCAGTCCGCCCCCGGCGCAGCCAACGTGTCGAAGGCGAAGCCGATCTCCAAGGCGTGGGTCGACCCCAAGACACCGTCCAGGACCGGCGTCTTCCAGCCGAACTCGTAGACGAAGGTGTCCAGACCGAGCGCCAACCGCGTCTCGGCCAGACGAAGTGCGGGCACACGGAAGAACCAGTCGGTCAGGCCGGCGACCAGGATGTCGCCCGGACGCGAGCCGACCAGGGCGACGTACGTGTCGTACGCCGCGGGCTCCGCGCCGAGTGCCGCGAGCAACGTCGCGACGGTGGCCTGGTCGAACAGGTCGAGCACCGGATACAGGAACAGGGTGTGCTCGTCGTCGTTGCTGCCGACCAGCAGGTCGACGTCGGCGACCTGACCGGCGGCGACCAGCTCGATCGGCAGGGCCGGCAACGTATCGCCGTCGATGACGGGCTCCCAGAGCATGCCGTTGACGGCGCACTCCCCCCACACGCTCGGGTCCGGGTTGAGCGCGAGCTCGGCCGCGAGCTCGCTGTGTGCGGCCAGCAGCACGGGCAAGTCGACGTTCGCCAGGGAGCTGGCGGTGGGCTCCACCCCGAGCTTGGCGGCGAGCGCCGCGGTGATCAGCGTCGCGGTCGCGGGCGTGATGGCGTAGTGGGCACCACCACTCTGTGCGATGACCCGCCGGAAGAGTCCTCGCGCCGCGGGGATGGCCGTGAGCACGTTGACACTCATCGCGCCGGCGGACTCGCCAGCGATCGTCACGCGTTCCGGATCGCCGCCGAACTCCGCGATGTTCTCGCGCACCCATGCCAGCGCCGCGATCTGGTCCAGCAGGCCGCGGTTGTCCGGGCAGCCGGCAAGGTGGGCGAACCCGTCCACGCCGAGGCGGTAGTTGATGCTGACGAAGACCACGCCGTCCCGGGCGAAGGCGGCGCCGTCGTAGACCGACACGGCGCTGGAGCCGTTCTGGAACGCGCCGCCATGGATCCAGACCAGCACCGGTGCCGAGCCGGCCAGATCCGGCGACCACACGTTGAGGTTCAGGCAGTCCTCGCCGTCGATGTCGGGCTCGGGCAGCAGGTCGGCCACCTGCTCGCGGTAGGGACTCTTCGGCACCGTCGGTCCGAAGGCGAAACACTCCCGCGCCTCTGGCCAGGGCTGGGGTGGCGCCGGCGCCTGGAAGCGGAGCTCGCCAAACGGAGGCGCTGCATAGGGGATGCCACGGAACACCGGCCGACCGCTCTCGATCAGGCCGAGCACCGGACCGTAGGTCGTGGACACCAGAGCGGTCGCCTCGGGAGAGTTCATGGCGACATTCAACCCCACCGCCAGACTCAAGACCCGGAGACTCAACCCCGGCCAGCCGGGTCCCACCCGGTGCGGCGCTAGATCAGCAGTGCTCGATGGTGGCGTCCTTGAGCGCCTGCTCGCCGTAGGAGCGGGCCTGGTCGACATATGGCAGCACCACCGAGGCGCCACCGACGTTGCCGATGCCGCCCTGGACCACACAGTTGGTGACCTTCTTGGGATCGACGTGCGCGACGGCCTGGGCCAGCTGGAACAGCTCTGCGGGTGACAGGTCGGTGTGCATGTCCTTCATCGCCGTCAGCACACCCTTCTCCAAGAAGCCTGGTCGATCGGCGCGCGCGGCCACCTTGGCCTGGATCGCCTTGAGCACCCGCTGCTGGTTGGCGGAGCGGTCGAAGTCACCTCGGAGCAGGTCGTGCCGGATCCGGGAGAAGGCGAGTGCATCGTAGGCGCCGAGGTGGATCTTCCCTGCCGGGAAGCCCTTCGGCTTCAGGTAGGTGTCGGAGAAGGCCACCGGGTTGTTGACGTCCACGCCACCGATCGTGCCGACAGCGTGCTCGAAGTACTGGAACCGGGTGACGAACACATAGTCCGGCTGGATCCCGACCAGGTCGCCGATCGCCTGGCCCAGCGCTTGCGGACCGCCGAAGTACAACGCGGCGTTGATCTTGTTGCTGCCGTAGCCCGGGATGTTCACCCAGGAGTCACGCGGGACGCCGATGTCTGCCGCGGCGCCGGTCTTGGTGTTGATGCCCACGAGCTGCAGCGCATCGCCACGCACATGGGTCATGTCCTCGCCCGGGCGGGCATCCGAGCCCACACACAAGATCCAGACGACATCCGGGGACAGGTCGACGCCGGTTGCCGTGTCGACCTTGACCAACTCCATCTGGGTGGGCGCGACGCCGGCGTTGGGCACCACCAGGGAGGTGATGCCGAGCACCACGGCCAGGCCGACCAGGCGCAACAGCCTGGGACGCAGGAGGCGGGTCATCACTTCTTCCCCTTCGCGATGTCGAAACCGAAGATCTGCCAGGTGCCCGACGAGTCCGGGGTGAGCATCAGGCGACCGGTCACCTCTACCTTCCGCTCGACGTCACCGGTGGTGTCGAACACCAGCCGGACGCGCGCGGTCGCACCCTCCGGCTTCTTCTTGACCCCGAGCAGGTCGACCGCGACGGCTCGCTTGTCGACGGTGACCCCCTCGATGCGCGACCCGATATCCGCGTTGCTCATCAGCTTGAGCGACTGGCTCGCCTGCGCGGCCGCACCCTTGGTGAAGCCTGGGAAGGCGTCGGCGAAGTCGTCACGGGGGTAGTCACCGCCGACGAAGGCGGCATCGAGCCAGCCGTCCACCACCGCTGCTACGGAATCGGCGGCCTGCTCGGCATCCTTGGCGGGCAGGGCGCCCTCGACGGCGCCCACTTTGACGGTCGTGGTCATCGGCGCGGGAGCCGAGGATGACGGACCCGGCGGGGAGTCGTCGTCCCCGCCGCTGCAGGCGGTCGCGACCAGGGCGACCCCCAAGGTCACGGCGGCGGCAAGGTAACCGCGAATCGTGCGGGACATGCTGGGTTGACTCCGTTTCGTCGAGTGCTAGTGACACATACCGCACCGGGTGGGCAGGTGCCTGCGAGGCTGGGGTCCAGCGACTAGCCTTAGTGCTTGGACCCATTGTCCTCACACGCAACCGTAGAGAAGGCAACCGAAGCCGTGTCGCAGCCCCCCGATCAACCCCCATCAGACACCTCCACGATCGGCGAGCCCGCCGGCTTCGGGGCCAACGAGTGGTTGGTCGACGAGATGTACGAGCGCTACCAGTCCGATCCGGCCAGTGTGCCGAGCGAGTGGGCCGCCTACTTCGAGCGCGGCAGCAACGGCACCTCCTCGTCAGCCGAGTCCTCTCCCGCGGTCGAGCCCGCCCCGTCAGCCGAGTCCTCTCCCGCGGTTGAGCCCGCCCCGTCGGGCGAGGCTCGCCCCTCGGCAGAGCCCAGCCGACCCGCGCCGGTGGCTCGACCACGACCCGCGGCGGCCGCTGCCGAGCCGGCCCGCGGAACGAGTCAACCGGTCGCCAAGGAGGCCGCCCCGACGGCGACCACCGAGGCCAACGACGAGCCGACGTTCACCATCTTGCGTGGCGCCCCGGCCCGCACCGTGCAGAACATGGACGCCTCCCTGGCCGTCCCCACCGCAACCTCGGTGCGCAGCGTGCCGGTCAAGCTGCTGTGGGACAACCGGATCGTGATCAACAACCACCTGGCCCGGGCCCGCGGCGGCAAGGTGTCCTTCACCCACATCATCGGCTATGCGATGGTCAAGGCGCTCCGGGCGATGCCGGAGATGAACGTCGGCTTCCAGGTCGTCGACGGCAAGCCAACGCTGGTCACCCCGGCCCACGTCAACCTGGGTCTCGCCATCGACATGCCCAAGCCCGACGGCACCCGCCAACTGCTGGTGCCGGCGATCAAGGCCGCCGAGGCGATGGACTTCGCGGCCTTCTGGACGGCGTACGAAACGCTGGTGACCAGGGCCCGCGACGGCAAGCTCGCCGTGGCCGACTTCCAGGGCACCACGATCTCGCTGACCAACCCCGGCACCATCGGCACCAACCACTCCGTGCCCCGGTTGATGCCGGGCCAGGGTGCGATCATCGGTGTCGGCGCCATGGAGTATCCCCCCGAGTGGCAGGGCGCCTCCGAGGACACCTTGACCCGGCAGGCCGTGAGCAAGGTGATGACGCTCACCTCGACCTACGACCACCGCGTTATCCAGGGTGCCCAGTCCGGGGAGTATCTCCGCCGCCTCCACGACCTGCTGCTCGGCGAGGACGAGTTCTACGACGAGATCTTCCGGTCGCTGCGGATCCCCTACGAGCCGATCCGGTGGGCGCGAGACATCGCAACCTCCCACGACGACGAGATCGGCAAGCAGGCCCGCACCGTCGAGCTGATCCACGCCTACCGCGTGCGTGGCCACATGATGGCCGACACCGACCCGTTGGAGTACAAGCAGCGCTCGCACCCGGACCTCGAGGTCGAGACGCACGGGCTGACCCTGTGGGACCTCGACCGCGAGTTCGCGACCGGCTCCTTCGGCGGCGAGGACCGCCGCTTCATGAAGCTGCGCGACATTCTCGGCATCCTGCGCGACTCCTACTGCCGGACGGTCGGCATCGAATACATGCACATCATGGATCCGGCCCAGCGCAAGTGGATCCAGCAGCGCGTCGAGCAGCCGCACGTGAAGCCGCCTCGCGAGGAGCAGTTGCGGATCCTGCTCAAGCTGAACCAGGCCGAGGCCTTCGAGACGTTCCTGCAGACCAAGTTCGTCGGGCAGAAGCGCTTCTCGCTCGAGGGCGCCGAGACGACCGTCCCCGTGATCGACGAGATCTGCGAGGCAGCGGCGGAGGCCAGCCTGGACGAGGTGACCATCGGGATGGCCCACCGCGGCCGGCTCAACGTGCTCGCCAACATCGTCGGCAAGAAGTACTCCCAGATCTTCCGGGAGTTCGAGGGCAACATCGACCCACGCACCGTGCAGGGATCCGGCGACGTGAAGTACCACCTCGGTGCCGAGGGTGCGTTCACCGCCGGATCAGGGGCCCGGATCAAGGTCTCCGTCGCCGCGAACCCGTCCCATCTCGAGGCCGTCGATCCGGTGCTCGAGGGCATCGCGCGAGCCAAGCAGGACGTGCTCGACCGCGGGATCGAGTATCCCGTGCTGCCGCTGCTGGTGCATGGCGACGCCGCCTTCGCCGGCCAGGGCGTGGTCGCCGAGACCCTCAACCTGTCCCAGCTGCGCGGCTACCGCACCGGTGGCACCATCCACCTCGTCGTCAACAACCAGGTGGGCTTCACCACCTCTCCCGGCTCCTCGCGCTCCTCGCTCTACTGCACCGACGTCGCGCGAATGGTGCAGGCGCCGATCTTCCACGTCAACGGCGACGACCCCGAGGCCTGCATCCGGGTCGCCCGACTCGCCTTCGAATACCGCCAGGCGTTCAACAAGGACGTCGTCATCGACCTGGTCTGCTACCGACGACGCGGGCACAACGAGGGCGACGACCCGTCGTACACCCAGCCACTGATGTATGACCTGATCGAGCAGAAGCGCTCGGTCCGCAAGCTCTACACCGAGTCGCTGGTGGGCCGTGGCGACATCACCATGGCCGAGGCGGAGGAAGTGCTCCGCAACTACCAGCAGCAGCTGGAGCGCGTCTTCACCGAGGTGCGCGAGGCCGACTCGCAGCCCTCGGAGTGGACCACGGTCCCCGACTACCCGGACAAGCCGGCCGGCGAGGCGAGTACGGCCGTCACCCCCGAGGTGCTCAAGACCATCGCCGACGCCTACGTCACCGCGCCGGCCGGGTTCACCGTGCACCCCAAGGTGATGCCGCAGCTCGAGCGGCGCGCCGCTGCAATCGCCGACGGCCCGATCGACTGGGGCACCGGCGAGATCCTGGCGTTCGGCTCACTGCTGATGGAGGGGCGGCCGGTGCGTCTGGCCGGCCAGGACTCGCGCCGCGGCACCTTCGTGCAGCGGTTCGCCACCATCATCGACCGGGTCAACGCCGACGAATGGACGCCGTTGTCCTCGCTGGCCGAGGACCAGGCGAAGTTCTTCATCTACGACTCGCTGCTCTCGGAGTACGCCGCCCTCGGGTTCGAGTACGGCTACTCCGTGGCCAGGCCCGATGCACTCGTCCTCTGGGAGGCGCAGTTCGGCGACTTCGTCAATGGCGCCCAGACGATCATCGACGAGTTCATCAGCGCCGGAGAGACCAAGTGGCGTCAGCAGTCGGGCGTGGTGCTGCTGCTCCCCCACGGCTACGAAGGGCAGGGGCCCGACCACTCGTCGGCGCGGATCGAGCGCTTCCTCACCCTCTGCGCCGAGGACACCATCACGGTGGCCCAGCCGTCCACGCCGGCGTCGTACTTCCACCTGCTCCGCCGCCACTCGCTCGGCGAGGAACACCGGCCGCTGATCGTCTTCACACCGAAGTCGATGCTCAAGCGCAAGGAGGCCGCGTCGCTGCCGGCCGACTTCACCAGCGGGTCCTTCCGGCCGCTCATCGGCGACCCCACCACGGACCCGGATGCGGTCGAAGTGCTGCTGTTGTGCTCCGGTCGGGTCACCTGGGACCTGATGACGGCCCGCGGCAAGCGCGAGGACCCCGAGCGGTTCGCCATCGCACGGATCGAGCAGCTCTATCCGCACCCGGACGCGGAGCTGCGCGCCGAGTTGGATCGCTACCCGAACCTGAAGGCGATTCGGTGGGTGCAGGACGAGCCCGCCAACATGGGCCCCTGGCCGCACTACCAGCTGAACGTGTGGCCGACGATGCCGTTGCCTGTGGAGCTGGTCTCCCGGACCGCCAGCGCCTCGCCCTCCGTCGGGACGCTGAAGCGGCACACGGAGGAGCAGGGGTCGCTGCTCGAGGGAGCCTTCGGACCGGTCAAGGCCTGAGCGATGTACTTCACCGACCGAGGCGTCGAGGAGCTTCAGACCCGTCGCGGCGAGGAGGAGGTCACCCTCGCCTGGCTCGCCGACCGACTCAGTGAGTTCACCGACGTCCACCCCGAGTTCGAGACCGCCGTCGAGCGGTTCGCCACCTGGCTGGCCCGTCTGGACGACCCCGAGGACTGAGCCCCGGAACCCGCTCACGGCACGACCGGCGCCGACATGTCCCCTAGCCAGGCTAGACAGGGGTGGCGCCGGGCGCTTGGATGACTGTGACGCGGCTCACATCCAAGCCACGCCATCGTCGCGGGTCTCCCCCGGGCGGTGACCACCTCAGGGGAGGCATGTATGCCCAAGAACCCTCGAACGAAATCCATAGCCCTGGTCGCAGTCGGTGCCCTGCTCGGCGGCGGTCTCTTCATTGCCTCGCCGGCCAGCGCCTCCTTGCGCAGTCAGGCCAAGTCCGTGTGGACTCAGATCCGGCCCCAAGCAGACAAGCGCTACGTCAAGAAGGCAGACCAGAGCAAGATCATCCGGACCGCCCACGCCGAGGTGGCGAGCACCTCCGTCGCGTTGACGGGCACGACGGCGACGCTGGTGACTACCACCATCAAGGCACCCGCCAAGGGCTTCTTGGTGGTCACTGGCGATGGCGGGTTCCAAGCCAGCGCCGCCGCACCGCTGGTGCACTGTGGCGTCGCCCTCGACGGGAGCTCGACCTGGCCTTCGAGCTGGGGTCAGAGCGGTGGGACGACGATGGCGAACACCGGCTTCGGGGGATGCGGTATCACCACGCGGTTCAAGGTGGCCAAGGGCTCCCACACGGTGACCTACGAGGCTCACAACGACGCAGGCGGCACAGTCGCCTTCGTCGGCGGCTCGCTCACCGTCACCTTCGAGCAGTTCGGGGCCAAGGGCAAAGCGGGGCGCGGCAAGCTCGAGACCGGTCGCCGGGGCGCCGATGTCGCGAAGGCAGCGATGCGCTGACCGACACCTACACGCCCGCGTCGGCTCGGCGCGCGTTCGCGCGGCGGGTCAACGCGGGCGGATGGTGAGGTCGACGACGGTGGCGTTGTCGGGCAGGTCAAGGACGTGCAGGATCGCCTCGGCCACAGTGTTTGGTGCGACGAACGCGGCGGGGTCGTAGGCGCGGCCCTCCTGTTCGTGCACCCGAGCCTGCATCGGAGTCGCCGTGCGCCCCGGGAACACCGAGGTGACTCGGAGCCCGTGCTCGGCTTCTTCGGCGCGCAGAGCGTCGGCGAGGGCGCGCAGGCCGAACTTCGAGGCGGCGTACGCCGACCAGCCGGCGTGTGCCGTCAGGCCAGCACTGGAGTTGACGAACACCACCGTCCCCCGAGCGCGCCGCAGCTGGGGCAGCAGCGCCGTGGTCAGCACGGCCGGCGCGGTGAGGTTGACGTCGAGCTGATGACGCCAGGACGCGAGGTCCTGCCCCGCCACCGGCCCGAGGTCCAGCACTCCGGCGACGTGCAGCAGGGAGTCGATCGGGTCGGTGATCGTCGCGCCGATGTCGATCAGCGACTCCGGGGTCGCCAGATCGGCGACGACGAGCTCGGCCTCGGGGAAGTTCGGGCGGAGCTGGTCGATGCGCTCCTGGTCGCGCACCAGCAGCACGAGACGGTCTCCGCGGTCGCACAACTTCTCGGCCAGCGCCTGCCCGATCCCGGAGCCCGCTCCGGTGAGCACATGGGTCTTCACCGGGTGAAGACGATCTTGCCGAACTGTTCGCCGGCCGCCATCGCCGCGAAGCCTTCGCGCGCCTCCGTCATCGGCAGCACTCGGTCGATGAGGGGCCGGACGCCGGTCGCGTCGAGCATGGTGACCAGCGAGGCGAGGTCGCCGCGGGTGCCCATCGTCGACCCGATGATCTGGAGTTGGAGGAAGAAGACGCGCGTCAGTTCCGCGTCGGCCACGTCCGGACCCGAGGTCGTGCCCGAGATAACGATCTTGCCGCCCAGCCGCAGCGACCTGATCGAGTGCGACCAGGTGGCCTTGCCGACCGTCTCCATGACGGCATCGACGCGCACCGGCAACCTGGCCCCGGACTCGAAAACCTCGTGCGCACCCAACTGCAAGGCACGCTCGCGCTTCCTCTCGTCTCGAGAGGTGGCCAGCACCTTGAGCCCGCCGGCCCTTCCCAACGAGATAAGCGCGGTGGCGACACCGCCACCCGCGCCCTGCACCAGCACGGTGTCTCCGGGCTTGAGGTCGCCTTGGACGAACAGCATCCGGTAGGCGGTCAACCACGCGGTCGGCAGACAGGCCGCCTCCTCGAAGGACAGCGACGCGGGCTTGGGCACCACATTCCCTCGGGGCACCATCACCTTGTCGGCGAAGGTTCCTTGGAACCGCTCCGAGAGCAGCGACCGCTTCGGGTCCAGCGTCTCGTCACCCACCCAGCCGGGTTCGCTGATCACCGCGTGCACGACGACCTCGTTGCCGTCCTCGTCGTATCCCGCAGCATCGCAACCCAGGATCATCGGGAGAGCATCCTGCCGCAGTCCGACCCCGCGCAGGCTCCACAAGTCATGGTGGTTCAGCGAGGCGGCCTTGACGGTGACCGTGGTCCAGCCGCCCGGTGGCTCCGGGTCCGGCCGCTCCCCCACCACCAGGCCGGACAGCGGGTCGTCGGCGGAGAAGGAGTCGGCATAGACAGCGAACATGGGGTCAACCTATCGAGTCGCCTCAGGTGCTGGCCGATGGGCACGCGCCGCTGGACGCCGGGTGATGGCCGGGTCACTGGCCACCTTGGGTCACCACCGACGGGCCGCGACAACGGGAGGCAGTCCGTGGCGCCGGCCGGCGGCCGGGTTGCTGGTCGCCAGTGGTGCTGACCGACAGGGCTCCTACACGGAGAGGCGGCTCGTGATTCGGGTCGCTGTCCGGGTTGCTGGCCTGCTGTGGTCACTCCTGTCACCGCTTTCACAAGGTATGTAGGGATCGCTCCGCTTACCTCGGTGAACGACGCACGGTAAGTGCAGGCATCACCACATACCTTGGGAAAGCAGCAACCCCTGTGACCCCCGGGATCAGGGCGGCTCTTAGCCCGGGGATGGGCGGCATCGATTGTTCCGAAACGGCAGTCCACCGCCCGGCTACTGGTGTGTACGAACGGCATATGTGACCTACGCACCAGTAGCCAGGTTCACGGCGTGGTGGGGTGCATCGATTGGGCCGAAACTGCATCCGAGCCCGTCTGGTGCGCGGTTGTGGGGGCTGAGTTCCAGGTAGACCGGGCACTCACCCCCCACAAGGGTGCAGGAGACGCAAGAAGGCCGCGGCAGACGCCACGACCCCGCAGCAGACCGGCGACCGCAAGATGCCCGCGACCCGGCCAGCAGTCTCGGCTACGGCGGCGCTCCCCTGCCGTCGTTGCTCATCGGTCGCCGCCACCCACGGCCAGCAACCCGGCCGACGACCTCATCACGGGCGGCGCTCACCCGTCGTCGCTGCCTGTCGGTCGCAACCCAAGACGACCAGGAACCCGGCAGCGAACTGCGCCCAAGGCGGAGCTCACCCGTCGTCGCTGCCCTGTGGTCAGCACCACCGGCAGCCAGCAACCCGGCCGACAACCCAAGCCACGCGAAGCTCAACCCGGCATCGCTGCCCGGCCAGCAACCGGCCAGATCCTCAGCGACGAGCGACGCCGTCGAGGCGGGCGGCTGCGG
>JBDHZT010000002.1:0-100545 GCA_039811985.1 Nocardioidaceae bacterium | reverse complement strand
TGCAACCACACGGCTGTGGGAGAGTAGGACGCCGCCGAACAAACACCCGTAGAGGGCCACCCCGGTGGCCCTCTACATTTATTTCTCGGACTTATTCTCGGGCCCTAAGTTCCAGTTCCAACAAGAGCCGGTCGGCCGCATTGGAGAGATCGACACCGACCGTGGCTTCGACCCGCTTGAGTCGCTGCCTGAGGGTGTTGGGGTGGATTCCCATCTCCGCCGCGGTCGCGCCGGTATTGAGATTCGACCTGAGGTAGGTCGAGATGGTTTGAGCGAGCTCGTCGCCATCGACGTACTTCGCGATGCGGAGGGCCTCCACCCGAGCAGCGGAGACGAGGCCGCTCTCCCTGAGGGTCCGGACTATCTGGGCAAGGGTGACTTCGGCGCGGTGTGCCTCATAGGTGCGGATCCTGTTCTCATCGTCGACGGCGATGTCAGCGAGCAGCGCGTCACACGCCTCGCGCATGGAGCGTAGGTCCTGAGCGCCGTGTCCGATCGGGCCCACAGCCACACTCACGGCAAGACGGCTGGCCGCCAGCGTTGCCGACGTACGCCTGGCCCACCCCTCGAGGTCGGCCTTCGGCGTCGGCTCGAGGACGAGGACGTAGAGGATCTCGGGTGTGTCGAGGATTCGCGACCCTCGTCCGACTGTGGCGGCCTCGAGTTGCACGGTGGTGGCGACGCGGGTCCACACCGGACCGGTGCGATGAGGCCCATGCACCTGTAGCGCCCCGAGCGCCCACGTCTGGATGCCGTCGAGACCGAGCGCTGTGGTCAAGGTGCGTGGTGACTCGAGCGACTCCGATACGCCGAGCAGCTGGCTGAGGAGGGTCCGGTCACGGTTACGTGCGCGGCTGCGTTGCCCGATCATCCCGGCCGCCACGACGCTTGCCGCGCGCAGGAGTTGGCGAGCCCTGGGCGCGAACGGCTCGGGGCCGCGCTGAACCCAGATCACCCCGACGTAGCGGCCGTCGTGTGGGTCGATGAGCCCGATCCCCAAGCGAGGCATGGTGGAGGCCGTCCCGGGTAGTTCGACGAGTTCGCCGCGACGAAGGGCGTCCCACACTCCCATCGTCCGGATCTGCTCCAGATGACCTGGCGGCGCTGCGCGCCCGAGCACCGAGTCCCGTCGCAACTGGTCGGCGTGTTCGTCGAGCGGCGAGAATGCCAGGACGCGGGTGTGGGCGTCGTCGATCGTGACGTAGCCGCACACCTGGGTGGCGAGCGAGATGGCGAGGTCGAAGAGGTCTCCTTGTGACGAGGCGTCCATGTCGTCGGCCACGGAGGCCTCCGGACCAGGAAGCGACGTCGCGCGGATTACGCTCGTGATGAGCCCGAGAAGCTGGCCCCAGGTGATGTCCCCACGCGCCACCCCAACCGGCACCGAGCTCTGTCGGGCGACGGTCCCCCAGCTGGCTTCGTCAGTGGTCTTGACAATGACCATCGCGGGCCGCATGGATCGTAGATCAGCGGCTACGTCGGCGATGCCGTCGAGACCTGACACCAACAAAAGCACCTCGTCGGAGCGATCCGTGCGATCGGTGTGGAGTTCGACAGGGTCGGTCAGCCCGCACGTGCTCACCGATCGCGCAGCGACCTGGCAGCCAGGGAGAACGCGGATCATGTCTCCGAGCCGTTCGACGACATCGGTCAACAGGGCCATCGGGTCGTCTCCTGCCTGAATCTCGCTGTCTGCTGCGGAAAACAGTGCGAATGCATGGACTTTACCCGTTGAGACGGTGCGATAGCACGGCAGATTTCGAGGAGTCGCTCACTAAACTCTGCCGAACGCTCCACCCCCCAACCCCTAAGGGAGTCCCATGTCACTACCCCACAGGCGCATCCTTGTCGGACTCTGCGCGACCACCACGGTGCTTGTGCTGGCCGGGTGCGGCAGTTCGAGTGATTCAGAGAAGGACGGAACCGACTCTGGTTCGACCTCCAGCGCGAAGCAGTTCACGATTCCGCAGCAGACCGGCGCCCCACCGTGGGCGTTCACCGACGATGCGGGCAAGTCGATCGGCATGCTGCCCGATCTTTCTCTCGCGGTTGGACCACCGTTGGACATCCAGGTCGTCAACGAACAGACAACTTGGGAGAACTCGCTTCTGGGCCTGGAGTCGGGCAAGTACATCTTCGTGCCAGGCGCTGATGCGACACCGGAGCGGCTGGAGAAGTTCGACTTCGTGATCACCATGAAGGACGGATACAGCTTCGAGGTCAAGGCCGGCAGCCCTGAGATCGGCTCGGAGATGACGGATCTCTGCGGTCTGACGATCGGGCTGGTCACCGGCTCGAGCCCGATCCCGACCCTGCAGAAGCAATCGAAGGACTGCGTTGCAGGGGGCATGGACCCGATCGAGATCAAGACGTTCCCGGACTGGGCCAGCGGTGAGCTGGCGGCCCAGAGTGGTCAGATCGACGCCGCGACGAACACGCTCAGCTCGATCGGCTACCAGGCGCAGCAGAATCCTGGAAAGTGGGCCGTCACCGGACCCGTCTTCCAGGAGACCGAGGTCGGCTTCGCGGTGCAGAAGGGCAGTGAGTGGGGTCCGAAGCTCGTGGATGCGGTGAACTCCATCATCGAGGACGGCTCGTATGCGGAGATCTTCGACACCTATGGCACCCCGGACATGATGATCGAGAAGTCGCGTCTGGTCACCCAGTGAACGATTCCGCCGCACCAGATCTTCCCCAGGCGGAGCGGTGGCGCGCGGAGGCAGCTCGCCTCGGCGCGTCACCGCACCATCCGCCGAACCATGCGGTCCGCAACGCCCTGGCCGTGGTCATCCTGCTCGTCGCAACTGCCGTGGTGGTGGACTTCGCGCGTCGCCCTGCGCTCGATTGGGAGGTCGTCTGGAAGTACCTCTTCGACCCCACAGTCATGACCGGTATCCGCAACACCCTGCTGCTGACCGTGCTGTCGATGGCCCTGGCCCTCGTACTCTCAGTCGTGCTGGCCAACATGCGCCTGTCGGGCAACCCGCTGCTGCGGGCGATCGCCGGGGTCTACGTCTGGCTGTTCCGGTCGATCCCGCTGCTCGTGCTGCTGATCTTGTGGTTCAACATCGCGATCATCTACCCGCGAATCGCACTCGGCATCCCGTTTGGTCCGGAGTGGTGGGCGACCGACACCCGGAACGTGGTCAGCGGCTTCTGGGCCGCCGTGCTCGCGTTCGGGCTCCAGCAGGCGGCCTACACCTCGGAGATCATCCGAGCCTCGTTGCTCGCCATTCCTACTGGGCAGCGGGAAGCGGCTGCCGCCCTAGGCATGACGAAGGTCCGCACGTTCTTCCGGATCATCTTCCCCCAGGCGATGCGGATCGCCGTCCCACCCATCAGCAACGACACCATCAACTTGTTGAAGGCGACCTCGCTGGCGGCCTTCATCGCCGTGCCCGACCTGCTCTACACCGTTCAGACGATCTACAACCGCACCTACCAGATCATCCCGCTGCTGCTGGTCGCGACGATCTGGTACACGGTCTTCGTCAGCCTGCTGTCCTACGGCCAGTACCACCTGGAGCGCGCCTTGCGCCGCGACCGCGTCGGGAGGATCTCGTGACGAGCGTTCCGCTCTTGGCGGCGGTGAACATCTCGAAGTGGTTCGGCGAGCACCAAGTGCTGAAGTCGATCTCCTTCGAGGTTGCCGCGGGTGAGGCCATCTGCATCCTGGGGCCGTCGGGCAGCGGGAAGAGCACCTTGCTGCGCTGTCTGAACATGCTCGAACGGCCCAACGAGGGCGCGGTGTTCCTCACGGGAGATCTGATGGGGTACACCACTCATCGCAACGGGATGCGAGAGCTCCCAGACCGGCTCGAGGCACGCCAACGACAGCGGCTAGGCATGGTCTTCCAGCAGTTCAACCTGTTCCCGCATCTGACCGCGCTGGAGAACCTCACCGAGGCGCCCACCGGAGTGCAGAAGCGCGAGAAGGGCATCGTCAAGCAGGAGGCGCTCGCGCTCCTCGAACGAGTCGGCATGTCGGACAAGGCGCGTGCCTTCCCAGGTCAGCTCTCCGGGGGACAGCAACAGCGAGTGGCGATCGCTCGCGCACTCGCGATGAAACCCGAGGCCCTGTTGTTCGACGAGCCAACCAGCGCCCTCGATCCCGAGATGGTCAGCGAGGTTCTTCAGGTCATCCGAGATCTGGTGCGGGACGGGATGACGTCGGTCATCGTGACCCACGAGGTCGGCTTCGCGCGGGAGGTGTGCGACCGCTTTCTCTTCCTCGAGGACGGCGAGCTTCTCGAGGAAGGCCCCTCATCCTCCCTGAACCAGAACGCGGTCCACCCCCGCACTCGCGCGTTCCTCGAGAAGGTCCTTTAGAGAAGGAACAGATGACAGATACAGCAAGCGGCGGGTTGTCCGTCGCGATCATCGGTGCTGGCTTCGGCGGCATCGCCATGGGTGTACGCCTGGTCAAGGCCGGAATCACGAACTTCACGATCTTCGACTCGTGGGGCGATGTCGGCGGAACGTGGCTGCACAACACCTATCCCGGAGCTGCCGTTGACACTCCTTCTCACATGTACTCCTTCTCCTTTCGCCGCTACGACTGGCCACGCAGGTTCGCCACCCAGGCGGAGCTGCTCGAGTACCTCAAGACGACCGTGAAGGAGTGGGGGCTCGACGAGCACCTCGAGCTCAACACCGAGATCACCGGCGTGTATTGGGACGATCGATCTAGGACGCACCGGGTCGTCGACGCGAACGGACGCGAATGGAGGTTCAACGCCGTAGTGTCGGCCGTCGGCATCTTGAACATTCCCGCGTTCCCCGACTGGGAAGGGAGGGATGAGTTCCACGGAACGGTGTTGCACACCGCCCGGTGGGATCCTGCTGTCGACTGGTCCGGCAAGCGGGTGGCGATCGTTGGGACCGGCTCTTCCTCGGCTCAGGTGGTTCCCGCGATGGCTCCCGATGCTGCCAGTCTGACCGTCTTCATGCGGCAGCCCGTCTGGGTGGACGAGAAGGACGAGCACACCTTCAGCCGAGAAGAGCGTCGTCGCTACTCGACCTGGTGGGGATACCACCGTGAGCGCTACAAGGTCTACCTGGCCAATGAACGCAACTGGTTGGGGGGGCGCGTCGCCGTGCCCGGCTCGCGCGTCGATCGGCAGGCGACCGCTCGCTGCTTCGCCCATATGAAACGTCAGATCAAGGATCCCGCCCTCCTTCGCCTGATGACGCCGGACGGGCCCTACATGGCCAAGCGTCCGGTGCGAAGTGCGGAGTACCTCCCAGCCCTGCAACGTGACAACGTGAGGCTGGTCCCGCGAGCGGTCGAACGGTTCTACGAAGATGGGCTCATCGACCGATCCGGCGAGAAACACCCCGTCGACATCGTCGTCACCGCGACGGGCTTCCGCCCCGCCGAGTACATCTTCGGGATCGAGGTGACCGGTCGCAATGGCGCCGACCTCCACGAGGTGTGGGGTAGCGACCCACAAGCGTTCCTGGGCGTGAACTACCCCGGATTCCCCAACTTCTTCATGCTGCTCGGCCCGAACTCCAACTACTACGCCATCGTCTTCAATCTGGAGCGGCAAGCCGACTTCGTCGCACGCATCCTGGTCCGCATGCAGCGAAGCGGAAGCGACGTCGCCGAGGTCAAGCACAAGTACTTCCGCGTCTTCAACCGCTGGCTCAGCAAGCGTCTCGCCCGCTCCTCGTTCGCCACCGGCGAGAGCTACTTCCGCTCGGCCTCGGGAACCGTGGTGACCCAATGGCCTGAAGGTGCTGCGCCGTTCTGGCTGCTGACCAGACTGCTCGCCATCCCTTCGACTCGGTTCACCGCCGCGCGCGTGCGGCCCGCGAGGCGTCCACAGACCACCAACACGAGGCAGTCTCCACAGGCGTGAGCTGCGCAGCGTGCCCGGGGCTGCTGTCTCGGCGACGGTGGTCCTCGGAGGTGAGGTCGTGACCAGACGAGGCGAGGCCAGCGACATAGCGCTGGCGGATGCGGTGGAGGCGGTCAACGAGGTGCGCCTGGTGGGTCGGGTCTCGGCTGCTCCCGAGGAGCGGACGCTGCCCAGCGGCGACTCACTGTGGACCTTCCGGGTGGTGGTGTCGCGCCCAGCCGAGCAACGGCGGCCGCGCGCGACGGTGGATGCGCTGGAGTGCGCGGTCTGGGCGGGACGGCCGCGGCGCTCGGTCGCCGCTCTGCGGCAGGGTGACCAGGTGGAGGTGCGGGGCGCGTTGCGCAGGCGGTTCTTCCGAGGCGGCGTCGGCTCCGTGGCGTCCCGGGTCGAGGTCGAAGTGAGCGGCCTGAAGGTCATTCGGCGACAGAGCGGGTGAGCACGCGTGGGGGGAGCACGCGTTGCGGGAGCACGGTGCCGGGTGAGAGGCCCAACTCGCGCTCGGTGGCCTCTCGCGACCAGGCGTCGGCCTGCTCGTCACTGAGCACGTCGCCGTGGGCCACCACCTGGAGGCTCAGTCCGTCCAGCAACGACAGCACGCGCCAGGCGGCAGCGTCAGGGTCGTCGGTGGTCATCACGCCGCTGGCGCAGCCGTCGGCGATGACCTCGGCCAACAATGCCTGCCACTCCTCGTTGAGGCGCCGGGAGGTGCGTTGCAGTGCCGGTCGACGAGCCGCCTCGGCCCAGGCATCCAGCCAGATCTGCATGCCGGCGTCGGTGTCGGCGCGGGCATAGGTGTCGAAGAAGAGTCGCAGTCTCTCAAGGGGTGAGTCGCCGGCGGCGACCGCCGCCACGGTCTCCTGCAGGTCCGCGCGGGCGATCCGCTCGAACGCCTCGGCAAGCAACTCGTCCATCGAGGAGTAGTAGTGGTGGATCAGTCCGCTCGAGGTGCCGAGCTCCGCGGCCACGTCTCGGACCGTCGTGGCCGCGATGCCACGGCGCTGCATCACCGCGAGCGTGGCGACGACGATCGCCTCGCGCCGCTCGGCTGGACTCATCCGCGCCATGAGACGCACCCTAGCCCGCTATTGCGCAACCGTCCAACAATTCTCTAGGGTGGGTGGATCCACCGCACCGAAGCGAGGCACCCGCATGAGGATGAAGACCACGCCCTTCCACCCGCGCCTGGTCGAGCTCAACGACACCGGACTCTGGTCACACTGGTCGGGCTATCTCTCGGCGGTCCGCTACGACTTCTCCTCGAAGTTCGAGTACTTCGGGATCCGCAACGCCGCGGCGTTCTTCGACGCCTCGCCGCTCTACAAGTTCTGGATCCGTGGCGCGGACGCCGAGCGCTACCTCGCCGGCGTGATGGCCAGGGATGTGCGCACCGTGCGGCCCGGTCGCGCGCAATACACCGTGTGGTGCAACGACGAGGGCTACGTCCTCGAGGACGGGGTGCTCTTCCGGCACGCGGCCGACGAGTTCATGCTCACTGCCGCCGAGCCCAATCTCTCCTTCCTGCAGTCGTTGGCGATCGGCAAGCAGGTCGAGATCGTCGACGTCTCCGAGGACTACGCGACCCTCGCCGTGCAGGGCCCGCGCTCGCGGGCGATCCTCGAGCCGCTCGCGCCCGAGATCGCCGAGCTGTCCTACTTCGGATTCATCCCTGCCAAGGTCGCCGGTCACCCGGTGACGATCAGTCGCACCGGTTTCACCGGCGATCTCGGCTTCGAGGTGATGGTCGGCGCCGACGACGCGCTGCCCGTCCTCGACGCGATCCTCGAGGCGGGTCAGCCGCATGGCCTGCGGCCGTTCGGCGAGGAGGCGCTCAACATGGCGCGCATCGAGGCCGGTCTGCCGTTGATCGGCACGGAGTTCACCTCGGCCCGCTACGCCTACAACGCGGCCGAGCGGTTCACCCCGACCGAGCTCGGACTCGGCTGGCTGCTGCGCGGCATCGACGACGACACCCGTCCCTTCGTAGGACGTGACGCGATCCGCCGCGAGCTGGCCGACAAGACCTCGCGCTGGACCACCCGCGGCATCGTGCTGGACTGGCGCGCCTACGCCGACCTCTACGAGGCTCACGGACTGCTCCCTGAGATGAACGAGATCCCGGCAGACTGGGAGACCATGCTGTACGACGACGCGGGTGAGCGCGCCGGCTACGCCACCAGCCTGATGTACTCCCCGATGATGCAGCGCTACATCGGCATCGCCCGGATCAAGCCGGAGCTGGCCGCCGTCGGCGGCACCGTCCAGGTCGAGCAGACCGTCGACCACGAGTACTACACGGTCCCGGCCGAGATCACCACTCTGCCCTTCTTCAACCCCGAGCGGAAGCTGTCCTGACATGGCGAAGAAGTCCTCGTCCAACAACTACGACGCGATCGTCGTCGGCGGCGGCCACAACGGCCTCACCAACGCGGCGTACCTCGCCAAGTCCGGGCTCCGCACGCTGGTGCTGGAGCGCCGACCGATCGTCGGCGGCGCCGCGATCACCGAGGAGCTGCACCCGGGTTTCTCCTTCACGACCTTCTCCTACGGCCTGAGCCTGATCCGGCCCGACGTGGTCCAGGAGCTCAACCTGGTCAAGCACGGCTTCATGCCGCTGCTGATGAACTCCACGTTCGCGCCGATGGAGAACGGCGACTACCTGCTCGTGGGTGGCGACCGGGAGCACAACATCTCGGAGTACCGCCGCCACTCCAAGGCCGACGCCGACGCGATGGACCGCTTCGAGTTCGACCTGTCGCGGGTGCAGCAGTACGTCAAGCCGATGTTCGACGCGATGGCGCCCAACGTCTTCGGCGGCACCGAGGAGGACGCCGAGCAGGTCGCCTGGCTGCTCAAGCACCTGGGCTCCGCGCCGCCGAAGGTCGTCCACGACACGGTGCGGCTGCTGTTCGGCAGCATCTCCGACTTCCTCGACGACTACTTCGAGAGCGATGTCATCAAGGGGCACCTCGCCTCGTCCGGGATCATCGGGACCAAGGTCGGACCGATGTCCCCAGGCTCCGGGCTGGTGTTCTTGTTCATGGCCATGGGTGAGCACGACGGCTCGATGGGCGCCTGGTCGTTCCACAAGGGTGGCAACGGCGGCTTCACCCAGGTGCTGTCCCGGGCCGCCCAGGCGTACGGCGCGGAGGTCCGGCTCGAGGCGCCCGTCTCCCACGTGGTCACAGCCAACGGCAAGGCGACCGGCGTGGTCCTCGAGGACGGCACCGAGTTCACCGCGCCCGTCGTGGTCAGCTCGCTGGACCCCCGGCGCACCTTCACTCAGCTGGTCGACCCAGCGGAGCTGCCCACCGAGCTGGTGGAGACCATTCGTCGGTTCCGCTTCCAAGGGACGGCCTCGAAGGTCAACTTCGCACTGGACGGCCCGCCGGTGTTCCCCGCGCTGGCCGATCGCACCGACCAGTGGCAAGGCTTCGTCAACATCGGTCCGTCGATCGAGTACCTCGAGCGTGCCTTCGACCCCGCGAAGTACGGCTGGTACAGCGAGCGCCCCTACCTCGACTGCTGCGTGCAGTCGTTCATCGATCCCGACATGGCGCCTGCCGGCAAGCACGTGATGTCGTGCTTCACGATGTACACGCCCTACGAGCTGAAGAAGCCCGACGGCACCCCGGGCGACTGGGACGTCGAGCGGGACAACCTCGGCGACACCGTGCAGCGCACGCTCGCCGAGTTCTTCCCCGGTTTCGACGACCTGGTCGTCCACCGCGAGGTCGTCACCCCGCTGGACATCGAGCGGGTCACCGGGCTGAGCGAGGGCAACATCTACGCCGGCGAGTTCCTCGCCCCGCAGATGTACTTCTTCCGGCCGGCGCCCGGCTACTCCGACTACCGCACCCCGATCGACGGCTACTACCAGTGCGGGTCCGGCACCCACCCTGGTGGCTGCGTGATCGGGGCTCCGGGCCGGTTCGCCTCCCAGCAGGTGCTCAAGGACCTGAAGCGCTGATCGACCCGCGGGCGGCGACCCACCGGTCACCCGTCGCGCAGCGAGCGCATCAGCACGCCGAGGGCGGGCTTGGGCTGGAACGAGGTGGCCTTCTCGGGCAGCAGTCGGTCGTGGGCGACGATCTGGTGCACCTGGTCGAAGTCGAGCGCCGGCATCACGATGGCGACGTCGCGACGGGGGCGCACTCGCTGTAGTGCGTCGGCGACCTGATGGTGATAGGTCACCACGGCGGGGTCGACCCCGATGGCCGGTAGCAGCGACTCGTGCAGCACGTCGACCGCCGTCCGCCCTTCGGGGATCGTGAGCTGGAGGGTGGCCCAGCCCTGACCGTCGGTGGCGACCAGCGTGTGCGAACCGAGCTCTTGGAGAGCGCCGTCGGTGGCATAGCGGCGCACGACCGCGACGTCGTTGGGCACGCGCTCGAGGGCGTCGAGCCGCAGGCCCTGCACGATGCGATGGATCGCGCCCAGGAAGAGGGGAGTGTCGTCCTGGTCCACCAGCATGGCCAGACCCAGGTCCCAGGCCGTGCCCGGTCGTTCCTGTTGCAGGCGAAGCGTGGCGGCGTAGCGATGGTGCCCGTCCGCGATCACCGGCGTGGCCAACTCCAGCACCCCGGAGAGCACCTCCTGGCTGTCGGGGTCGCGCAGCGCCCAGACCCGGTGGCGATGACCACGCCGGTCGGCGAAGTTGCGCAGCGCCGGCCCGGTGGCCAGCTCGTCCAGGGCGGCGCGCACCTCGGCGCTGCCCCGGTGGACCAACAGGATGGGCGCCGGGTTGAGCGACATCCGTCGCATCCGGCGCGCCAACTGGTCGACCTGCCCCGGATGCACGCCCTCATGGGGCAGCACCGCCCGGTCGGCTGGGTCGGCGGAGCGGTGGGCTAGGTCGAGGGCAGCGACGATCCCGCGCACCACCATCCCGTCGACGGAGTACTCGTGCAGATAGATCGCCGGATCGCGATCTCGCCACACCCGACCGGTGCGTTCCCACAGCGCGAGTCGGGCCGGCGCGTCGCGATAGGGTCGGGCGAGCGCGCCCACTGCGGCAGGGTCTCCGACCCGACGTGGGGTGAGCGACAGCCCTCGAAATGGCAGCAGGCGCAGCGGTTTCCCCAGGTGAGGTGGCGGGACCACCACGGCGTCGTCCATCGAGTGCATGCTAGAGGAGGAGGGAAACAGTGTTGGGGAGCTCTGGGGTCCCGCCGTGTGAGGCGTACGACCTGACCATGTTCGACCTCGATGGTGTGGTCTACATCGGCGGCAAGCCCGTCCCGGGTGCACCGGAGACGATCGCGGCCCTCCGCGACTCGGGCGCTCGCATCGCCTTCATCACCAACAACGCCTCCCGACCGCCGGACGCGGTTGCCCGCAATCTGGTCCGGATGGGAGTGCAGGCCTGGGAGGACGACATCGTCACCTCCGCCCAGGCTGCAGCCCGACTGCTCGCCGCTCGCCTCCCACCCGAGAGCCGGGTGTTGATGCTGGGCGCCGAGGGTCTCGCCCGAGCGCTGGTCGAGGAGGCACTGGTCCCCGTGCGCGAGACGACCGACGACGGGTCGGTCGCCGCTGTGGTCACCGGCTATGGCCCGGACGTGGTCTGGCGGGACGTGATGCGGGCCGCCGTGCTGATCCGCGACGGGGTCTGGTGGGTCGCCAGCAACACCGACCTCACCCTGCCGACGTCGTTCGGCACCGCACCTGGACATGGCGTGATGGTGCGGATGCTCTCCCAGTTCTCCGGCGTCGAGCCCGAGGTGGCAGGCAAGCCGGCCCGGCCCCTGTTCGACGAGACGCTCCGGCGGGTCGGGGGTCGTCGACCGTTGATGGTCGGCGACCGACTAGACACCGACATCGAAGGTGCCTACCACGCCGGCCTGGACTCCCTGCTGGTGATGACCGGGGTGAGCCAGCTCCCCGAGGTGGTCACGGCGCCGCCTCACCAGCGTCCGACGTACGTCGCCACCGAGCTCACCGGCCTGCTGAAGCCGCAGCCTGTGGTCGAGGAGCAGCCGCTGGACGGTTCTGGCAGCCGGTGGAGCTCTGGTGGTTGGCAGGCCGTGGTGAGCGACGGGCGCCTGGCCGTCACCGGTGAGGGTGGGGCGGACGACTGGTGGCGAGTGGTGGCCTCGGCAGCCTGGCAGCATCTGGACCTGACCGGCGCCGCGGTGGACATCGACGGCGTGACACTGCTCGAGCCCACTGGCCGGGGTTAGGGTGACCAGCATGGAGGAGGGTCTCGACAAGCTCGATCAACCGGACGAGGTCGACCACGACGTCGACCAGCCCGGACTCGGGCAGCCCGAGCTGCGGACCGGCAACCCCCGCGTGGACGGGGTCCTCGACGACCTGGCCGGGCTGGACGACCTGCCCGTGGCCGAGCACCTCGCGGTCTTCGAGAAGGCCCACGAGGCGCTCCGCGAGGCGCTCGAGGCGCCCCCGGAGTCCTGAGTGAGCGTGCCTCCCCGCCGTCTGCGGCTGGATGCCGAGCTGGTGCGCCGGGGTCTGGCCCGGTCGCGTGAGCATGCCGCGGAGCTGATCCGGGGCGAGAACGTGCGGGTCGGCGGCATGGTCGCTCGCAAGCCCGCGACGGCGGTGACCACCGATGTCGCGATCGTGGTGCGGGCCGACCCTGATCGCCCCGACTACGCCTCCCGTGGTGGCCACAAGCTGGCCGGTGCCCTGGCAGCGTTCGAACCCAACGGCCTGCGCGTGAGCGGGCGCCGTTGTCTCGACGCGGGCGCCTCCACCGGTGGCTTCACCGACGTCCTGCTCCGACACGGAGCGGCCGAGGTGGTGGCGGTCGACGTCGGCTACGGCCAGCTCGTCTGGCGGCTCCAGCAGGATGACCGGGTGCGGGTGCTCGACCGCACCAACGTCCGGCAGCTGACGCCCGAGCTGATTGGTGGGCCGGTCGACCTGGTGGTGGGTGACTTGTCCTTCATCTCGCTGGCACTGGTGCTGGACCCGTTGATCGGTGTCACCGAGCCGGACGGCGACCTGGTGGTGATGGTCAAGCCACAGTTCGAGGTGGGCCGGGAGCGCCTGGGCAAGGGTGGCGTGGTCCGCGACCTCACCGATCGGGCAGACGCGGTGATCGGGGTGGTCGAGGCGGCCGCCGAGCGAGGCTGGGGGGCACGGCAGGTCACCACCAGTCCCTTGCCCGGCCCGTCCGGCAATGTCGAGTTCTTCGTCTGGCTCCACCGGGGACCGCGGACCGTCGATGACCTCGATATCCGTGACGAGGTGGCACGCTCCACGACGCCGACGGTGCCGGGTGAAAAGGTGGACTCGTGACCGACGCCCGCGCGACCCAGGTGCGCCGCGTCTTGCTGGTGGCCAACTCGCGCCGGCCAGACGCGCGCGCGGTGGCCCGCGACTTCTGCGCGAGGCTGACCGAGCATGGCCTGGTCGTCCGACTGGTCGCCGAGGACGCGGCCGAGCTCGGCATCGACCCGGTCGCGTTCAGTCCGCCGCTCGACATCGCCGACGGCGATGAGGATGCCGCCGCCGACTGTGAGGTGGCGGTCGTCCTCGGTGGCGACGGCACCCTGCTGCGCGCGGTCGAGCTCACCCGAGGCTGCGGGACTCCGCTTCTCGGGGTCAATCTCGGACACGTTGGCTTCCTCGCCGAGGTGGAGCACGAGGACGCCGACCGGATCGTCGAAGCCGTCGTGTCAGGGCGCTACTTCACCGAGGACCGGCTGACCCTGGACGTCACCGTCCTGCAGGACAAGACGGTCGTGGCGCAGACGTTCGCTCTCAATGAGGCGAGCGTCGAGAAGTCGGCGCGGCAGCGGATGCTCGAGGTGATCGTCGGCATCGACGGTCACCCCGTGTCGCGCTGGGGATGTGACGGCGTCGTCTGCGCGACTCCGACCGGGTCGACCGCCTACAGCTTCTCTGCCGGTGGCCCGATCGTGTGGCCCGGAGTCGACGCACTGCTGGTGGTGCCGATCAGCGCCCACGCTCTCTTCGCCCGACCGATGGTGGTCGGTCCGGACTCCTTGGTCGTGATCGAGCTGGTGGACGGAGCCGACGGCTCCGGTGTGGTGTGGTGTGACGGTCGACGGACCGTGGACCTGCCTCCCGGTGCGCGGGTGGAGGTGCGCCGCGGTGACGCCCCGGTCCGGTTGGTGCGGCTGCAAGAGGCGCCGTTCACCGACCGGCTGGTCAAGAAGTTCGACCTGCCGGTGGAGGGCTGGCGGGGCGCCGCGGAGCGTCGACGCCGAGCCGCAGGTGACAGCGATGCTTGAGGAGCTCCGGATCTCCTCCCTGGGTGTCATCGAGGCCTCGGTGCTCGAGCTCGGACCGGGGCTGACCGTCGTCACCGGTGAGACCGGAGCAGGCAAGACCATGGTGGTCACCGCGCTGGGACTGCTGCTGGGCGCCCGAGCAGACTCCGGTGCCGTGCGCACCGGTGCCCGGTCGGCCCGCGTGGAGGGGGTGCTGGACGCCAGCGCCGTCCAGGGGCTGGCCGAGGCGGTCGAGGCAGCCGGTGGCGTGGTGGAGGACGACCGGGTGGTGGTGGCCCGCAACATCTCCGCCGAGGGCCGCTCCCGTGCGTTCGTCGGAGGGGCGAGTGTCCCGGTGGCGACGCTGGCCGAGGTCACCGAGCCGTGGGTGGCGGTGCACGGGCAGTCCGACCAGCACCGCTTGCTGCGCGCCCAGGCGCAACGGGTGGCGCTCGACAGCTTCGCGGGCCCCGAGCACGGTGCGCTGTTGCGTGGCTACGCGGAGCTCTATGCGCGACTCCAGTCCGTCGAGCGGGAGCTCACCGAGATGGTCACCAGCGCGCGTGAGCGGGCCCAGGAGGCCGACCTGCTCCGCTTCGGGCTGGCCGAGATCGAGACGGTCGAGCCACGTCCGGGCGAGGACGACGAGCTGGCCGCTGAAGAGTCCAGGCTCGGCTTCGCCGACACCTTGCGGGCAGCGGCGACCCAGGCCAGGGACGCCCTGTCGAGCGACGAGGGCGTTGCTGACGCGCTGAGTGCCGTCGCAGCTGCCCGATCCGCGCTGGACGGTGTCCGAGAGCACGACACCGAGGCCGCCGCACTCGCCGACCGACTCGCCGAGCTCAGCTACCTGCTCTCCGATCTGGCGACCGACGTGGCGTCCTACTCCAGTGGCATCGAGTCCGACCCCATCCGGCTGGCGGCAGTGTCCGAACGACGCGCCGCGCTCACCGCCCTGACCAGGAAGTACGGCCAGACCGTGGCCGAGGTGCTCGACTGGGCGGAGTCGGGCAGCCGTCGGCTGCTGGAACTCGACTCCACCGACTCCACCATCGCCGACCTCGAGGGCGAGCGCGCCGAGTTGCGCGCGAAGCTCGGTCAAGCTGCCACCGCGCTCTCGGCGAGCCGGACCCGGGCCGCCGCGGTGCTGGCCCAGGAGGTGACCGGGGAGCTCGCCCTGCTCGCGATGCCGTCGGCTCGGTTGGAGATCGTCGTGCGACAACACGACGGGGAGGGGCCCGATCAACGATTCGGGCCGCACGGCGTCGACGAGGTGGAGTTCCTCCTCGCGGCCAACGTCGGCGCCGAGCCCCGCCCGCTGACCAAGGGTGCCTCAGGCGGTGAGCTGTCCCGAGTGATGCTGGCCCTGGAGGTGTCGTTGGCTGCGACCAGTCCGGTGCCGGTCTTCGTCTTCGACGAGGTCGATGCCGGGGTCGGCGGCCGAGCTGCGATCGAAGTCGGTCGCCGACTCGCGCAGCTCGCCCGGAGCGCTCAGGTCCTGGTGGTCACCCACCTGCCCCAGGTGGCGGCGGCAGCCGATCGCCACGTGGTCGTCGAGAAGGCCAGCGACGGCAGCGTCACCACCTCCGGCCTGACCGTCCTGGACGACGAGGCGCGGGTCCGAGAGCTGTCCCGGATGCTGGCCGGAGTCGAGGAGTCCGAGGCCGCGCTGCAGCATGCGCAGGAGCTGCTCGACGGTGCCCGCAGCGGCGCCTGACCGGAGGCCCACCGGCCGACGCGCGGAGCCGTCGCAGATCCGCTGACCGGCCACCCCGCGGTGAAACCATGGCACCGCCATGAGATTCCCCGTTCGCTCACGCACTCCCTCCGACGTTCCCGGGCTCAGCGCACCCGCGCGCGTGGACCGGCGCACCTCCTCGCTGATCTCCCGGCTGCGGCCAGGTGACATCGCCGTGCTCGATCACATCGACCTCGACCGGGTCACCGCCCAGGCTCTGGTCGAGGCCGGCGCGGCAGCCGTGGTCAACGCAGCACCGATGACGTCGGGTCGCTATCCCAACCTCGGGCCCGAGGTGTTGGTCGACGCCGGTCTGCCCGTGGTCGATCGGGTGGGCAGCGAGGCGCTCAGTGCGGTGCGCGATGGCGCGGCGGTGCGGCTCCACGACGGCGAGCTCTACCTGGACGAGCAGCTGGTCGCGGCCGGTCGCCAGGTGGATGCCGAAGCCGTGCGCGACGACATGGCCGAAGCCCGCATCGGCATGGCCGCCCAACTCGACAGCTTCACTCGCAACAGCTTGGAGTTCGTGCGCCGTGAGGAGGCGCTACTCCTCGAGGGCGAGGGTTTGCCCACGCTCCGCACCCGTCTCTCCAAGCGGCCGGTGGTGGTCACCCGATCCCTCGACCACGACGACGAGCTGGCCCGGGTCGCGCGCTTCGTGCGGGAGAACGATGCCGTGCTCATCGCCGTGCACCGCGGCGTGGAGGCGGTGACCGCCGCCAGGCTCAAGGCTGACGTGGTCGTCGTCGATGCCCGCGGCGACGACGCCGAGCAGCCCGCCGACAAGCTGCTCAAGGCAGCCAAGGACGTGGTGGTCCGCGTCGACCCTGGGTCCGGAGGTGCCGCCGAAACCTTCGAGCGCCGCGGACTCCGCCCGGTCTTCTGCCAGACCGGAGCCGCTCCGGAGGACCTGGCCCTGCTGCTCGCCCACCACGGTGGGGCCTCTGTCATCGTCGGCGTCGGCCTTCCCGCCACCATCGAGGAGCTGCTCGACCGTCGGCATCCCGCGCTCGCCAGCACCTATCTGACCCGCCTCGCGGTGGGGGAGAAGCTCGTCGACGCCCGCGCGGTGCCGGTGCTCTACTCCGGACGCGTTCGAGCCTGGCACCTGATGGTCGTGCTGCTCGCCGGACTCCTCGCGCTGGCCGTAGCCGTCGCCACCACGCCGGTTGGTCAACAGTGGGTGCACGACGCCGAGCCGCTCTTCCGCAGCCTCCTCGACGACATCCAAGGACTGTTCTCGTGATCTCCTTCCGCTACCACATCGTCTCCCTGGTCGCCGTGCTGCTCTCCCTGGCCGCCGGCGTCGTCCTGGGTGGCGGGCCGCTTTCGGACCTGGGCCGGAGCGACTCCACCGCTTCGCCGTCGTCAGCGGACACCAAGGATGCCGCCCGCGCTGAAGCATTCGCCGACTCGTTTGCCGAGCAAGGCGCGGCCCGCCTCTACGCCGACGGTCTGGCCAAGCGCGGCGTCGTGCTGATCTCCTTCCCAGGTGCGTCCGACACCACCCGCAACGCCCTCGCCAAGCAGGTGGCCGCCGCGGGCGGGAAGGTGACCGGCAGCTACGCGGTCCAGGCCAACCTGGTCGATCCCGGCGAGAAGACCCTGGTCGACACATTGGGCAGTCAGTTGATGACCCAGCTCCCAGACGGCACGGTGTCGAGTGACGCCGCGACCTACGACCGGCTCGGCGAGCTCCTAGGCACGGCGGTTGCCAGCACCGAGGCGACCGGCAGCGCAGAGCTGGGCGACCGGTCGACCACGATCTTGAGCAGTCTCGACGGCGCGGGTCTGGTCACCTCGACGGGCAAGGCGACCGGGCGGGCGTCGTACGCCGTGCTGTTGCTCGGCGACGACTCCGGCACCGACGCCGACCCGATCTACGCAGGGTTGGTGACCGGACTGGCCAGCCACGCGGCCGGCGTGGTGGTCGCGAGCGGAGGAGACACCGGCACGTTGGAGAGGCTGCGCGAGGACCCCGCGGCCGAGCAGGTCGCCACTGTCGACGGAGCAGACGGCGCCGCCGGTCAGGTCACCACGGTGCTGACGCTGACCCAATGGCCGGCCAGCAAGGGTGGCTCGTTCGGTGCGGCGGGCGCCGACGGTGCGGTCGGCCTGCGGTAGGCTAGAAACCCGTGAAGGTAGCGCCCCCCACCAAGCATGTGTTCGTCACCGGGGGAGTCGCCTCCTCACTCGGCAAAGGCCTGACGGCGTCCAGCCTCGGCAGCCTGCTGAAGTCGCGTGGTCTCCGGGTCACCATGCAGAAGTTGGACCCTTATCTCAACGTCGACCCTGGGACGATGAACCCGTTCCAACACGGCGAGGTCTTCGTGACCAACGACGGCGCGGAGACCGACCTCGACATTGGCCACTACGAGCGGTTCCTCGACACCGATCTCAACCAGGTCGCCAACGTCACGACCGGACAGGTCTACTCCTCGGTGATCGCCAAGGAGCGCCGCGGCGACTATCTCGGTGACACCGTGCAGGTCATCCCGCACATCACCAACGAGATCAAGGAACGCATCCGTGCCATGGCCACCGCCGGCGAGGGCGAACCGGCCGACGTGGTCATCACCGAGATCGGCGGCACCGTCGGCGACATCGAGTCGCTGCCGTTCCTGGAGGCGGCCCGCCAGGTCCGCCACGACATCGGCCGGGACAACTGCTTCTTCCTGCACGTCAGCCTGGTGCCCTATATCGGTCCGTCGGGGGAGCTGAAGACCAAGCCGACCCAGCACTCCGTCGCCGCGCTGCGCTCCATCGGCATCCAGCCCGACGCCATCGTCTGCCGCGCCGACCGCGAGATCCCCGAGGGCATCAAGCGGAAGATCTCGCTGATGTGCGACGTGGACGAGGAGGCGGTCATCACCGCCGCGGACGCGCCGTCGATCTACGACATCCCCAAGGTCGTCCACCGCGAGGGCCTCGACGCCTACGTCGTGCGCCGCCTCGGGCTGCCCTTCCGTGACGTCGACTGGACGGTCTGGGACGACCTGCTCCGTCGCGTGCACCATCCCAAGGAGGAGGTCACCATCGCGCTGGTCGGGAAGTACATCGACCTCCCTGATGCCTACCTCTCCGTCGTCGAGGCGCTCCGCGCCGGTGGCTTCGCCCACGAGGCGAAGGTGCACGTGCGGTGGATCCAGTCCGACGAGTGCGAGACGCCCGCCGGCGCTCGCCGCAACCTCGAGGACGTCGATGCCATCTGTGTGCCGGGCGGCTTCGGGATCCGCGGCATCGAGGGCAAGCTGGGCGCGCTCACCTACGCCCGCACGCACGGCATCCCGACCTTGGGCCTCTGCCTCGGCCTGCAGTGCATGGTGATCGAGTTCGCCCGCAACGTCGCCGGCCTGGAGAAGGCCGCCTCCACCGAGTTCGACCCCGACTGCCCCGAGCCGGTGATCGCCACCATGGAGGAGCAGAAGTCCTTCGTCGACGGCGCCGGTGACCTGGGCGGCACCATGCGGCTCGGGCTCTACCCGGCCGACCTGGCTCCGGGCTCACTGGTGCGCGAGCAGTACGGCGCCGGCTCGGTCGAGGAGCGTCACCGCCACCGCTACGAGGTCAACAACGACTACCGCGAGCAGCTGGAGTCCGCCGGGCTGGTGTTCTCCGGCACCAACCCCGACCTCGACCTGGTGGAGTTCATCGAGCTCCCGCGCGACGTGCACCCCTACTACGTCGCCACCCAGGCCCACCCCGAGCTCCGATCCCGTCCCACCCGCCCCCACCCGCTCTTCAAGGGCCTGGTCGGCGCCGCCGTCGAGCGCCAGAAGGAGCTCAGGTTCCCGATCGATCCGCAGTAGCCGCTCGCGCCCGCAGCTGCCGGGCAAGGGAGTCGGAGAGCTCGCGGAGCAGGGCAACCTGCATCGGCGGCGTTTCGGGGTCGGCGGCCATCGCCTCGGATCGGACGAGGAAGGTGGCGTCGGCGGTGCGGGGGAACATGGCGCGCGCCAGGGACCCCAGCTCGAGCATGCCGCCGGAGCCGAGCTCGCGGAGGGTGTCGAGGTAGCGCTGTGCGAACGGCATCAGGACGTCGTCCTGGTCGGGCCGCCAGAAGGCCGTTGCCACGCGCTGCAGCGGCATGCCGGCATGGACGGCGCGGTCGACGAACACCGCCTCCCAGACTTCTTCCTTGGCAACGGGATCGGCTAGGGCGGCCCGGACGGTGAGCGCTCGGGCGGCCGCCTCGGGGTCCGGATCGCGCTCGACCAGCGCCGAGACGGCCGCGGCGTCGTACTCACCGAGCTCGGCCCGGCGGACCAGCACCCGCCAGGCCAGGTCTGGGTCGTCGGTCGCCGCCGCGAGCGTGTCGAAGTGGGCGTCAGTCGTGGCCGAGGCTGCCAACGTGCGAAGCGCCTCTGCGCGCAGGTCGGGATCGCCGACCAACCCCAGAGCAGCGTCGGCGACGGCACTGCGTGCGGAGGCGACCGAGCCCGCCGGGCTCCACTCCTCGGCCGCGGTGGTGGCGAGGCCGAGGAACGGCGCGACGACACCGGGCGCCCGCTCGGTTGCGAGCACGCCGAGCACACAGGCCAAGAAGCGGTTGGCGCCGAGCTCACCCCGCGCCAGCAGGTCCCAGGCGGCCACCACCGCCACGGCCCGGGTGATCGGCCGGGGCAGGTCGCCGGCCCGCGCCAGCATCCACTCCAGTGACCCGGGGTCGGGACGGACGGCGGCGAAGGTGAGATCGTCGTCGTTGACCACGTGCAGCGTCGCCGCGGACAAAGGGACCGTCTGGCCCGAGTTGGTCAGCTCGACCAGGGTGCTGCCGATCAGCGCAAGGCCGTCGCCGTGATCTCGGTAGCTGCCGATCGCCAGCGTGTGTGGCCGTGGCGATCCACCGTCCGGGCCGGTCAGCTCCAACACCCCGGAGCCGTCGTCCAGTCGTAGCGAGATGGTGTCCGTGCCGGCGGTGTCCAGCCAGAGCCTGGTCCACTCGCCCAAGTCGCGGCCGGCTGCCCGGCCCACGGCGCCGGTCAGGTCGGCCAGCCGCGCGTTGCCCCAGGCGTGGTCGGCGAAGTAGGAGCGCAGTCCCTCGACGAAGGCGTCCTCCCCGACGTGGGCGACCAGCTGCTTCAGCACCGCCTCGCCCTTCTGGTAGGTGATGGCGTCGAAGCTGGCCATCGCTGCCGCCACGTCGGGCACGGAGCCGCGGATCGGGTGGGTCGCCGGTGAGGCGTCCATCCGGTAGCCCCTCAGCTTGCGGCCGGCCAGGAAGGTCGCCCAGCCGTCGGTGAACTCGGTGACGCTCACCCCGCACCAGGTCGCTGCCCAGGAGGCGAAGGCCTCGTTCAGCCACAGGTCGTCCCACCACCGCATCGTGACCAGGTCGCCGAACCACATGTGCGCCATCTCGTGCAGCAGCACCCAGGCCCGCATCGCCCGCTCACCATAGGTCGGCGTGGAGCGGAACAGCACCGCGTCGGTCCACGTCACGCAGCCCCAGTTCTCCATCGCGCCACCCATGTTGGGCACGAACACCTGGTCGTAGCGCTGCTGGGGGAACGGCCGCCCGAACCGGTCGCCGAAGAAGGCCAGACCGCGAGTGGTCACCTCGAAGAGCTCGTCGGCGTCCCGCTCCAGGAACGCTCGGGTCGACTGGCGGCTGTAGAGCCCGAGACTGTGGCCATCCACCTCGCGCCGGATGGCGTGGAAGGGGCCGGCGTTGATGACAACGACGTACGTCGACAGTGGCGGCGTGTCGGGGAACAGCCAGACCCGAGCCGCGTCCATCGTGGGAGCGACCTCGTCGGGTGCGGTGTTGGAGGTCACCGTCCACGACTCCGGTGCGGTGACCCTGAACGCGTGAGGAGCCTTCAGATCGGGCTGGTCGAAACAGGCCCAGACCCGCCGCGCGTCGTCGGCTTCGAAGGACATCCAGACATAGACCAACTTGTCGCTCGGGTCGACGGTGCGCAGGATCCCCGCGCTGGTGTGGGTGTCGGCCTGAGCGCTCGCCACCACGAGCACGTTCTCTGCTGCCAGCCTCGGCAGCGGCAGCCGCCCCCGCGCCACGCTGGCGGGATCGAGTGGTTCCCCGTTGAGCGTGGCCCATCGGACCTCCGCAACGCAGTCCACGAAGGTGGTCGAGCCGGGATCGGCGCAGTCGAAGGTGATCGTCGAGATCGCCTCCACGGTGTCGCCCTCGAGGAGCCCGGTGAGGTCGACCGAGACGTCATAGCGACGGATCCGGAGCAGCTCCGCCCGAGCGGCGGCCTCCTCCTGGGTCAGGCTGGCCGGCGAAGCGTTGGTCATGCAGGCCACCGTAACGCCGCCGTACCCACCGGGGACCCCGCGCCGGGCGGCCCGAGCGAGTAGGTTGTCCTCGCACGACACAACGGTGTGGCGTGGGGCGATAGAGGAGCGATGCCTTGAAGATCGGCGTTCCCAAGGAAGTCAAGAACCACGAGTATCGGGTGGCGTTGACCCCGGTCGGCGCGCACGAGCTCACCGCGCATGGCCATCAGGTTTTGGTGGAGCGAGGTGCCGGGCTCGGGTCCCAGATCAGCGACGAGGAGTACGTCGCGGAGGGGGCCACGATCCTCGACAGCGCCGACGACGTGTGGGGCAGCGTCGACATGGTGTTGAAGGTCAAGGAGCCGATCGCCGAGGAGTATCACCGGATGCGGGACGGGCTGGTGCTGTTCACCTACCTCCACCTGGCCGCCGACCAGCCGCTGACCCAGGAACTGCTCGACCGGCGGGTGACCGCGATCGCCTACGAGACCGTGCAGCTGCCTTCAGGTGGCCTGCCGCTGCTGTATCCGATGTCGGAGGTCGCGGGCTGTCTGGCGCCGCAGGTGGGTGCCTACTCGCTGATGAAGGCCCAGGGCGGTCGCGGTGTGCTGATGGGCGGGGTGGGCGGTGTCGCCAATGCGAAGGTCGTCATCATCGGAGCTGGTGTCTCGGGGCAGAACGCCGCCAACATCGCGTTGGGGATGGGTGCCGATGTCACGCTGTTGGATACCGATCTGGACAAGCTGCGGATGTCGTTTTGGCGTTACAACAACCGGGTGCACGGCCTGGCGTCGTCGAAGCTGGCCATCCAGCAGCAGGTGATGGAGGCCGACATGGTGATTGGGGCGGTGCTGATCCCGGGTGCGAAGGCACCGAAGCTGGTCACCAACGACTTGGTGGCGCAGATGAAGCCGGGCTCGGTGCTGGTCGACATCGCGGTGGACCAAGGCGGCTGCTTCGAGGACACCCATCCGACCACGCACGCCGAGCCGACCTTCGAGGTGCACGACTCGATCTTCTACTGCGTGGCGAACATGCCGGGTGCGGTGCCGAACACCTCGACCTACGCGCTGACCAACGCGACGTTGCCGTTCACGGTCGCGTTGGCCGACAAGGGCTGGCAGCAGGCCTGTCGAGCCGACGCCTCGCTCGCCAAGGGCCTCAACACGCACGCCGGCCAGCTCACCAACGATCCCGTTGGCGAGGCGCACCAGATGAGCGCCGTCTCCCTGGAGAGCGTGCTTGGCTGACCCGGCGACCAGCACCGGGCTCGCCCGGGCCGTGCGGACCTACCTCGACCACTTGGCGGTCGAGCGGGGGTTGGCGGCCAACACGCTGTCGTCGTACCGCCGCGACCTGCGCCGCTACCTGGAGCATCTCGATGCGCACGGCATCGGAACCCTGGACGAGGTCACCGAGGCCACTGTGTCCGACTTCTTGATGAGACTGCGTGAGGGCGACGCCGATCATCCGCCGCTCGGTGCCTCGTCCGCGGCGAGGACGGTCGTGGCGGTCCGCGGCTTCCACAAGTTTGCCGTTCGGGACGGTCTGGCCCAGACCGATCCCGCCGCTGCCGTGCGGCCGCCCTCGCCCGCCAAGCGGCTGCCCAAAGCACTGCCCCTGTCTGACGTCGAGGCGATCTTGGAGGCCGCCGGGGCTCCCGGCACGACGCTGGCGCTTCGGGACCGGGCCCTGTTGGAGGTGCTCTACGGCACCGGTGCCCGGATCTCCGAGGCGGTCGGCCTGGATGTCGACGACCTCGACCTGGAGGACGGCACCGTGCTGCTGCGCGGGAAGGGCAGCAAGCAGCGGCTGGTGCCGGTGGGCTCGTTCGCGAGAGAGGCGGTGACGGCCTACCTGGTCCGTGGCCGACCAGAGCTGGTGGCCGCTGGTCGGGGCACCCCCGCGATGTTCCTCAACGCGCGCGGTGGCCGGCTGTCCCGGCAGAGCGCCTGGGCGGTGCTCAGCCGAGCCGTGCAGCGTGCTGGGGTGACGCGGGACGTCTCGCCCCACACGATGCGGCACTCCTTCGCCACGCATCTGCTGGAGGGAGGCGCCGATGTGAGGGTTGTCCAGGAGCTGCTCGGACACGCCTCGGTCACCACGACGCAGGTCTACACCCTGGTCACCGTCGACAACCTGCGCGAGGTGTTCGCCACCGCGCACCCGCGGGCACGCTGACGCGGATCGGCCGATGACCTCCACCGACGAGGCGTACGACGCCTTCACCGCCCGCGTCTCCGCCCGGGGGCTCAGCCTCTATCCGCACCAGGACGAGGCGCTGATCGAGCTCTTCGGCGGCGGCAACGTCGTGCTCGCGACACCGACCGGATCGGGCAAGTCGCTGGTGGCCACCGGAGCGATCACCGGAGCCCTCGCCGAGGGCCGACGAGCGTGGTACACCGCACCGATCAAAGCCCTGGTCAGTGAGAAGTTCTTCGACCTCTGCGCCTGGTTCGGAGCCGACCAGGTCGGCATGCTCACCGGGGACGCGGCGGTCAACGCCGACGCGCCGATCATCGTCTGCACCACCGAGGTGCTCGCCAACATCGCCCTGCGAGAGGGGGACCACGCCGATGCGGGCCTGGTGGTGATGGACGAGTTCCACTTCTACGCCGAGCCGGACCGCGGCTGGGCCTGGCAGGTGCCGCTCCTGGAGCTCACGTCGAGCCAGTTCCTGCTGATGTCGGCCACCCTGGGTGACGTCCGCGAGCTCGCGGCCGACCTGACTCGGCGTACCAGCCGGACCACCGCGGTGGTCGACGACGCCGAGCGCCCGGTCCCATTGAGCTTCGCCTGGTCGCTGGAGCCGCTCGGCGACACGCTCGAGGAGCTCCTCACCACCGGCCAGGGGCCTGTCTACGTCGTCCACTTCACCCAGGCGGCCGCCGTCGAGCACGCCACGTCGCTGCTCGCCCGACCGCCGTTCACCGAGGACAAGGCCACCCGCCAGGCCCGCAGCGAGGCGATCGGCGGCTTCCGGTTCGGAGCCGGCTTCGGCAAGACGCTGTCCCGGCTCCTCCGAGCTGGCATCGGCGTCCACCATGCCGGCATGCTGCCCCGCTATCGCCGCCTCGTAGAGACTCTCGCCCAGTCCGGCCACCTCCGGGTCATCTGCGGCACCGACACCCTCGGGGTCGGCATCAACGTCCCGATCAGGACCGTGCTCTTCACCGGACTCGCCAAGTTCGACGGCAATCGGCAGCGGGTGCTGCGCACCCGCGAGTTCCACCAGATCGCCGGCCGCGCCGGGCGGGCCGGCTTCGACACCGCGGGGTACGTCGTCGTCCAGGCGCCCGAGCACGTCATCGAGAACGAACGCGCCAAGGCGAAAGCGGAGGCCAAGAACGCTGCGAACCCCAAGAAGCGCAGCAAGGCGCAGCTCAAGCGACCGCCCGAGGGTGCCGTGGTGTGGAGCGAGCAGACCTATCTCAAGCTGGTCTCGGGTGCACCCGAGCCGCTGCCGTCACGGATGAAGGTCGACAACGCGATGGTGGTCAACGTGCTGGCTCGCGAAGAGGACGCCTTCCCGGTCCTGCGCCGCCTGCTCACCGACAACCACGAGTCGCGACGCAACCAGCTCCGGCTCGCCCGGCGAGCGCTTCGGCTGACCCGCAGCCTGGTCCGCTCCGGAGTGGTCACCCGCTTGGACCAGCCCGACGAGTTCGGTCGCCGCTACGTGCTGACCGTGGACCTGCCCGAGGACTTCGCCCTCAACCAACCGCTCGCCCACTTCGCGCTCGCCGCCCTCGACGTCCTCGACCCGGAGCGACCGAGCTATCCGCTCGACGTGGTCTCGGTCATCGAAGCCGTCTTGGACTCGCCCCGACAGGTGCTGGTCGCCCAACAGTTCGCCGCCCGTGGGGCGGCGGTGGAGGAGATGAAGGCCGACGGCATCGACTACGACGAGCGGATGCGGCTGCTCGAGGAGGTGACCTGGCCGCAACCGCTGGCGGAGCTGTTGGAGGCGACCTTCGAGCTCTACCGGCAGAGCCATCCCTGGGTCAGCGCCCATGCCCTGGAGCCCAAGTCGGTGGTGCGGGAGATGTGGGAGCAGGGGATGGGCTTCACCGACATGGTGGCCCGCTACCGGATCGCCAGGTCCGAGGGGCTGCTGCTCCGCTACCTCAGCGACGCCTACCGCACGCTGCGTCAGACCGTCCCCGAGGCGCACCGCCCGCCCGAGCTCGACGAGTTGATCGACTGGCTGGGGGAGACGGTGCGCCAGACGGACTCCTCGCTGCTGGACGAGTGGGAGTCGCTCACCGACCCCGAGCACGCCCGCGAGCGGTTGGCCGCCCCCGCGCCGCCGAGACCGCTGTCGGGTCAGGAGCGGACCTTCGCGGTGATGATCCGCAACGCTCTGTTCGCGCGCGTGGAGCTCTGCGCCCGCGACGACCCGGCGGGACTGGAGCGAATGGAGCTGGAGGTCGCCGAAAAGAGCGACCCACCGCACGAGGTGGTGATGACTCGCGCAGTGTGGGACACCGCGCTGGAGGCCTACTACGCCCAGCACGAGTCGATCGGCACCGACGCCGACGCGCGCGGCCCGGCTTACCTCGACCTCGGCGTCGAGAAGCAGGACGCCGACGGCACTCGAGTGCGGCAGGTCCGACAGACCCTCGCCGACCCGGCCGGACACCATGACTGGGTGCTCGAGGCGACCGTCGACTGCGACGCCTCCGACGCCTGCGGCGAGCTGGTCCTCACCACGACGGCGCTGCGCGAACTCCGGTGACACACCCTGTGCACAGCTGTCTCCACAGCTGGGCCGAGGCTGTGCACTCTCGGCGTGGCTCCTCAACAGATTTCGGCCGGTCCTGGGGGTATCCGCGCGTCGTGTTGTGAGGGCCGAGCACGCCGACTTAGCCTGACGCGAGACGGCGCGAATGTCGCCGAGTCGACAAACCGATGAGGAGTGCCCATGGACGGTGGTGGAACGTTCTCGGGTTATCGGGGGCAACCGGGAGCGAACGCTCCGGACATGCCGCCCCTGACCCCCTCGATCGTCCCTCCCCCTTCCCCAGGAGGCCAGATCCCGATGAGTGAGCCGATCCCCTTCCCCCCGCCGGAGTCGGAGGACCTGTCGGAAGACCAGGCACCGCGACCGATCGGACCGACCGGCCGACCGCTGCCCCGGATCCCCGAACCGCGCCCGCTCACCGAGCACGGCAACGGGCGGGTCATCGCGATGTGCAACCAGAAGGGCGGCGTCGGCAAGACCACCACGACGATCAACCTCGGCGCCACCCTCGCGGAGTACGGCCGCAAGGTGCTACTCGTCGACTTCGACCCCCAGGGCTCACTCTCGGTCGGGCTCGGGTTGAACCCGCACGAGATGGAGTACACCGTCTACAACCTGCTCATGCAGCCGGGCACCTCGGTCGACGACGTGATCGTGCCGACCGGTGTCCCCGGGATGGACCTGCTGCCCTCCAACATCGACCTCTCTGCCGCCGAGGTGCAGCTGGTCCACGAGGTCGCGCGCGAGCAGACGCTGGCGCGGGTGCTCAAGCCGGCCATCGAGAAGTACGACGTCATCCTGATCGACTGCCAGCCGTCCCTCGGGCTTCTCACCGTCAACGCGCTGACCGCCTCCGACGGTGTGATCGTGCCGTTGGAGTGCGAGTACTTCGCCCTGCGCGGCGTCGCGCTGCTGAAGAACACCATCGACAAGGTCCGCGAGCGGCTGAACCCCGACCTCGAGATCGACGGTGTGCTCGGCACCATGTTCGATGGCCGCACCCTGCACGGCCGCGAGGTGATGCAGCGGTTGGTCGAGGCCTGGGGCGACGCGGTCTTCCACACGGTGATCCGGCGGACCATCAAGTTCTCCGACTCCACGGTGGCCGGTGAGCCGATCACCACCTACGCCGCCGACTCGACCGGCGCGGAGGCCTACCGTCAACTCGCCAAGGAGGTGGTGGCACGGTGTCTCGACGGGTGAGCATGCCCACCGCCGACGACCTGTTCCGCCCGACCGAGGCTGGCCCGGATTCGAACAGCACAGGGCCGAGCAGCCCCGTCCGCGCGGTGCCCGACCAGCAGGAGGCGGCCGACGAGCCGTTGCGCCGTCGTCCCAGCGGTCGAGTCCGACACGACGAGAAGATGACGGTCTACGTCACCTCGGCCGAGTTGCTGCATCTCGAGCAGACCCGGTTGGCGCTGCGCGCCCAGCATGGGCTCGCTGTGGACCGCGGTCGGCTGGTGCGCGAGGCGCTGGCACTGGTGCTGGAGGAGTTCGAGAGCCGCGGTGACGACAGTGCCCTGGTCCGACGGTTGAGCGAGGAATGACCGAGCTGGCCGAGCAGCCGCTGACGACCACCAGCGAGCCGGAGGGTGCGGCGCCGGCGTTCGAGGTCCGCCTGGACAACTTCGAGGGTCCGTTCGACCTGCTACTCAACCTGATCGCCAAGCACAAGCTCGACATCACCGAGATCTCGCTCTCCACGGTCACCGACGAGTTCATTGCGCACGTGAAGGCCGGCGGTGAGGTGTGGGACCTCGAGCAGACCACGTCGTTCCTGCTCGTGGCCGCGACGCTCCTCGACCTCAAAGCGGCCCGGCTGCTGCCGCAGGGCGATGTCGAGGACGAGGAGGATCTCGCGCTGCTCGAGGCACGAGACCTGCTCTTCGCCCGGCTGCTGCAGTATCGGGCGTTCAAGCAGGTCGCCACCGTGCTGGAGCAGCGACTGGCGGGGGAGTCTCGCCGGCATCCGCGCGCGGTTGGCTTGGAGGAGCGGTTCGCGACGCTGCTCCCCGAGGTGCTGATCGGCATCGGCCTGGACGCCTTCGCCGGACTGGCCGCGAAGGCGATGGAGCCCAAACCGGTCCCCGAGCTGTCCCTGCAGCACATCCACGCCCCGCGGGTCAGCGTGCGCGAGCAGGCCGCGGTCGTGGTGGAGCGACTGCGGCGCCAGGGCACGATGACCTTCCGAGCGCTGTGTGGCGACTCCCCGGACACGCTCACGACGGTGGCCCGCTTCTTGTCGCTGCTGGAGCTGTTCCGGGAGGGCGCGGTCGCCTTCGAGCAGGTCAGCCCGCTGGGTGAGCTCACCATCCGGTGGACCGGCAGCGAGGACGGCGAGATCGACATCGTCGACGAGTTCGACGGCGAGACAGACACGGACCCCGCAGAAATCGACACGGCGGAGGCCGAGCCAGACACTGAAACTGGGGCAGCGAGCGAGGAGCAACCGTGAGCGAGATCGTGGAGCAGGGCCGGGCCAACCTCGAGGAGACCCTGGACATCGAGGAGACCCTGGCCGTGCCGGTGGCGTCGCTGCGGCCGTCGTTGGAGGCCATCTTGATGGTCGCCGACGAGCCGCTCGACCAGGTCGCGCTCGCGTCGGCGGTGGGCTACCCGGTCGACGAGGTGTCCGCGGCGCTGGCTGCTCTCGCGGAGGAGTACACCCAGCAGGGTCGCGGATTCGAGTTGCGCAACGTCGCCGGCGGCTGGCGGTTCTACACCCGGGAAGAGTTCGCCCCCGTGGTCGAGGGGTTCGTCCTCGACGGGCAGCAGGCCCGGCTCACCCAGGCCGCGCTGGAGACGCTGGCCGTGGTGGCCTACAAGCAGCCCGTCTCGCGCGCTCGGGTCTCGGCGATCCGAGGCGTCAACGTCGACGGCGTGATGCGCACCCTGCTCACCCGCGGACTGGTCGAGGAGGCCGGCCACGACGGCGAGCACGGCGCCACCCTCTACCGCACGACCGGCTACTTCTTGGAGCGGATCGGAGTCACCTCCCTCGACGAGCTGCCCGAGCTGGCGCCGTACCTCCCCGACATGGACGACCTCGAGGACGACCTGGTCGCCTTCGCCGGCGGGATCGAGGAGTGACTGATGACGACGCTGAGCTGGTCCGGCTGCAGAAGCTGCTGGCCCAGTCCGGGGTCGCCTCCCGCCGCCGGTGCGAGGAGCTGATGCTGGCCGGACTGGTCGAGGTCGATGGCGAGGTGGTCACCCGACTGGGCACCAAGGTCGATCCACGCACGGCCGTGATCCGGGTGGAGGGGCAGCGGCTGCCGCCGATCTCCTCGCATGTCTACGTGGTGTTGAACAAGCCGCGCGGCGTCGTCTCCACCATGTCCGACCCCCAGGGTCGGCGCACGCTGCAGGACGTGCTCGACGAGAAGGCTCCGGAGCGGGGTCGGCTGTTCCACGTCGGGCGGCTCGACACCGATACCGACGGTCTGCTGCTGCTCACCAACGACGGGGAGTTCGCCCAGCGGATGGCACATCCGTCCTTCGAGGTGGACAAGACGTACGTCGCCGAAGTGGAGGGTACGCCGACCAAGGCGACCCTCGTCCGCCTCCGAGAGGGAGTCGTCCTCGACGACGGCCCGGTGACTGTCTCCTCAGCGCGGCTGGTCACCCGCGGCGACGGCGGGCCCCGGGGACGAGCCATCGTCGAGCTGGTCATCCACGAGGGTCGCAACCGGATCGTGCGGCGGCTGCTCGATCAGGTCGGCCACCCGGTCCGCCGGCTGACCCGCACCGCCATCGGCCCGATCCGACTCCGCGACCTCAAGACAGGCGAGCTCCGCGACCTGACCTCCGCCGAGCTCGGCTCACTCCTCGACAGCGCGCAGCTCTAGGCGCGGCCGCGTGGTGCGGTCGGCCTGTCAGGGCGTCCGTGCCGGCGGGTAGGTCCCCTTGGGCAACCACCCCTCCGCTCGCTGGCGCTCGCTCCGGGGGGCCAGACCCATCCACGCCCTGCGGGGACCCACCCGCCGTCCCGGCCGCCGCGGCAGCCGACCGCGATGTCCGTGGCCGCGCCGGGCAACGGCCATACCGGGCCACTAGGCTGTGCGGGTGGCGGTGCGAGCGGTGCGGGGGGCGACCCAGCTGGAGTCGGACACGCGGGAGCACATGCTGGATCGGGTCGCGGAGATGGTCCTGGACGTGATGGAGTCCAACGGCCTGGTCGTCGACGACTTCATCTCGGTGATCTTCACCGCGACCTCGGACCTGGTCTCGGAGTTCCCGGCCTATGCGGCGCGGCGTCTCGGCTTCGCCGACGTGCCGCTGATCTGCGCCCGCGAGCTGGAGATCGCGGGCTCGATGCCGCGGGTGGTGCGGATGATGGCGCACGTGGAGACCGATCTGCCCCGCGCGGAGATCACCCACTGCTACCTGCACGGAGCCGCTGGGCTGCGACGCGACCTGACTCGGGTGCACGCGGTGCCGGACGAGGAGCGGTCGTGAGCGGCAGCCTGGTCGGGCCGGTGCGGGTGGTCGGCGCGGGTCTGCTCGGCACCTCGGTCGGGTTGGCCTGCCGTCGCGCCGGCTTGGAGGTGCAGCTCAGTGATGTCTCTCATCAGCACTTGCGGACGGCCACCGGGCTGGGTGCTGGCCGGGCCGCGGCGGAGGGCGATACGGCGCAGCTGATCGTGGTCGCGGTGCCGCCCGACCATCTGGGCGAGACGCTGATCAGCGAGCTCGCGACTCCGGACGTCGTGGTCACCGACGTCGGCAGCGTGAAGTCGGAGCCGCTGCGTGAAGTCCAGGCGGCGGCACCCGAGGAGGCTCGTCGCTACGTCGGTAGCCACCCGATGGCCGGCAGCGAGCGGTCGGGTCCGCTGGCGGCCACGGCCTCGCTGTTCGACGGTCGGCCGTGGGCGGTGACGCCTCACCCGGATGCGGCGCAGGAGGCTACCGAGCTGGTGGTCGAGCTGGCCCGCACCTGTGGCGCCGTGCCCGTCCTGCTCCCACCCGACGAGCACGACCGCGCCGTCGCGCGCACCTCGCATCTGCCCCAGCTGCTCTCGGCGCTGGTGGCGGCGCGACTGGCGGACGCTCCTCCCGAGCACCTGGTGCTGTCGGGTCAGGGGGTGCGGGACGTGACGCGCATCGCCGGCAGCGACCCTGCCATGTGGCTGCAGATCATCGGCGCCAATGCGCCTGCGGTGTTGGACGTGCTCGCTGAGGTGCGCGCGGAGCTGGACGCCATGATGAGTGCGGTCGCGACGGGGGAGCGCACCGAGCTGGAGCGGCTGCTGGATCGCGGGGTCGTCGGCACCCGAGCCATCCCGGGCAAGCACGGTGGGCCGGCCTCACCGACCGCCTCGGTGTTCGTGGCGGTGCCGGACCATCCCGGTGAGCTGGCCAGGTTGTTCGCCGATGCCGGCGACAGCGGTGTCAACATCGAGGACGTGCACATCGACCACGATCCGGGCCGAGCGATGGGCCTGGTGGAAGTGGTCGTCGAGGAAGCTCGTGCCGAGCAGTTGTTGAAGTCACTGGAGTCTCGCGGCTGGGAGACCCATCGCTGAGACCGGTCGATAGGGTGTGCTCCGTGGACAACCCGAGTGCCGGCCCGGTCATCGCCATCGACGGCACCTCCGGCTCGGGCAAGTCGAGCACCTCGCGGGGTGTCGCCGAGCGGCTGGGGTTGCGCTACCTCGACACGGGCGCGATGTTCCGTGCGATGACCTGGTGGATGCTCGAGCACGGCGTCAACGTAGAGGACCCGCGCGCCGTGGGGTCGTACGCCGGCGCGCCCGAGATCGTGTCGGGGACCGACCCACGTCGCCCGGCGATCGTCGTCGGCGGACGTGACGTGGCGACGGCGATCCGCTCCGACCAGGTGAACGCAGCGGTCAGCCCGGTCAGCGCCGTGCCCGAGGTGCGGGCTCGCCTCCTTGACCTGCAGCGTGCCGTCATCGGTGACGGCGGCATCGTCGTGGAGGGCCGCGACATCGGCTCGGTGGTGGCGCCGGACGCCGAGGTGAAGATCTATCTGACCGCCGATCCGGCCGCCCGGGCGCGGCGACGTGCCCTGGAGGAGGGTGGCGCCGACGTGTCGGCGACCGAGGAGTCGCTGCTCAACCGAGACCGGATCGACTCCGGCCGGGCAACCGCCCCCCTGGTGATGGCGGAGGGTGCGGTGCACATTGACAGCACCGATCTGACCCTGGACGAGGTGATCGACCGCGTGGTCGCGCTGGTCGAGCAGATCGGCGCGGTGGGGGACCCAGCGTGAGCGGTTCAGCCGCCGCGACCGACCTGGACCTGCTGCACACCAACGACGTCCGACCTCCCGCACGCTTTCTGCTCACCCGTTTCCGCTGGGCCGGGCGGGGCGCGGTGCGCGGCTACCTCCGGGTGCGCAGCCATGGCCAGGGCCGCGTCCCGACCCACGGCCCGCTGATCCTGGCGCCCAACCACACCGGCTTCGCCGACGGTCCACTGTTGGCCCTCTACGCCCCGCGGCCGGTGCACGCGCTGACCAAACGGGAGATGTTCGAGGGTCGGCTCGGTGGCTTCCTGCGGGCGACCGGCCAGATCGAGCTCGACCGCTTCCATCCCGATCCCGGTGCGATCCGGGCCTGCGTCCGAGTGCTGCGCGATGGTGGCGTGGTCGGTGTCTTCCCGGAGGGGACGCGTGGCGGCGGAGACTTCTCGGGACGCTTCCACCACGGGGCGGCGTACCTCGCCTTGGTCACCGGTGCGCCGGTCACCCCCGTGATGATGTTCGGCACCCGGTTGCCGGGGGCGTCGAGTCGCTCGCTCCCGCCTCGATCAGGCATCGTTGACCTGGTGTACGGCGAACAGTGGCGGGTGCCCGCCGAGCATTGGCCGCGCACCCGAGCCCGCGTGGAAGCCGCGTCGGTGTCGCTGCGCAACCATCTACTTGAGGCGCTAGGCGAGGCAGAGCGGCTCACCGGGCGGCTGCCCGCGGGCCCACTGCCGGCAGGGGACAGGGAGAACGATGAGTGAGTACGACGACGACGCGGTCGCCGACCTGCCCGAGACCGACGAGCCGGTCGGCCCGGTGCCGGTGCTGGCCGTGGTCGGCCGGCCCAACGTGGGCAAGTCCACCCTGGTGAACCGGATCCTGGGGCGTCGGGAGGCGGTCGTCGAGGACGTGCCGGGTGTGACTCGCGACCGGGTGTCCTACGACGCGAACTGGAACGGTCGTGCGTTCACCGTCGTGGACACCGGCGGCTGGGATCCGGACGCGCGCGGCCTGGCCGAGCGGATCGCGGCCCAGGCCGAGATCGCGGTGTCGCTGGCCGACGCCGTGCTCTTCGTGGTGGACGCCACGATCGGGATCACCGACGCTGACGAGGCCGTCGTACGCGTCCTGAGACGCTCCGGCAAGCCGGTGGTGCTGGCTGCCAACAAGGTCGACGACATGCGCACCGAGGCGGAGGCGCACGCGCTGTGGAACCTCGGCCTCGGCGAGCCGTTCCCCGTGTCGGGCCTGCACGGACGAGGGAGTGGCGACCTGCTGGACGCCATCTTGGCCGCGCTGCCGGAGCCGCCGCGGGACGTTGACGCCGAGGTCGGTGGTCCGCGGCGAGTAGCGATCGTCGGGAAGCCCAATGTCGGCAAGTCCTCGCTGCTCAACAAGCTGGCTGGCGCCGAGCGGGTCGTGGTCGACTCCGTCGCCGGGACCACCGTCGATCCGGTGGATGAACTGGTGGAGCTGGGTGGGCGGACCTGGCGGTTCATCGACACCGCCGGGATCCGCAAGCGGGTCAAGGAGGCCTCGGGACACGAGTACTACGCGTCCCTGCGCACCTCGGCCGCCATCGACCGCGCCGAGGTCGCCGTGCTCGTGTTGGACGCGTCGCAGTCGATCAGTGAGCAGGACGTGCGGATCCTGCAGAGCGTGCGAGACGCCGGCCGGGCTCTGGTGATCGCCTTCAACAAGTGGGACCTCGTCGACGAAGAGCGCCGCTACTACCTGGACCGGGAGATCGAGCAGGCCCTGGTGCAGGTGCGCTGGGCGCCGCGGATCAACGTCACCGCCCGCACGGGCTGGCACGTCGACCGCCTGGTGCCGGCCCTGGACAAGGCACTCGCCGGCTGGGAGACCCGCGTGCCCACCGGCGCCCTGAACTCCTTCCTCGGCCGCCTGGTCGCCGAGCACCCCCACCCGGTCCGCAGTGGGAAGCAACCCAAGCTGCTGTTCGGCACCCAGGCCGCCACCGCCCCACCGGTCATCATCTTGTTCACCAGCGGGAAGCTCGAGGCGTCCTACGAACGCTTCATCGAGCGTCGCCTGCGCGAGGAGTACGGCTTCGCGGGCACGCCGATCATCCTCCAGCAGCGGGTCCGGGAGAAGCGCAAGCGGCGGTAGAGAGAGCCCGTGGTCGGTGCTTGACTGAGGTCTCCGGCCAGATCTGTCGTGGCTGGATCGCAGCCACCCCAAGACGGTGTGCCCGTTCTCCACAGATTTCGAACGACTGTTGTTTCCAAACGTATGCGCGAATAGAATAGGCCCATGGTTGATTGGACGGGGCGCGAGCCGTTGGACAGTGCAGAGGCACTGCTCGACGAGACGCGCGCGCTGGTCGATGCCGCGCAGCGCGCCGAGTGTCTGCTGTTGCTGCGTGCCGCGGAGTGGGCAGACCAGCACCCGGCGATCGACGAGGACGGCGCCTGGGAGGACACCCAGGTGCCGGCCGTGCAGTGGGACGCTCCGGCGGAGTTCGCGTTGGCGGCGGGCCTCGCCCATGAGGCCGGGACGGAGCTGATCCACCAGGCACTGGAGCTCCGGCACCGCCTGCCCGACGTCTGGAAGCGAGTGCAGGCCTTCGACCTGCCCGCTTGGCGGGCCCGTCGGATCGCGGAGCGCACCATGGGCGAGCCGGCCGACGTGGTTGCGGCGATCAACAAGAAGGTCGCACCGATCGCCCACAAGGTCGGCCTGATCACGCTGGGCAGGCTGATCGACGAGGAGATGGCCAGGCTGCATGCGGAGGAGCGCGAGTGCCAGCAGTTCGAGGCGCTCGAGCGTCGTCGCGTCCGACTGTTCGACGACATCAGCTATGACGGTGTCGCCACGATCGAGATCCGGGCCGACCTCAAGGACGCGCTCGAGTTCGACGATGCCGTGGCACGGATCGCCGCCGCTCTGCGTGAGCATGGCTGCGCCGAGTCCCTCGACGTCCGCCGGTCGATGGCGGTGGGCCTGCTCGCCGACCCTCAGGGCGCGCTCGACCTGCTCAGCGGCACCAGGAGCACCGGCCGGAAGCGCAAGCACATCCAGCTCTTCGTCCACCTGACCGATAGCGCACTGTGGGGCCGCGAGCCGGTCGGTCGCCTCGAGTGGGGACAGAAGCCGGTCTTCGAGCAGCAGGTGCGGGAGTGGTGCGGACGCACCGACACCCATCTCACCGTGACCGGGGTGATCGACCTCGCCGGCCACCAGCAGGTCGAGGCCTACGAGATCCCCGATCGGATCGCCACCCAGGTCGAGCTGCTCCACCAGACCTGCGTCTTCCCGCACTGCCGACGACCAGCCCGTCGCTGCGACAAGGACCACCTCATCCCCGACTCGGCTGGCGGCACCACGTGTTCCTGCAACTTGGCCCCGCTCTGCCGTCGACATCATCGCCTCAAGACACTCAAGGGATGGAGCTACGAGCGGCTCGGACCGGCCACCTATCGATGGCGCTCGCCGCACGGCCTGTTGTTCCATCGCGACCCCACCGGCACCGTCGCGATCACCCAGTCCCCACCCGATCCGCCCGATCCCCCTCGATATGCAGCCGCCTGACCCGCTGGGGTAGGGTTCACTGCGGTTCGCCCGGGCTTCGCCTCTGGGCACCACGGGCTGTGGCGCAGTTTGGTAGCGCACTTGACTGGGGGTCAAGGGGTCGCAGGTTCAAATCCTGTCAGCCCGACAAAATTCATGAGTTGGCTCACGCCAATCCACGCCATCGCGTGGGTGCTGCCGTAGCCTTCGCACATGCGTGTCCTGTGCGCCGCGGGGGTTCTCCTCTGCGCCGTGCTCACATCGTGCGGCGATAGCCCGCCCCCGCCGCCTCAAGATTCTGGCTCGCCCAAGGTCATCAAGGAGCTTGCGAAGCAGCAGCGCTCGCTTGAGGATTTCGACGTCTGTGAGGCGATCCGGGATGCCGGTGCTGTGGACGATCTCGTCGACATCTTGGGTGGTGGTTCGGTCTCGCTCGAAACGAGCTTCGCTGACTCGGAGGACGCGATGACCCAGGCATGCGCGATCACTACTGGCTAGACGCCACGCTGGGGCGAGGCTGACCCAGCTCGTCGAGGTGGCGGGCGAGGGTGTCGAGCATCCGGCTCGACTCCAACGGCTCACCGCTCCACAGCCCATACATCGCGACCCCGTCGAGCACGGCGCGCAGGCGCTGTGCCTCGTAGGTTGGGTCGCGACTGCTGTCCAGCTGGCCAGCATCGGCGAGGATCGCGATGGCCGTGCGGCAGCCTCTGTCGAGGGCGGCGCTGAGCCTGATCGCGGCCGGACGAAGAGTGCTGTCGGTGAGTGCGAACACCCCGAGCTGGACATGCGCGACCAGCTCGGAGCGACGCTCCTGGTCGAGCGGGAGCAACTGCGCGAGCAACTCGTCCACCAGAGCGCGACCGGTGAGGTCGAGCGCGGCGATCCTGGCCGTGACCCTCTCCTCGATGCGCTCGAAGCAGTACTCACGCAGCGCGTGCTGGGTCGGGAACGCCCGTCTCAACGAGGCCGTGGCAATGCCGGCTTCGGCCGCCACGCCCCGCACGGAGAGGCCTGAGAGTCCGTCACGCTCGAGCACGCGCAGCGAGGCCGCCGCGATCTCGGCGTTGCGCGCCTCTGCGTCGATTCGTCGCGGCATGTCGCTCAGCGTAGAGAGGCGTCGTGTGGCACAGCCGCGGGCTTCCTCGGCCAGATGGTGTAGCTCACCGCCCAGAGGATGTCGATGCCGAGGATCAGCCCGAGGATCTGGAACACCGCGAGCAGCTCCGAGGTGCGCTCCGGGTCTCCGACAAGCAGGACGAGCCCACCGATGAGGGCCGCTGCCACAGCGGCCGCCAGCATGGTGAGCAGCACGTCTTGCCAGCATTTGAGGGTGTAGTGGAGCCCGGTCAGTCGCTCGGGCTTGGGCCCGCCGGCGAAGTAGTGGTTGAAGCGTACGTCGGTCCAGGCGACCATGCGCTTGCCGTAGGCGACGGAGATCCCGATGTAGATCGCCGCGAGGCCATGCTGCCAGGAGGCGGTGCCTCCGCGGAGCAGGTCCGCCGCGACCAGGGCGAGCAGCACCACGTCGATCACTGGCGCGAGGATCAGCAGCGTCGCGCCCAGCCGGGGGCGCCGCAGTAGATAGCGCGCTACGAGTCCGGCAAGGATCGTCACCCAGAACGCGACCTCGCACACCACGATCGCGGTCAGAATCATGCCTCGTTCCTCGCCTTCGCTCTACGGCAGGTATTAGCACGAGTGTACTAGCAAAACCGCTGTAGGCACGGGGTGCTAGGCGAGCACGACGCTCTCCAGCCGCTGATAGCTGGTCTCCATGCCGTCGGTCATCCCCGTGGCGAGGATGGTGTCGCGGAGCTCGGCGTTCGGGTAGGTGATCAGGATCGAGAGCAACGTGCCACCCTCGACCGGGGTGAGGGTGAGCTCGTTCGTCGTACCCTCCCCGGGCATGCCGATCATGCGTTCGGTGGTCACGGAGCGGTACGGCGCCGCCGACTCGAGCACCTCGCCCTCGAAGCCGAACCTGTCCTCGCCACCCTCCCGCTCCCACTCGTAGCGGTAGGAGCCTCCGACCTGCTCACTGGTCTCGCAGACGGGCATCGTCCAGCCGTCCGGGCCGAGCAGCCACTGCTGCAGCAGGGCGGGTTCGTGGTGGGCCTGCCAGATCGCTTCCGGCGTGCCCTTGATGACACGGCTGACCCGCACCTGGGTGTCGGACAGGATCTGGGTGAGCACCGGCAGCTCGGCGGCGAAGGTCCGCAGGTCGGCGAGGACCGTGTCGATCTGCGACATGGCCTGCTTGGTGCCCTCCTCGATGCCCATCGCGACGAGCTGCTCGAGCTCCTCGACGGTGTTGAAGTGGGTGACTGTGGTCAGCCGCGAGCCGGAGTCGGTGGTCGAGAAGCCGAAGACCGTGTGGGTGGTGGGCAGCTCCTTGTTGGGCTCGCCATCGGGGGTGGTGAACCCGTCCACGACCTCGAACGAGTCGATCGGGTCGACCGCGAGGAACTCCCAGTAGCCGCCGTGCTGGTCGCCCTCCGGGCCGGTCATCGTGTAGTCACTCCGGCCGCCGGGGTAGAGGTCGTGGCGGGTGAAGGTGGCGGGATAGGTCGGCGGGCCCCAGAACTTCTCCAGTTGACGAGGATCGGCGTAGGCGTCCCAGAGTCGCCGCTGCGGCACGGGGAAGTCGGCCACGATCGTCATCGTGAGTGCCGACGGGTCCTTGGTGATCGAGGTGACGGGCATGTCTCGCCTTCCGTTCTACGAGGGGTCGTCAAGGAGAAGTGCATCGAGGCGGTCGATCCGCGACCGCCAGATCTGCTCGTACTGGTCCAGCAGGCTCTGCGCGCGCCGGAGCTGTTCGGGGTTGCCGCGGACGAGGCGCTCTCGCCCGCTCTTGTGCTTGGTCACCAGCCCCGCTCCCTCCAGCACGGCGATGTGCTTCTGCACCGCCGCCCAGGACATGTCGTAGGCGACAGCCAACTCCGACACCGATGCCTCTCCTTCGAGCGTTCGGCGGACGATGTCGCGGCGGGTGGCGTCGGCGAGCGCCCGGAAGATCCGGTCCACCTCGCCGTCAGAGAGCTCGCTACGCTGATCTACAACCATTTGGTTGTAGATTATGTCGAGATGAACTGGCCGTCAACCCGTGCGGGGCTCAGGAGTCGTGCTGGACGACCTCGAACCCGAGCACGTCCACACTCATCCCGCGGCGGCGGTCTTCGGCGTGTGTATCGGGTGCCGCGTCGCGAGCCTGCCGCCACTGGTCGTAGTGTTCGCGCGAGTCCCACCGGGTCACGACGAAGTAGCGGTCCTCACCGAACGCCGGCCGCAGCAGTTCGAACCCCTCGAATCCCTCGGCCGCATCGACCGCGCGTCGCCTGGCGGCGAAGCGCTGCTCGACCTGCTCCTCGCTTCCCGAGGGAACGGTCAGCGCCGAGATGCTGACGAATGTCACGACGGTCCTCCTCCGCAGACGGTTACTGGTGTGTACGACGCACCAGGTGCGCCGTACACACCAGTAACCCTAGGCGGCGGCCTCGGCTCAGCGTCCGACGGCCTTGAGCAGTTCCTTCTTGGTCATCTTCGAACGGCCGCGGATGTTCTTGTCCTTGGCCTCTGCGTAGAGCTGGGCCTTCGTGCGCCCGCCGCGACCGCGGTGGCTGCGCAGGCCGCCGCGCCGCCCGGACGAGATGTCCTTGGTGGAGGTGCGGCTGGCCTCCTGAGCCTCGCCGTGTCGTGCGCGCTCCTTGTTCACGGTCCGCGCGGCGATCTCCTCGGCGACGTCCTCTTTCTCCCCGCGGTCGATCAGACCCTGCTTGATGTGGTCGTACTGACGTTCGCGCTTGGCGTTCCAGGCTTGCTGAGGCATGGTCTCCTCCTTAGGGCCGTTCGTCGGTCGGCTCGCTGCGTTGCGGGTCGCGCTGCTCTTGCTTCGAGCGACGGGCGTCCCACCACCACAAGGCGACGAACGCCGCGACGAGCACGGCGCCGACGGCGAGGTATGGATACGGCATGTCTCGACGTACCCAGAGTGTCGTGAGACCAAACGGTCAGGCTCAGTCCGGAGGGGCGAAGCCGTTTCGCATGGCCCAGCCGACGGCCTGGCTGCGCGTGCGAACCCCGATCTTCCGATAGAGGTTGCGTACGTGGGTCTTGAGCGTGTTCGCGCTCAACACGAGCCGTTCGGTGATCTGCGCGTTCGAGAGTCCCTGGGCGATCAGGGCGAGGACCTCGACCTCCCGCTGTGAGAGCCCGGCCTGCTCGCCCAGGTAGAGGGGCTGGTCCGGGAGGGGCAGTCCCCGGGCGAACAGTTCGATCGCCTCGACCAGCTCCTTGGAGCGGGTGGTCATCGAGATCCAGCCCTCGCACCCCATCCCGAGGGCCAGGGCACGCAGGTCGGGCCTCATGTCACGGCTGAAGATGAGCACCCTTGCTTCGGTGTTGTGAAGCAGGTGCTCGAGCTCCGAGACGTTGTGATGATGGAGCCCGATCGTGTCGTAGAGGATCACCTGGACTCGCTTGGCGCGGCTGCGCGTGCTCGGTATCGAGGTGACGACGACCCGGTCGGGGTAGTCGGAGAGCATCGCCACCAACCCGCGGGCTACCACCTCTTGGCGGCTGATGATGGCCACGCGCACTGGCGCCGCCGGATGCTCCACCCATGCACTCTTTCACACCGTTCGACGCCTAGCGGTGTGGCTCGGGTGCGTGCCAGTTGGGTCAGCCAGCCGCCGCGACGGCGAGATCGTCGCCGAGAAGATCACGGCGCAGGTCGCCCAGGATCCGGGAGAGCAGGCGAGAGACCTGCATCTGCGTCACGCCGATGCGCTTGCCGATCTGCTGTTGGGTGAGCTCCTCCTCGAACCGCATCGCGAGGATCTTGCGATCGCGTCGTCGTAGGCGGCCCAACGCGGCACGCAGTGCGATCCTGTCCACGAGCTCCTCGATCTCGTCGACCGGCTCGGCCAGCCGCTCCGCCGAGACGGGTATCGCATCCAGCGAGGTCGGGACGAAGCACCCCTCGGCGGCACGGGCCTCGCGCAGCCGGTCCGGCGTGGTGTCGGCGGCCGCAGCCAGCTCCTCCAGCCTCGGCGAGCGTCCGAGCTGCTGGGTGAGTGGCCCCTCTGCCCTGCTGGCGTGAGCCTGAAGCTCTTGGATCCAGCGCGGCGGGCGCACCATCCAGCCGTGGTCTCGGAAGTAGCGGCGGAGTTCTCCTCGCACGGTCGGCACAGCAAACTTCGAGAACGACGTGCCACGGTCGGGGTCGTAGCGGTCGGCAGCCTTGACCAGCCCGAGGCAGGCGACCTGGCGGAGATCCTCCACCGCGATGTCGCGGCCGGAGTAGCGAGAAGCGAGGCGGCGGGCGAGGCCCAGATGTTGGCGGATCACGCGGTCGCGGCTGGGTGCGTGCGATGTCCTATCCATCTTTCGACCCTCTCCCGTCCCTCTGGAAAGGCAAGGGAGGTCGCCGGATTTGGCCTCTAGGGGTGAGGGATTGAGGGGTCAGGGTCACCCCTACGGGTGACCCTGACCGTCGCCCTGCCGGTCCGTACGGCGGCCAGCGCGTTGGGAGCGGGCCTGGTCGCGGAGGTCACGCTCAATCTGCCGCGCCCGCTTCCTTTCGAACAACAAGATCAAGACCGCCGTCCCCAGCAGTGCGATGACCGTGGCCAGCATGCCCACTGCCTCTTGGGAGGTCCAGGCCGCCCGAGATAATCCTGCGGCTACGAGTTCGTAGTGCGAAACCACTGCGCCTTCACCTCCGATCGACTGGGGTTGTCCACCCCGGTATCCCGACCATGCGATTGGCACACCGGTGGTGGGAGGTGGATCGATGACTCGTGCCCGGCTCATATGTCGCCCAGGCCGGGGTACCACACCAGTGCACGACAACTCTCCGATCGAGGAGGAGGTACGTGGCAGCGATCCATGTCGGTGGTGGTCCGCCGCCCGCTGGGCCGGCTTCGGTGCAGCCGGACCTGTTGCCGCTCGACGTTGTCGTCCATCCGCAGTTCGTGGCATCCGCCGCGGCGGCCGTGGCGCCGACGTACGCCGACGCTCGCGGTGACTGGTTCGACACCGTCACCCTCGAGGATGGGCGGCTCTGCCTCGTACTCGGTGACGTCGCGGGCACCGGACCCACGGCCCTGTCCACGATGAGCAGTCTGCGATCGGCGGTGTTGTTGGCGCTGACCGAGGATCCTGCGCCCGACCGCGTGCTGCGGCGAGTTGCCCGATTCGCCCGACGTCATCCGGAGGCGGTCGGCACGACGCTGGCGGTGGCGGTCGCGGATGCCCCTGGTGAGCGGGTGCGTTATGCACTCGCCGGTCATCCCGGACCGCTCCACGTCCCGCGCGCCGGCGCGATCACCCTGTGCCCGACCGGTGACGGTTGTCTGGGCGCGGTCGAGCGGTTCTCAGAACACGTCGTGGAGCTCGCGCGCGGTGACTCGTTGCTGTTCGTCTCGGACGGCATCGCCGACGCGTCCCGCAGCGCCGAGGAGACACGGGATCTGATGAGTGCTCTGCTCGTGCCCGCGCGGCAGGAGAATGTGGACGACGTCACCGCGGCTGATCGGGCCTGCCACGACGTCCTGCACGGTCTGGCCCACCCCGACGGGCTCAAAGACGACGCCGTCGTCCTCGCGGTTCGTCGACGTGCGCACCGCCTGGAGCAGCTCCACTGCACGCTCCCCGCGCTCCCCGACACGGTGATCGTCGTGCGGCGTGAGCTTGCTGGCTGGCTGTCCGGCGCCGGCGTCAGCACGATCGATGCCTCGTCGATCCTGCACGCGATGGGGGAGTTGATCACCAACGCGGTCGAGCATGCCTACGACTCGGGGACCGATCACCGGGCCACGAGCATCGAGGTGTCTGCCGAGATGCGCGGCGACGGTCTCATCGATCTCAGCGTCGCCGACACCGGCCGATGGCGGCGGCACGCCGACCAGGGAGCCGACCGGGGAGTCAGCAGGGGCCGAGGCCTTCACCTCGCCGGCGCCTTCGTGGATCGGCTCACGGTCACTACGTCGGAGCAGGGCACGATCTGCCGCCTCCAGCATCGCCCGTCCCGCCCGTCCACGGTGCTCACCGATCGGCGACGACCACAGCTGGACCAGGAGGCGCGGATGCGCGCGGACCGGGCGGGGGGCCGGCTCACCCTCCACGGTGCCATCGACCTCGACGCGGCCGACCAGCTGCGGCTCCTCCTCGGTCGGGGCTCGATGGGCGGAACCCGCGAGCTGCGGGTCGACCTGACGGGCGTCACGCTTCTCTCGAGCGCCGCCGTGGGCGTCCTCGTCGAGGCCGGTGCCGCCGATCCTCGCGGAGTGGTCCGGGTGGAGGTCGAGCCAGGGACACCCGCCGACCGGGTCCTTGTCCGAGCCGGCTTGCGGGGCAACTAGTGACGTGTCACTAGGACGCCTCGAGCTCGGTGCGCAGGGTGCCGAGGATGCGGGTCAGCAGGCGCGATACCTGCATCTGGGTGACCCCGAGATCCTCACCGATCTCCGCCTGGGTGAGGTCCTCGAAGAAGCGGAGGTAGATGATCCGGCGGTCCCGCTCCGAGAGACGGCGTACGACGGGCGCCAGCACCGTCCGAGCGTCACTTGCCTCGAGATCGGTGTCGTCCTCGCCGAGGACATCCGCGAGGCGGGTTCCCCGGGATCCCACCGGAGTGTCCAGGGAGGTGGGCTGGAAGCAGCCTTGAGCCGCCATCGCCTCGCGATACTCCTCCACGGTGATGCCGAGCTCCCTGGCGACCTCGGCGTCGGAGGGTTGGTGTCCCAGCAACTGCTCGGCAGAGCGCACCGCATCCTGGGCGCGGGTCTGGGTCTCCTGGATGCGTCGCGGCGGGCGCACCATCCACCCCTGGTCTCGGAAGTAGCGGCGCAACTCGCCGCGGATGGTCGGCACCGCGTAGGTGAGCAGGTCCTTGCGCATCGTGGGATCGAAGCGAGCAACGGCCTTGGTGAGGCCTTCGTAGGCGACCTGGACCAGGTCGTCCAGCGGGACACCGCGATTGCGATACCGCTGCGCGACAGCCTCGGCCACCCGGCGATTGATCAGCACTACCTGCTCACGGAGCTCGTGGGCGGCTTCCGCGTCGTCGGTGGCTGCGATCCGCTGGAGCAGCTCGGTGGTCTGGCGGGCGCGCTCCGCGCGGGTCGGGGTCGTCAGGGTCTGGTCCATCATGGTGGCCTCCCGTGGGTGGGGGTGCCTCGCCGGCTCCTTGAGCAAGGTCGGTCCGACCACGACGCCGTGCGAGGTGTTTCGGCGCCGGGCCTTCCCTTGGTGCGTACCCCGGGTTGGTGCCTCTAAACCTCGGCCAGGAACTCAGTGAGCAACTGATTGACCGCGTCGGGCTGGTCCCTCAGCACCATGTGGCCGGCGTCGGGCATGATGCGCAGCTGTGCCCCGGGGATCGAGCGGGCGATCAGAGCGGTGTGCTCCGGCCTGATCGTGTCGCGGTCGCCGGCCATGATCAGCGTCGGTGCGGCGATGCCGGCCAACGCCGCGGCCTCGATGGCCGGCTCCGATCGCCACAGCTGCATCAGTTTGGAGAGCACGACGCTCGCGTGCGCAGGGCCATCCGGACTGAGTCGGGCATAGGCCTCGTCCTCGGGATCCTCCTCGGACTGGTCGCTCTCCGGCTCGTCTTCCTCCGAGTCGTCGACCAGGCCACCCGGGTCGAGGTTCGCGCTGATGGACACCAAGGAGCGCACCCGCTGCGGGTGGGTCATGGCCAGCAGGAGGCCGACGATGGCACCGTCGCTGAAGCCGACCACGTGCGCGCTGGCGATGCCTTGGGCGTCGAGGTAGGCGAGGGTGTCCACGACCATGTCGGAGTAGGTGAACCGGCCCTCACGATCGGCGGTCCGCCCGTGACCCGGCCGCTCCGGGGTGTGGACCTGGTAGTGGGCGGACAGGGCGTCGACCTGCGACTGCCAGGTCTCGGCCGAGCAGTAGCCACCGTGGAGCAGCAGCACCGGCTCGCCCGCGCCGTGGACGGCGTAGTAGTGGGCGAGGTCACCCAGCTGGAGATACGGCACGGGGTTCCTCCTCGGCGATCGGCGGTTGGTCGGAGTCGTCGGCGACCATCCTCGGGATGACCATCGGCTTGCCGGACTCCGGATCGGTCACGATCCGGCAGGGTAGACCGAAGGTGTGCTCGATCAGCTCCTCGGTCACTACCTCGTCGGGTGCGCCCACCGCCTGGATCTCCCCGGACTTCATCACGATCAGGTGATCTGCGTGCCGGATCGCCAGGTTGAGCTCGTGGATCACGACCACGACGGTCATCTCCCTGGTCCGCTTCACCCGCTCGCAGAGTCGGAGCACGTCGAGCTGGTGGGCCAGGTCGAGGTAGGTGGTCGGCTCGTCGAGCAGCAGGGTCGGGGTGCGTTGGGCGAGCACCATGGCCAGCCAGACCCGCTGCCGCTCACCACCGGAGAGTTCGTCGACGCTGCGCTGGGAGAACTGCAGGACGCCGGTCGCAGTCATTGCCTCGTTGACGATCATCTCGTCGTCCCGGGACCACTGCCGGAGCAGCTTCTGGTAGGGATAGCGGCCCCGCGAGACCAGGTCCGCGACGGTGATGCCCTCGGGTGCGAGAGGACTCTGCGGCAGCAGCCCGAGGCGCTGGGCGATGGCCTTGGTCGGGGACCGGTGGATGTCGTCCCCGTCCAGGAGCACCGTGCCCTGCGCGGGCTTCAGCATGCGGGCGAGCGCCTTCAGCATGGTCGACTTGCCGCATCCGTTCGGCCCGATGATCATGGTCAGCTTCCCGCGTGGGATCTCGACGTTGAGGTTCTCCGCGACCACCACCGATTCGTAGCTCAGGTGCAGGCCGGAGCCGACGAGGACCGTGGAGTCAGTCGCCGCGATGTCATGGGGCTGGTGGAATGGGGGCTGGGTCATCCGATCCGACTCCGTCCTTCTCGTGCGATCAGCCAAGCGAGGTAGCCGCCGCCCAGCGCCAAGGTGGTGATGCCGACGGGCAGCTGGGACTGGGGGAACAGCTTCTGGGCCAGCGCATCGCTGCCCAGCAGGAGCAGCGCACCGACCGCCATGGAGGGAATGACGCGGACCGTCGGTGTGCCGGTCAGCCGTCGGGCGATCTGGGGCGCCGCGAGGGAGATGAAGGTGATCGGTCCGGCGCAGACGACGGCGATCGCGCACAGCGCCGCACCGAAGCCGAGCGCGCACAGCCGGTTGCGGCCGACGTGGACGCCGAGTCCGAGGGCCGCCTGGTCACCCATCTCGGCGAGTCTGAGACCGGGCCCGAGGCCGACGAGAACGGGACCGAGGACGGCCAACCCGACCAGGCCGATCCAGACGTCGCTCCAGGTGCTGCCGTTGAGACTCCCAGTGAGCCAGACGTAGGCCTCCTGCGCGTCGATGATGTTTGCCTTGAGCAACAGGTAGGAGACGAGCGCTGCCAGGACCGAGCTGATTCCGATGCCGACCAGGATCAGTCGATAGCCCTGGACGCCGCCGCGCATGGACAGCAGGTAGACGAGGAGGGCGACACCGAGGCCGCCGGCCAGAGCGGAGATGGTGACGGCGACGTCGGAGCTGCCGAGCACCACGATCGACAGCACGGCGCCGAACGAGGCGCCATAGGTGAAGCCGATGATGTCCGGGCTGCCGAGCGGGTTGCGGGTCACGCTCTGGTAGACCGCCCCACTGCCGCCCAACGCGGCTCCCGCCAGGACGGCGGTGAGTGCCCGCGGCAGACGCAAGGTGTAGACCACGAACTCCTCGACGGCCGTGCCGTGACCGGTGAGGGTGGCCCACACCCGCGAGACGGCGATCGGGAAGGTCCCGGTGAGCAGCTGTACGACGAACAGGGCGGCCGTTGCGAGGACGATCAGCGTGACCACCAGGAGCGAGCGGCGCACCACCCGGAGGCGGATCGTCCCGAGGAAGGACAGCTGCAGGATCGGTGAGGAGAGGTTGCTCATAGCTGGGCCAGCCGTCGACGGCGGACGATCTGGATGAACACCGGAGCCCCGATCACCGCGGTCACGACCGAGACCTCGAGCTCGGACGGCCACAGCACCACCCGTCCGATCACGTCGGAGGTGAGCACCAGGATCGCCCCGACGACCATGGAGTAGGGCAGGATCCAGCGGTTGTCTGGTCCGGTGAAGGCGCGGACGGTGTGCGGGACGACCAGACCCACGAAGGTGATCGGACCCGCCACCGCGGTCGCGGCGCCGCAGAGCAGCGTCGTCGTCACGATGCCGAGGAAGCGGATCCGCGCCATCCGCGCGCCCAGGGCGGTGGCGAGTTGGTCGCCCAGTGCCATGGCGTTGAGCGCCGACCCGGAGGCGAGTGCGCAGACGATGCCGACAGCCAGGAACGGCACCACCTGGACGACCACGCTCGCCGTGACGTTCTGCAATGAACCCACCGTCCAGGACCGGAAGCCGTTGAAGGCGATGCTGTTGGTCAGCACGACCGCCGAGATCACCCCGGTGAGGACCGCCGTGATCGCCGTGCCGGCCAGGACCAGCCGCACCGGCGAGGCGGCACCGCGACCGGAGCCCAAGAGATAGACCGCCACCGTCGCGACGCCCGCGCCGAGCAGGGCGAACCAGACGTAGGCCCCGGGCTGGGTGATGCGCAAGAAGGCGATGGCACAGACCACCGCGCAGGCGGCACCGGCGTTGACCCCGAGCAGGCCGGGGTCCGCCAGCGGGTTGCGAGTGAGGGCCTGCATCAGTGCGCCGGCCAAGCCCAGAGCGGCGCCGACCAGGAGACCGGCAGCGGTCCGAGGCACCCGGAGGTGCCGCACGATGAGCTCGGCCTCGCCGCCGCGCCCGTGCACGAGGGCATCCCACACCGTCGCGGGGGACAGGTTGCGCGCGCCGACACCGATGCTGAGCAGCATCACCACCCCTAGCGCCGCCAGGCAGACGACCAGACCGGCCACGAGCGCGGAGCGGCGACGAGCCGCGGCATTCTCCTCCGCCGGATCGGTGACCGGATCGGCGGCCAGCATGGTCATCGAGACTGCACCTCAGTCGTTCCCTGCCGAGATCGGGCTCTTGCCCGCGAGTGCGTCCTCCAGCAGCGGGACGCCGAGATCGATCGCATAGGGGCCGCTGAGCACAGTGTTCCAGTCCATGGACCACATGAACTCGTCGGTCTTGACGTAGGTCGTCCAGACCGAGCGCCCGTCCTCGACGACCTTCAGGCGTGACACGACCGGGTTGGACTGCAGGTCGGCGATGGCTCCCGGGTCGGTCATCCAGATCACGACGTCCAGGTCGCCCACCAGATCGAGCTGCTCGGCGCTGATCTCCTTGGAGTACTGCGTACCCGCCAGCTTGTCGAGCTCGGGGGAGAGCGCCAGTCCTACCGAGGTCAAGAAAGTCGACCGCGGTGCGTTGCGCCCTAGGACGTCGAACGCGCCGGTGAAGGACTCGGCGTGGATCGTGGTCAGCCCGTCCCACTCGGGGTGCGCCTGTCGCACGGCGTCGTACTTCGCGTCGACGTCGGCCACGATCTGCTTGGCCTCCTCCTCGCGGCCGACCGTCTGGCCGATGAGCACCGTGTGTGGCCCGTAGGGCACCGCGCTGTCCTGATAGCCCTTCGGCGGGCCGACGACGGGAGCGATCTTGCTGAGCGTCTTGTAGTCGCCTTGTGAGATGCCGCCGCTCACCATCGTGATCAGGTCGGGCTGCAGCGCGGCGAGCTTCTCGAACTCGATCTCGACGAAGCTGACCTCCTCGGGCTTCGCGCCGCCGAAGCCGTGCTCGTTCCAGGGATGGACCGGGGTGTACCACTTCTCGGCGAAGGAGCCGATCGCGATCGGGGTGATGCCCAGCGCGATGAGTGGGTCGCAGTCGGTCTGGCCGAGCGCCAGGATGCGCTGAGGCTCGGCCGGGATCGTGGTCTGCCCGAATCGATGCTCGACGGTGACCGGGAAGCTGGCGCCACCCGAGGAAGCGCCCGAGCCCGACGTTGTGGAGCTCGGATCGTCCAGGGCGGAGTTCGTGCAGCCTTGTACGGCGAATGCCGCCGCGCCGCCGGCCATCGCGGAGAGGAGACCGCGCCGGCCTAAGCGGAGCTGATCTGGGAGAGGTGGTGTCATGCGTGCCGCCCTTCGATAGATGTGGACTGGTTGGACGCAGCTCGGTCCGCCCACCACGGCTCGCCGTCCACGAACGTGCCCAGCACGCCGATGTCCGCGATGGCGCTGGGCTCGGTGCGCAGTGGATTGGCGGCCAGCACGGTGAGGTCGGCGAGGAAACGAGGGGCGATCCGCCCGAGCCGGTCCTCGCGCCGGATCACCCAGGCGCCGTGGACGGTCCACGCCTCGAGGGCGGCTTGGACCGTGGTGCGCTCGTGCGGTGCGAGCACCTGCCCGGTGCGTGTCACGCGCTCGCACAGGGTCTGGATGGCCCGCAAGGGGTCGCCAGGAAGGGGGCGATCGGTGCTGCCCACCAGCCGGATCCCGTGGTCGAGGAGGGACTGACCGCGATAGAGCCAGTCCTGCCGGTCGTGGCCGAGCTGGTCGGCGTAGCGGTCACCGAAGTCGTAGACGAAGCTGGGCTGGGAGACGATCGCGACCCCCAGGGCCGCCAACCGCGACAGCTGGTCGTCTCGGATCACCCCGCCATGCTCGATGCGGTGCCGGGCGTCGGGCCGGGGCCAGGCCGCCTGCGCCTTCTCGAAGGCTTCGATCGCCTGGTCCATGGCGGCGTCCCCGATGGCGTGCAACGCCATCTGCCAGCCGGCCCGATGACCGTCGATGGTCGCCTCGACCATCGCCTGGGGATCCTGCCGCCAGACCCCGACGTTGTCGGTGCCTTCGTAGGGCCGCGTCATCCGAGCCGTCTCGACCTGCATGCCGCCGTCCAGCACGATCTTCTGCGCGACGATCCCGAGTCGGTCGGAGCCGAAGCCGCTGCGGATCCCGAGTGGCAGGCCGCGCCGGAAGCCGTCGGACTCGTGCGTGGCCATCTCGGTGAGCACGTCGACGCTCGGCATCAGCTGCATCCGCACCGGAAGTCGGCGGTCCTCGAGACAGGCCAGGTAGGCGGCCCCGTCGATGGGGCTGAGACTGCCGATCTCGCCGCCGTTGCCGGCGTCCACGCAGGTCGTGATCCCTTGTGAGCGCGCCTGCTGCGCCGCCATCACGACCAGGTCGGCGACCTCCTCGACGGCGTAGGGGAATCGGCTGGCCAGCACCGCGTTCTGATCGCGCTCCTTGAACAGTCCGAGCGCGGCATCGCCACCGAGCAGAGCCGCCCGGTCGAGCGTGTCCAGCACCGCGGTCGAGACGACCGATGCGTGGCTGGAGACCTGGTGCAGCCAGACCTTCCGCCCCCGGGTGGCGACGTCGAGCTCCTGGGCCGTGAGGTGGCGCCCGAGCAGGGCGTGGTCGTAGCCGCTGACCTCGATCCACTCCTCCGGCCCGTCCGCTTCGACCGCGGCAGCTGCGATCACCGCCAGCGCACCCTCCGGTGTCGAGCAGGCGCTGATGTCCACCGCCGCGAGGGCCTGACCGGTCAGCTCGAGATGGGTGTGCGCGTCGATGAAGCCGGGCAGGACGCACGCGCCCCGCAGATCGAGCCGCTCGGCGGCCCGCCACCCGGAGAGCTGCTCGTCGAGAGCGACGATGCGACCGTGCAGCAGCCCGATGGTCGACGCCGTCGGGCGGGCCGGATCCATGGTCACCACGTCGGCGTTCTCGATGATCAGGTCCAGCGTGGGCTGCATGGCCGGTCACGCTACGAGTCGCCGGCCCGCTCGGTCTTTAGCGAACCCCGGAGCGTTGCCGCGACCTGTTTGTGGGATTCCACAACCCGGCGCAACCTCTTAGGACAGCGCCGCGAGGCGGAGTTGAAGCCAGGCGATCAGCAGGTTGTTGGGGTCGTCCAAGTCGACGGGGAACTGCTCCTGCACGCGCCGGAGCCGGTAGCGCAGAGTGTTCTCGTGGATCGACAGCGCCCGGGCGGCACGGGCCATGTCGCCGAACGCGTCGAAGTAGGCCAGCAGGGACTCGCCGTAGGTGGTGTTGCGTTCGCGGTCGTGGGCGAGGACATCGTCGAGCCAGTCCCCGGGCAGGTTGAGGTCCAAGACGCCGCGAGTGGCGAGCTCGCGCAAGATGACCCGACTGCGGACCTCGTCGAGGGTGGCCACGGGGGGTTCGCGCTCCTCCACGTCGAGGGCCCCCACCTCGATTGCAGAGAGGGTCAGCTCGGCCAGCCGTCGGCTCTCGGGCACCGACTCCAAGGTGTCGACCATCGGCCCGATGCCGATGCGGAGCGTGACCCCGTTGGTGCGGCGCACGGTGTCGCTGATGTCGCGAGCGAACTTGGCCAGCCCGCGGGTCTGCTGCCCAGAGGTGGGCGTGGGCAGCAGCGCGTAGATCTTGTCGTCGATGGCGGTCCCGAGTGCCAACGGGTGCCAGGCCTCGCAGTAGAGGTTGACCAGGTCGATCGTGCGCGCGACGCCGAGCAAGGACGGCTCGTCCGGGTCGCGGGTGGCGATCGCCAGCACGGTGGAGGGGGTGCCGACGGGCAGCCCGATCAACGCGGAGGCGACGCCCGCGCTGAGCCGGCCCTGGAGCAGTGACCCGAGCACCTCGCCGCGCTGCCAACGGCGCCCGTTCTCCTGCTGACGCAGCTGCAAGAGGTGCAACGCCGTGACCGCGGCCGCGTCCTCCAACGCCTGATGGGCACCCTCCTTGAGGGGCGGGTCTCCGTCGAGCACCCAGATCATCCCGAGCAGCTCGCCGCCCGATCGCACCGGCATGGCGAGGCGGTCCGGGTGCTCGGGGCGGTGTCGCGCGAACCAGAGTGGCTTGGTGGCGTTGCGCACTTGGAGGTACTTCTCGGTGTCGCCCTCGTGGGGGGCCGTGACCCGGTCCTTGATCGCTTGCAGCCTGACCTCGTCGACCTGTTGGTGGGGCAGGCTGGAGTGGGCGAACATCCGGCCGGTGTGGTCCTCGATCGCCGTCGCGCCGCCCACGCTGTGGGCGATCGCGTTCGCGAGGGCGAACAGGTCGCCCGGACGGACCTGTGCGTAGGCGGGGGTCTGTGAGCCCTGCGCCGACACCAGAGTGCCGACCAGCCGGTCGACATCTCGCCACGGTGTCTCGTCGGGGGCGACCAGCAGCGCCACCTCGGTCTCCTCGGCCACCCGGGCCAGTGCGCTGATGTCCTCGTCGAGTGCCTTGACGACCACGCACGCATAGGCATGCCTCCCGGCCTCGCGCACCGCCTCCGCGGTCTCGGGCTGTGAGGGTCGTGCCCCGACCAGGAGCAGCACACCACCCACCTGCTCGGGGACCGGTCGCCCGATGTCGTGGATGACGCTCTCCCCGACGATCGGCGCGGGGTCGTCGGGGAGCCAGCCCGGGAAGAGCTGCAGCGGCGCGGCGATCTGCGCCAGGTCGGACACCGAGATCGCCTGGCCCTCGCTGTCCTTGGCGAACACCACTCGATGGTAGTCCCGTGGTCCGGTGCTCCCTTCGTGGACGGAACCCATATCGAGGGCGTGGAGTATGTGTCGCCGTCACCTACTCGGCCGGCCCGGCGCCGCCGTACCGTCCCTTGTCCATGCAATCTGTTTCCGACCTGCTGAGCGGCCTGCGGGACGACCGACCCGGGCGTGCCGCGCTGGACGGGGTGCTGGTCCTCGACATCACCCGGGTCGTCGCAGGCCCGTTCTGCTCGATGCTGCTGGCCGATCTGGGTGCCACGGTGATCAAGATCGAGCATCCGGGCAGCCCCGACTACACCCGCGAGTTTCCCCCGCAGCTGCGGTCCGAGGACGGCGAGCAACCCGCGAGCGGCTTCTTCGCGCAGTACAACCGCAACAAGCTCGGGCTGACCCTGGACCTCACCCACGAGGACGGCAAGGCCGCGCTGAGAGCGCTGGCCGCTCAGGCCGACGTGCTGGTGGAGAACTTCCGGGCCGGGACGATGGACAAGCTCGGCCTGGGCTGGGATGCGCTGCGTGAGGTGAACCCTCGGTTGGTCTACACCGCCCTGTCCGGCTACGGACAGACGGGTCCCTACCGCCGCCGACCTGCCTATGACAACAGCGCCCAGGCCACCGGCGGCCTGTGGTCGATGAACGGAGAGGCCGGTCGGCCGCCGATCCGCGTGGGCACGATCGTCGGCGACCTGTCCGCCAGCCTGTACGGCGTCGTCGGGACGCTTGCTGCCCTCCGTCATGCCGAGGCCACGGGGGAGGGGCAGCTGGTCGACATCTCGCAGCAGGACTCCGTGTTGAGCTTCACCGAGAACGCCGTGGTGTCCTATGCCGTGGACGGGATCGTCCCCGAGCCGAGGGGGAATCAGCACCCGTTCGTGCGACCCTACGAGTCCTTCCCCTGTCAGGACGGCTTCGTCTTCTTCGGCGGCTACACCGACAAGTTCTGGCAGATCAGCTGCGAGCTGTTCGGCACGCCGGAGGTCGCCGAGGACGAGTCGATCGACACGATGGCGAAGCGGTTCGACCCGGAGACCTACGAGGCTGTGGTCCGACCGATCGTCACCGGGTGGTTCCACGATCGCACCAAGGCCGAGCTCGAGGAGATGGTCGGCGACCTGGTGCCGCTGAGCGCGATCAAGAACATCGCCGAGGTGGTGGCCGACCCGCAGATCGCAGCGCGCGACATGGTGGTCGAGGTCGACTATCCAGGGCACGGGCCGGTGCGCATGTTCGGCAACCCGGTGCGCCTCAGCGCGACCCCCGCTTTCGCGCGAGCTCGGGCACCACAGCTGGGCGAGCACACCGACGAGCTCCTCAGCAGGCTGGTCGGCCTCGACGACGAGGCGATCGCCAAGCTGCGCGCGGCTGGCACCGTCTGATGGGCACGGTCTGATGGGACACGTGCACCTCGAGCGGGTCGACGCGATCGGCCTGGTCACCCTCGACCGACCAGAGAAGCTCAACGCCCTAACACTGTCGATGTACGACGACCTGGCCGCGGCGTTCGACGACGTGCGCGACGACCCCGGCATCGGCGTCGCCGTGCTCACTGGACGCGGGGATCGAGCCTTCTGCGTCGGCGCCGACCTCACCGAATCCATCCCGGCGCTCGCCGAGGGCCGGTTCGACATCTCGCGATGGGACGGTGCGCATCAGAAGCACACCCGCCTGTTCAAGCCCGTGATCGCGGCGGTGAACGGGCTCTGCCTGGGCGGAGGGTTCGAGGTCATGTTGTCGACCGACCTCCGCATCGCCTCGGACCGTGCCACGTTCGCGCTGCCGGAGCCCGGCGTCGGGGTGGTGCCCGCCGGCGGCACCCTGGTGCGGCTCGCCCGACAGATCCCCTATGCCTGGGCGATGGAGCTGCTGTTGACCGGCGATCCGATCGACGCGGAGACGGCGCTCCGACGCGGACTCTTGAACCGTGTCGTCCCGCACGAGCAGCTGATGGACGAGGCGTTGGCGCTTGCTCGGCGGCTCCTCGAGCACAGCGGCACGGCGCTGGAGGTCATCAAGTCGTCGGTGCTCCGGCTGGGTGACCTCCCGATGGACGCCGCGTTCCACGCAGAGGCACTCTTCGGCCAGCAGGCGTTCGATAGCGACGACTCCCGGGAGGGCCTCGCCGCCTTCGCCGAGCGACGCCAGCCCGACTTCCCTAGTCGACGTCGGGACGCGCCGGAGCGACCTCCGGGGTGAGAATGTGCAGGTGACCGACTCGCTCGGCAGCGTCCACGGCTCCTACGCCGACCTCCAGCGCCGCACGCAGGAGCTCGCCGCGCTGTTCTCGACCGCGCGTGAGCTGGTCCAGCTGCACGACGTGGACGTGGTCCTCCAACGGCTCGTCGAGCGGGCCCATGACCTGATCGGCACCGACGTCACCTATCTCTCCGAGGTGACCGACGACTCCGGCGGGATGACCGTTCGCTACTCGGTGGGCACGGTCACCGCGCCGTTCCGCAACCTGTTCGTCCCCGCTGGCAAGGGCCTGGCGAGCAAGGTCGTCCAGGCCCGGACACCGGTCTGGGTGTCGCGCTACGTCGAGATGAGCGAGGCCCCACACGATCCGGACATCGACGCCGCCGTTGCGGCCGAAGGGCTCGTCTCGTTCCTCGGTGTCCCGCTCGTCGTGGGCGAGGAGGTTCTCGGTGCGCTGTTCGCCTGCAACCGGTTCACCTACGACTTCACGCCGGACCAGGTCGTGTTGCTGTCGGCCTTCGCCGACCACGCCGCAGCGGTGCTGAACTCGGCGCGCCTGCTGCGTCGGAGCGAGGAGGCGGCCCACCGCGCCGAACGAGCGTACGCCGAGCTCGAGGCCCACCTGGCCGACGTGGAGCGCGCCTCGGTCGTGCACGAGCAGTTGACCTCGGTCGTGGTGTCTGGCGGCGGCATCTCCGACGTGGCGGCCACGCTGGCGACCGCGCTGGACCGGCCGGTCGTCGTGCTCGACGCTCAGCTGCGGAGGCTCGCGGGGCATCCCTTGGATCACCGGTCGACACCAACGGGCGCCGCGACCTCGGACGCCGTCGCCCGCAGCCGGTCGACCGGTCGCTGCGTCGACCTCACCGTCGGCGACGTGAGCTGGACGGTGGTGGCGCTGGTCGGTGCCGACAGCCTGCTCGGCGCGATCGCGGCCCGTGCGGACACCACTCCCTTCGATGCCGGCGAGCGACGGATGCTGGAGCGCGCCGCGCAGATCGCCTCCCTGCTGTCCCTCAAGCGCGACGCGGTCCGGGCGGCCGAGGCGGACCGGCGGTCCCAGGTGTTGGCCGATCTGCTCGCCGGCACGGACGTCGCTCTGGACCGACCGGTGCGCGGAGTGGCGGTGCTCCAACTCCCCGACGGAGGGTCGACCACGACCCTGCCTGACGTCGTACGCCTGGTGGCCGACCACGGCCTGTTCGTCGTGCGTGGCCGCACCCTCGTGGTCGCCTGGGTCGAGGAGGACGGGCCGGCCCGGACCGAGCAGCTGCGCGAGACCCTCGAGTCCCGGGCACGCCAACCGGTGGCCGCCGTCACCGCATCACAGCCGGATTCACCTGCGGCGCTGTCCCGGGTCGTCGAGCGAGCGGCGAGCGTGCTCGCGCTGCTCCCGTCGCTCGGCGTGGAGGGCGTCACTGTGGCGGCCGACGCCTACGGTCCCTATCTCGGCATGTTCTCGACCGACCCACAGGCGGCCAGTCAGTTCGTGGACGAGCTGCTCGGCCCGATCATCCGGTGGGACCAGCGCAGGAAGACCGAGCTCGTGGCGACCCTCGCCACCTACTTCGGCCATGCGGAGAGCGGAAGCGCCACCGCACGGGCGATGCACGTGCACAAGAACACCGTGCAGCAGCGACTCGACCGGATCCAGGAGCTCACGGCGGGGGAGTGGACCGACCCCGAGTTCCGCTTCCGGCTCCAGGCGGCCGTGCGACTGCACGTCCTGCGGTCATCTGGCCGGTGATCGCGGTCTGATTGTGGTCGGCTGGCACATGTCAGAGGTGGCCGGCCACGCATAGCGTCCGAGCATGGCTGATGCGAGACGGGTCAACAGTCGCCTCCCCGGCTTCCGAGACCTCACCACCGAGCAGCGTCGAGAGCGGGTGGCGGCCGAGGTCGGCGTGACGCCTGCGGTGTGGGAGCCACTCGACCCGGAGCACGGACTGACGGTGGAGCAGGCCGACCACATGGTCGAGAACACCGTCGGCGTGCTCGGGATCCCGGTCGGCATCGCGACCAACTTCGTGGTGAACGGACGCGACGTGCTCGTGCCCATGGCGACCGAGGAGCCGTCCGTCGTCGCGGCCGCGAGCAACCTGGCTCGGATGACGCGCACCCACGGTGGCTTTGTGACGTCCTCCACCCCTCCGGTGATGCAGGCGCAGGTCCAGGTCCTCGACGTGGTCGATCCCCAGGCTGCCCGGCTCCGGCTCCTGGAGCGCGCTTCGGAGGTCATCGAGCTCGCCAACGCACAAGATCCCAAGCTCGTCGAGTTCGGTGGCGGCGTGAAAGACGTCATCGTCCGCCTGGTGCCGAGTGCACGACAGACCTACGTCGTGCTGCACCTGGTGGTCGACGTCCGTGACGCGATGGGCGCGAACGCCGTCAACACCATGGCGGAGGCCGTCGCGCCGCTGGTCGCGGAGATCGCCGGCGGCCGCAGTCTGTTGCGCATCCTCACCAACAAGGCCGACCTCCGGCTGACTCGGGTGCGCGGCGTCTTCGATGCGGACGATCTGGGCGGCACGGCGGTCGTCGACGACATGCTCGACGCGGCCGAGTTCGCCGTTGCTGATCCCTACCGGGCCGCGACCCACAACAAGGGCATCATGAACGGCATTACGGCGGTGGTGCTGGCCACCGGCAACGACACCCGCGCGGTCGAGGCCGGTGCTCACTCACATGCGGTGAGCCCGGACGGCCGCTACACCGCGATGTCACGCTTCGAGAAGGACCGCGACGGCAACCTGGTGGGGACGCTGGAGCTGCCCATGCCGGTAGGCCTGGTGGGCGGGGCCACCCGCGTCCACCCCGTGGCCCAGGCCAACGTCGCCCTGCTCGGCGTGAAGACGGCGGCCGAGCTCGCGGAGGTCATCTTGGCCGTCGGGCTCGCGCAGAACGCCGCCGCGTTGCGAGCGCTCGCCACCGAGGGGATCCAGCGCGGCCACATGGCGCTGCACGCGCGGGCTGGGCGGCGTAGTTAGCCGGATCCGTGGCTGGTACACCACGGTGGAGCCGTGCGTTGCAGTTTGCTGGTGGTGCTGGCCGACAGGGCAGCTACGCCGGGTCAGCGCCGCCGGTGTTGCGCTAACCCCTTGAACTCGCCTCACCGATTGGACGCAGACGACATCGAAAACGGCCTCTGGCGTGTTGTTTTGGAACAATTGATGGCTCCATCAGCCCAGAGACCACCGCGACCCGGACAGCAGCCAGGACCGAGGACTGCTCTCCCGGTAGCTGCCCTGTCGATCGCAACCTCAGGCGACCAGAGCCCCGGCTAGCAGCCAGCAGCACGGACTGCCGTCCCGTACTTAGTGGTGGGACTCTTCGTACTCGTAGACCCGTTGGGCATAGTCGGCGAGCGTCGAGGCGCAGTCGGTGAGGGCAGCCTCGACCTCGCCGGAGCGTGCCGCACCGAGGAGGTCACGGGCCCTGACCTTGGCGAACCAGCCCTTGAGCTTCTCGAGGTCCTCCTCGTTCTCCTCCAGCTCCCCGTAGGTGAAGTGGTCCGCCGCGATCTCCTTGGCGACCTCGGCGTGGAAGTCCTCGCACTTGTCGAGGATCTCGTCGTACTCGTCGTTGCGGGCGGCGTTGAACATCTCCTTCAGATCCGCCTCGCCGACGATCGAGGTCGTCTCGATCAAGAACGCCCTGCCCGACATCGACTGGACGATCTCGTTGCGCAGCGCACGCATGGCCCGCTCGCCCTGCGACGAACGCGGCAGCGCCGCCGCGGAGTTCTGCACATAGATCGCACCGAGGTTGCGCAGGCGGCGCCACACCGCCGCTCGCAGCCGGGTGGGCTCGCGTGGCACGCGGTAGATCAGGATCAACCAGGTCAGCGGATCGGCGTTCTTGCTCAGGGCTACCTCCTCGGGGGCGCGCGTCGATGCTAACCTCCCGCGCCTTTGAGAGTGTCGGTTGCGACAAGAAAGTAACAGTGGTTAGATGTCGATCGGAACGACCGGCAAAGACCTGACTGGCTGGGAGGACGCAGACGTGGGTTCGAGTGCGGACTGGGGGCTCGCGATCTCCGTGTTCGTCGCGGCCATCGTGGAGATGGTCGAGGCGCTGACGATCGTCCTTGCCATGGGGATGACGCGCAGCTGGCGATCCACCTTGGTCGGTGTCGGCGTGGCGCTGGTCGCGCTGGCCGGCTTCACCGCCGTGACCGGCTATGCGCTGGCCACCTGGTTGCCACGATCGGCCCTGCAGCTGGTGATCGGCACCCTGATCTTGATCTTCGGCCTGCAGTGGCTCCGCAAGGCGATCCTCCGGTCGTCGGGTCGCAAGGCGATGCACGACGAGGCGCTCATCTTCGAGGAGCAGAGCGCCGAGGCTCGCGGCGCCGCCAAGGTCACCAGGTTCGGCCTGGACTGGTTCTCGTTCGTGGTCAGCTTCAAGGGAGTCTTCCTCGAAGGCGTCGAGGTGGTCTTCATCGTGATCACCTTCGGTCTCAACGCCGACAACGTGCCCGTCGCAGTCTTGGGTGCGGTCGCTGCGATCGTGCTGGTGCTCGTCGCCGGTGTCTTCGTCCACGCCCCGCTGACCCGGGTCCCGGAGAATACGTTGAAGTACGGCGTCGGCCTGCTGCTCGCCACGTTCGGCACGTTCTGGGCGGTCGAGGGTCTGGGCGCCCTCTCGGCTGGCCACGAGAGCCTGGAGTGGCCCGGCTCCGACCTGACCCTGCTCGTCATCCTTGCCGGCTGGCTGCTGCTGTCCAGAGTGCTGGTGAGTGCCCTGCGAGTCCCCGACGACGACCCGGCTGACGACGGGCTCGCCGCGGCGACGATCCCAGCCCGCGAGGAGGCCTGAGCTGATGGGATTCATCCGAGGCTTCGCCCAGTTCTGGTACGACTTCATCATCGGTGACGACTGGAAGATTGCCGCTGCCGTGCTGACCGTCCTGGTCGTGGGCGGTGCCTGTGTGCTCGCCGGGGTGACGGGGCTGTGGCTCGCGCCAGTGCTCGCGGTGGGGATCGCGCTCGCCTTCGTGGCTGCGCTGCTGATCGACGTCCGTTCCTGACCCCGAGCCGGAGGCCTTAGCCCTCCAGCTCGGCGCTGCGGCGGTCGACGTACTCCCTCAGCTCGGCGTCGACCTCCTCGGGGATGCCGGGGTCGACGTAGGAGTCCAAGGTCTTCTTCCACTCCTGGGTGGCCACCTGCTCGGCCCGCAAGGAGCCCTGCTTCTCCCAGGTGGGGAATGCCTGCGAGCGGAACAGCGGGCTCATGAAGACATCGGTGCGGAAGCGAGCCAGGGTGTGCTCGTGGGCGAGGAAGAGGCCGCCAGGTCCGACCTCGGCGATGGTGTCGAAGGCGAGCTCGTCGTCATCGACGGTCAGCCCCTCCCGGAGCCGCTCGAACATTCGGATCACCTCGAAGTCCAGCGCGAACTTCTCATACGACGCCACCAGGCCGCCCTCGAGCCAGCCCGCCGCGTGGACGACCAGGTCGCAGCCCGCCAGATAGGTCGCCCACAGCGACATGGTGCTCTCGGTCGCCGACTGGGCGTCGAGCGCTATCCCCGAGCAGAGCCCGCCGCCGCCGCGCAGAGGGAGGCCATAGCGGGTGGCCAGTTGACGGCCCGCGAGCGTGGTGAGGACCGACTCGGGCAGGCCGAGGGACGGACCGCCCGAGCGCATGTCGACACCATTGAAGAAGCAGCCGAGCACGCACGGAGTCCCCGGGCGGATCAGCTGGGCCATCGCCACGCCGGCGAGGGTCTCGGCCACGAGCAGGGACAGACCTGCCGCCAGGGTGACCGGAGCCGAGGCGCCCGCCAGTAGGAACGGGGTGATGGCCACCGGCTGGCCGGCCTCGGCGCAGGCCACCAGCGTCTGCACCATCAGCTCGTCCCAGACCAGCGGACTGTTCGGGTTGACGATGCCGATCACCATCGGCCGGTCGATCAAGGCTTCCCGACCGCCCGCGGCAATGGCGGCCAGGGTGAGGGAGTCACGGGTCTTGGGTCCACTGGTGCCATAGAGGATGAACGGCCGATCGCTCCACCGCAGGATGGAGTAGTCCATCTCCAGGTGCCGGCTGTTGTAGTCCAGGTCCTGCGCCTCGGTGGTCCCGCTCTGCAGGACGGGGAGCACGTCGGAGGCATGGGCGAGGCGCACCAGCTCGATGTGGTCGGCGATGCTGCCGTCCCGCCTGCCGCGCTCGTTGTCGTGGGCGAAGGGTGGCCCGCCGACGGGGGAGTGCACCAGGCTGCCGCCGCCGATCTCCACCCTGCGCTCGGGGTTGCGGCCCTGCAGGGTGAATCGGTCGGGCGCGAGCTCGAGTTGCGCCATCACCCAGTCCGGGTCCCAGCGCACCCGGGTGCCGTCCACGCTCTGGCCGGCCTCCGTCAGGCGGCGGCACATGTCCTCGTCGTGGACCTCGATCCCGACCTCGGTCAGGATCCGCATCGCCTGGGCGTGGACCCGGTCGAGGCTCTCCTCGCTCAGCGGTGCCAGCGCCCGCGCCAGTCCGCCACCGGTCTCAGGTGTGATGCTCATATCGGCTCGACCTCGGGGTAGTCGGGTTGCCACATCCGGGCATAGACCTGCTGGATCGGGTCGTCGAGGGGGCGCTCGGCGACGCCCTCGTCGGCCGCGGCCCGCGCGACGGCGACCGCCACCGTTGCCGAGACCATGCGCAGTTCGCTGATGCCAGGCAGCAGGGAGGCGCCGGGCCGGTAGGCGTTGACCAGCCCGGCGAGCGCGTCGGCAGCGGCGTCGACCATGCCTTCGGTGACCCGCTGCGCCTGGCAGGCAGCGACGCCCAGGCCGAGCCCAGGGAAGATCAGCGCGTTGTTGGCCTGGGCGATGGTGTAGCGCACGCCGTCGTGGTCGGCCCGGTCGAACGGGCTGCCGGTGGCGATCAGAGCCCGGCCGTCGGTCCACGCGAGCAGGTCGGCGGGGGTCGCCTCAGCGCGGCTGGTCGGGTTGGACAGCGGCATGATGATCGGCCGCGCACAGTGGGCGGCCATCTCCTTGACGATGTCCTCGGTGAAGGCGCCGCCTCGGGTGGAGGTGCCGATCAAGATGGTGGGTCGGACCTGATGCACCACCTCGGCCAAGGTGATGTGGCTGCGGTCGGCGACCTGCCAGGAGGCGAGCTCGCTCCGGGTGCGGGCGTAGGGCCGCTGGAAGTCCAGCAGCTCGGGCTGGTCGTCGACGTAGAGACCATTGATGCCGATCGGATAGAACCGCTCGTAGACCCGGGCCGGGTCGCTCTCCGAGCGCAGCATCCGGTCGCGGACCAGGTCGGCGATCCCGATGCCGGCGCTGCCCGCTCCGAAGATGACGACACGATGGTCGGCCAGATCCATCCCGGTGACGTCGACGCCGGCCAGGATCGCGGCTAGGACGACGGCCGCCGTGCCTTGAATGTCGTCGTTGAAGGTGCAGATCTGCTCGCGGTAACGGGCCAGGATCTTGTGGGCGTTGCCGGGCCCGAGGTCCTCCCAGTGCAACATCGCCCGGGGGAACAGCCGGGTCGCGCAGCGGACGAAGTGGTCGACGAAGTCGTCGTACCGCTGACCGCGCACCCGCGCATGCCGATCGCCGAGGTAGAGCTCACTGCTCAGCAGGCCGAGATTGTCGGTCCCCACGTCGAGGACGATCGGGATCGCCCGACGCGGATGGATGCCGGCCGCCGCCGTGTAGAGGGACGCCTTGCCGATCGCGATCTGGATGCCGCCGATGCCTTGGTCGCCGATGCCGAGGATGCCCTCGGAGTCGGTGACCACGAGCAGGTCGACGTCGTCGGAGCCGAGGCCGTAGTTGAGCAGCGACTGCTCGACGTCCTCGGGCCGATCCAGGGAGAGGAAGACCCCGCGCGGGCGGTTGTACTCATGGCTGAACCGCTCGATCGCCTCGCCGATGGTCGGGGTGTAGACGATCGGCAGCATCTCCTCCAGATGGTCGCTGAGCAGGCGGTAGAAGAGCACCTCGTTGCGGTCCCGGAGGTTCGACAGGTGCAGATACTTGCCGAGAGGGGTCGTGGTCCGCCGGAACTGCTCGTAGACCCGACGTGTCTGCAGTTCGAGCGGGGTGACACCACTGGGCATCAGCCCGACGAGGCCCAGGGCTCGGCGCTCCTCATCGGTGAAGGCCGTGCCGCGGTTGGTCATCGGGTTCGACAGCACCGCTCGGCCTCGGGTGCGGATCTTGAGGATGCTGGCTCCGGAGGAGGTGTCCTGCTCGTAGTCGCGAAGAGCCACGGGGAACACCCTAGCCAGGCTGGGCCTGGTGAATACTGTTCGCCGTGACCCAGACCCCCAACGCTCAGACCAGCGAGTTGCCCCAGCGTGCCCGCGTCGTCGTCGTCGGAGGCGGGGTGATGGGCGCGAGCGTCGCCTATCACCTGGCGCACCTCGGCGTCACCGATGTGCTCCTCCTCGAACGACACCAGCTCACCGCGGGTACGACCTGGCACGCGGCGGGGCTGATCACCAGCGCTGGGATGACCGACGAGACCGCGGTCTGGATGGCGCGCTACTCCCGGGACCTCTACACCAGGTTGGAGGCCGAGACCGGGCACTCGACCGGCTTCCGGTCGATCGGCCACCTGCACCTGGCGTGCACACCCGAGCGGCTGGAGACGCTGCGCCGCGAGCGGGCCTTCCAGCGCGGCTTCGGCGTGGACAACGTCGAGGTCTCCGCGGCCGAGGTCGCCGAGCTCAGCCCGATCACCCGGGTCGACGACATCCTTGCTGCGTCGTACGTCGCCGACGAAGGACGCGCCGACCCGGTCGGTGTCGCGACGGCCCTGGCCAAGGGCGCCCAGGCGCTCGGTGCCACCGTCCGGACCGGCGTCTCGGTGACCGGGATCCAGACTGACGAAGGTCGGGTGACTGCCGTTCTCACCGATCGCGGCGAGGTCGAATGCGAGACCGTCGTGCTGGCCGCCGGTCTGTGGACCCGCGAGTTGGGGCGGCGCTGCGGCGTCGACGTGCCGCTGCAGGCGGCCGAGCACTACTACCTGCTGACCGAGCCGATGGAGGGAGTCCACCGCGATCTTCCTGTCGTGGAAGACCCGGACCGCTACGGATACTTCCGTGAGGAGACCGACGGGCTGCTGGTCGGGCTCTTCGAGCCGCGTGGCGCGGTCTGGCACCTCGACGGCGCGCCCAGCGACTTCGCGTTCGGCACCATCGAGCCGGACTGGGATCGGATGATGCCGTTCCTGGAGAGCGCGATGTGGCGCTACCCGGGGCTCGAGGGAGTGGGACTGCGGACCTTCTTCTGTGGACCGGAGTCGTTCACCCCGGATGTGCATCCGCTGCTCGGTCCAACGCCGGAGGTCGAGGGCGTCTTCGTGGCCGCCGGCATGAACAGCCTCGGCATCCTGAGCGGAGGCGGCGCGGGCAGTGTCGTGGCGCAGTGGATCGTGGACGGCCGCGCACCGGTCGATGTCACGCACTACTCCGTCGAGCGAGCGCTGCCCTACGAGACCACCCGCCGCTTCCGTGGCGAGCGAGTGGAGGAGTCGCTCGGCGTGGTGTTCGGTGACGGCGTCTGGCCGACGTTCCAGTGGCGCAGCGGTCGCGGCGTACGCCGTTCGGTGCTGCACGACAAGCTCGCCGCCTGCGGAGCACGGTTCGGCCAGTCGGCCGGCTGGGAGTACCCCCTCTACTTCGGCGATCCCGCCGAGCCGGCCGCCGATCCCGAGCCCACCTGGCAGCGCACCCGGGCCTTCCCGGTCGTCGCGGAGGAGCACCGCGCCATCCGGGAAGCGGTCGGCGTGATGGACATGTCATTGATGTCGAAGTTCCTGGTCCAGGGGCCCGACGCCGGCGCCGTCCTCAACCGGCTCTCGGTCAGCGAGGTCGATGGTGACCCGGGCCGGGTTGTCTACACCCAATGGTGTGACGAGGACGGCGGTCTGCTGGCCGACCTGACCGTCACCAAGCTGGCTGCTGACCGGTTCCTGGTCGTGGTCAGTGACGTCATCCATCGCCGGGTCGAGACCATGCTGCGTCGGGCACCTCAGCCCGGCGAGGTCGCGATCACCACCGATGTCACGGCTGGGATCACGCTGCTGTCCGTGCAGGGGCCGCGCTCCCGCGACCTGCTCGCCTCCCTGTCCCCGGACGACTGGTCGAATGCCGGGTTCCCCTACCTGACCGCGCGGGAGGTGGAGGTCGCCTCGTCACGGTTCACCGCCCTGCGGGTCACCTATGTCGGCGAGCTCGGCTATGAGCTGCACGTCCCCGCCGACCAGGCGGCGTCGGTGTGGGAGGCGCTGGTCGAGGCAGGGGAGGACTTCGGGCTGCGCCCCGTCGGGCTACTCGCGATGTCGTCGCTGCGCCTGGAGAAGGGCTACCGCGACTACGGCGTCGACATCGAGAACACCGACGACCCGCTGCTGGCCGGCCTCGCGTTCACCATCGCCTGGGACAAGCCCGGTGGCTTCGCCGGACGGGACGCGCTGGTGAACCGCCGAGGTGACCGGAGCGCTCGGATGGTGCAGGTCCAGGTGGACGACCCCGAGCCGCTGCTGCACGGCGGCGAGCCGCTGCTGCGCTCGGGGGAGTGGGTCGGCTACGTCCGCGCAGGGGACTTCGGGCACACCCTCGGCTGCTCGGTCGGCCTGGCCGTTGTCGAGCACCCCGAGGGAGTGACCGGCGACTGGCTACGCGAGGGCGGCTTCGAGGTCGACGTCGCCGGCACCCGCTACCCCGTTACCTTGTCGCTCCGCCCGTTCTACGACCCGAGCCGGGAGCGCATCCTGAGCTGACGGATTGGGCCTACCACCTGGCGGCGAGCGCCAACCCGGCTGCCCAGCCAGGAGCGCGGCCTCCCCGCGGCGGAACCACGGCGGTCATGTCCGTCGGCGCCGAGCGGGATCCAGTAGAGGTCCAGCCCGCTGCTCACCCGATCAGTATCCGGCCAACGAGCCGCCTTCGGCGTGCCCTCACGCAGATTCGGGGGAGTACTTCTGCTCGACCAGCACTAGCCAGTTGCCGGAGTTGTCTCGACACAGTGCCTCGATGCCGTACGGGCGCTCCGACGGCGGTTGCATGAACTCCACGCCCTTGGCGACCAGGTCGTCGTAGGTCGCCTGACAGTCGTCCACGTTGAGGCCGAGGCCGGACATGCCGCCCTCGTCCTGCGCCCGCGTGATGGCCGCGACCAGGTCCGGTGACATCGGAGGCCCAGGCATAGCGAGGTGGACGACGAGTTCGGGCTGCGTGGGATGCATGACGGTGCACCAGCGGTAGTCGCCCATGGTGATGTCGTCCTTCGGCTCGAAGCCGAGGACGTCGGTGTAGAAGCGCAGCGACTCGTCGACGTCCTTCACGAACACACTGACGATGGCGATGTTGGTGATCATGGCGCCACGCTAGGCGGACTGGCCGGGGACGGCTTCTTCTGGCTTGCGGAGCGCTCGGCCAGCCCCCACATGAACACGTAGCAGCCCGGGATATGAGGTGCGCCCTCGGCGTAACGCTGCTGGAACTCGCTCGGCGACTCACCGACGATGCGACGGAAGGTGCTGCTGAAGGAGCCCAGGCTGGAGAACCCCACGATGTGGCAGACCTCGGTCACCGTGAGGTTCGTGGCTCGGAGCAGGTCCTGAGCCCGCTCGATACGTCGTTCGGAGACGTACGCCGCGGGCGTGCGTCCGTAGGTGGAGGAGAAGAGCCGGTGGAAGTGGTACTTGCTCAGCCCCGCCACTGCCGCGAGTCTGGCCAGGTCGATCGGGTCCGCGTAGTAGCGGTCGGCATGGTCGCGGGCGCGTCGTAGGTGCACGAGGAGGTCACCGGACACGCGTCGAGGCCGGGAAGTCATGGCCCCAGGTGAGCATGATGCCGCTCAACCTGCAACCCGACTGGCAGAGCGCTCCGGAACGCTCGCGCCGCGGCTGACGTCTGAGGAGCAGGTTTCGCGAGGAGTGCAACGGCACAGGGCCAAGGGGCGTGGGTAGGGCATGAGGGCGCCGGTGGGATCAGCACGTGACACGTCGTACGACGTGTGGGCCTCTGCGCGGGTACCCGCCCTACTCCGTTTCGCACACCTGGTGATCGGCGACCAGCAGGCGGCCGAGGATGCGGTGCAGTCGGCACTCACCTCGGCCCTGGAGAAGTGGGACAGGGTGAGTCGGGCCCATGACCCGGACACGTATGTGCGCCGGATGGTGGTCAACGCACACGTCTCCGCGTGGCGCCGTGCTGGGAGACGGGAGATCCCGGTCGCAGAGCCGGTCCTGCCGCACCTGGCCGACGCCGCCGATGGGGTCGTATCGGCGGGTTCACTCTGGCAGGCCTGCGCGCGGCTACCAGGTCGGCAGCGAGCAGCCCTGGTGCTGCGCTACTACGAGGACCTCGACTACGCGGAGATCGCCCAGATCCTTGACTGCGCGGAACCGACCGCCCGCTCACACGTCCACCGCGCGCTCGCCGCCCTGCGCGCCGAGCTCGACCAGGAGGACTTCCATGGATGATCTGACCCTTCAACTGCGCGAGATGTTCGAGCGGCATGCGGCCCAGGTCGACACCTCGTCCGAGGCGCAGGCGCGGGTAGCGCCGACCCGGCGACACCGAAGATGGTGGCCGGCGGTTGCTGCGGCCGGGGTGGTGCTCGCGGTCGTGGTGGCCGGAGCCGTGCTCGGCAGCCGGGCAGGGGAGAACCAGACGGCGACCACTGCCCCGACGACTGCTCCGCGGGGTAGCGTGGACAGCGCCGGCTGGCGGACCGAATCCTGGCGCGGGGTTCAGGTGCGGGTGCCGTCTGAGTGGGGCTGGGGCGGCACACCGACTGACGATTGGGTAGGTGACCCGGGCACCGTCAGCGACCTGCTGCTGGACTGCGGGGCAAGTGCCTACCGCACCCCCGATGGTCGGCGCGAGGTCAACGGCTCGGGCCACACGCCGTACGTGGGGCGGCCGATCATGATGACGGATGCCTGCGCCACCTACGACCCCGAGGACCCACCTCAGCCTGCCGCTGACTACGTCTGGCTCGGGGCGCCCCTCGAGCGGGGCATCGTGCGAATCGGGGGCTATACCCAGGAGACGGTCGACATCGCCGGCACCACCGTGACGGTGACCACTGACGACCCGGCCCTCCGTGCCGCGATCCTCGCGACGGCCAGGCCAACCGAAGGTCCCTGTCCCGCCACCGTGGCCCAGGCTCATCCGCAGGTGACCGGTCCGGCCGACGGCATGGCGGTGTGTGCCTACGAAGGGGGAGACGCGAGGGGGGTAGGTGACCTTGTCTACTCGACCTGGGTCTCCTCTGCAGCCGTGGAGGAGTTCGATCGGGCCTGGCACGAGGGCATCAGCACCGCTGCTGTCGACTGCTTCCTGCCGCATACGGACGAGTGGGTCGTTCTCGCCACCCAGTCCAAGAACTACGTCGTCCGCTTCGACTCGTGTCCTCGGATCGTTGCCGGCAACGCCGATCGACTGCTCACCAGGGCCACCGCCGCGCCCTGGGCGGTCGACGGGATCCCGGTCTACGTCGTGGGTCCGTCCGGAGCGAGCGACCTCCAGCGGTTCTTCCGGGGGATGCTGGGCTGATCCCGACGAATTGCACGGCACTCCGGCCACGTCGCTTGCTCCCAGCGGTTGAGAACCGTCACGATTATCGGGAAGGCGCCGGAACCGGCTCGGAGAAGGGCGCCCCATGACACGGAGGGGAAAGCTATGCACACCATGGCTCAACGCTTGGCCGCGGAGTTCTTCGGCACATTCTGGCTCGTCTTCGGTGGCTGCGGCGCCGCGATCTTCGCTGGGAGCGCGATCGGGTTCTACGGCGTCGCACTCGCCTTCGGCCTGACTGTGGTGACGATGGTCTACGCCGTCGGCCACATCTCCGGCGGACACTTCAACCCGGCTGTCACCCTCGGGCTCGCCATGGGCAAGCGGTTCGAGTGGAAGGACGTCGCCTCCTACGTCATCACACAGGTCGTGGCGGCGATCGTGGCCGCGACGGTGCTCTGGGTGATCGCCCACGGCGTGGATGGCTTCTCCTCGACCGACTCCGGCTTCGCCGCGAACGGGTACGGCGACCACTCGCCGGCTGGCTATGCCTGGTGGGCGGTGTTGGTCGCGGAGGTCGTGCTCACCATGTTCTTCCTGCTCGTGATCCTCGGCACTACCGACACCCGTGCGCCAAAGGGCTTCGCACCGCTGGCCATCGGGCTCGCGTTGACCCTCATCCACCTGATCAGCATCCCGATCTCGAACACCTCGGTGAACCCGGCCCGATCGATCGGACCCGCCCTGTTCGCAGGAGGCGACGCGATCGTGCAGCTGTGGCTCTTCATCCTCGCCCCTGCCGTGGGTGCGCTGATCGCAGGCTCGATCTACGGCACGCTCTTCGGCGGCGAGGACGCGGTGCCGCTCGAGGTCGCCGAACAGGGCTGAGACATGGCTTGGTCGCGGCCCGACGCGGCCGAGCACATCGTCGACGTGTTCGTCTACGTCGTCGTGCTCAACGTGGCGGTGCAGTTCCTGCCACGGGTGATCAGCGAGACCTTCACGTTGTCCCTGCTGACCGCGGTGCTGCTCAAGGTGGTGCTTGAGGCCGTCGTCACAGCGAAGGATCGGGTGAAGACCCGCTTCAAGGCCGCCTCGACGGCGCTCGGCAAGGGAACCTCCTTGCTGGTGCTGTGGCTGGTCCTCGTGGGCAGCAAGTTCGTGGTCCTCGAGGTGGTCAACCTGCTCTTCGGCGACCGGGTTGACCTCGGCAGCTTCTGGTCTGTCACCGGCCTGATCCTCGCGTTGATGCTGTCCCGCGCCGGTGTGCGTCGGCTCCTCGAGACCCGACCCTGAACTAGTCGTCGCCAAGGCCGCGGGCGTGCAGGGCGTCGCCGGTCTCTTGGGCGCGGGCGACGACCCGGATCACAAACGGTGCGAGATAGGCGCGCGGACTACGGCCCAGGCCGCGAGCCCGGGCGGCGTCCCGCGTCTCCAGGGCCAGGGCCAGCATGCCCGGCAGTGACTGGATGGCCAGGCCGATCGTCAGGGAGACCCGCTCCGGTGAGACCCCGACCCGACGGAAGGGCCGCAGCCAGCGGACCACGGCGTCGAGCATCGCATTGACCGGAGTGGTCACACTCACCACGACCGCGGCCAGTGCCAGCGCGAGCAGGTCGACGAGAGTCTCGATCGCCTTGTCGCGCCCGAACAGCCACCACTGGAACGCCGCGACGAACGCAGCAAACACCAAGATCGCGCGGGAAGCGCGGGCCAAGGTCACCACCCGCACCCTGGCCACAGCGGCGAGCAAGAGCGCTACCCCGAGGAAGAGCCAGGCCGCGGGCATGCTGCGGACCAGCACGATCGCGAGGCTGAAGAGAGCGAGCCCGACCAGCTTGACCCCGACCGGCAGCCGGTGCAGGAGGCTGTGACCGGGCTGGTAGACCGTGGCCAGGATCGGGCTGCTCACCGCTGGTGTCCGCTCATCCCACGAGCGCCTGGTAGTGCTCGACGGCATCGTCGGCCGCGCCGTCGAAGGCGAGGTCGCCTTCGGCCAGCACCAGCACCCGGTCGCAACGGCCGGCGAGCCCCAGATCATGGGTGACCAGCACCAACTGCTGGTCGAGACCGAAGAGCAGGTCCGCCACTCGCCGGGTGTTGGCCAGATCGAGCAGCGTGGTGGGCTCGTCGGCCACGAGCACGGCGGGCTCGACGGCCAGCACCCCCGCCAACGCGAGCAGCTGACGTTGTCCACCGGAGAGGGTGTGCACACTGGCGTGCGCATGGTCGGCGAGTCCGAACCGGTCCAGCACGGCCAAGGCCCGCTCACGTCGCTGACTGGCATGCTGCTCGGTCCTGCGCAGCGAGAGCTCGACGTCCTCCACACAGGTCGGCATCACGATCTGGGCGGCTGGATCGGTGAAGCAGAAGGCCACCCGGCGCCGCACCTGGCTGCCCTGGCGTGCCACGTCCAGGCCGTCGACGAGCACCTGTCCGGAGGTGGGCGTCGTCAATCCATTGAACAGCCTGGCCAGCGACGACTTGCCGGACCCGTTGGCGCCGAGGACGCCGATCCGGTGCTCGGTCAAGGTGAGGGTCAGTGGCGCGAGCACGACTCGGTCTCCGGCGGGCGAGTCGACCGTCAGGCCGGCGTCGCGGAGCTCGAGGACGGGCACGTCAGCGCGGGTGCAACAGGCGGGGGAAGGCTCGGTGCACCTCCGCGGCGATGAGTGCGACCAAGGTCGTCTTGATCAGGTCGCCCAACCAGAACGGCAGGTCGTAGAGCACCGCCTGGCGCAGGCTGACGTCGAAGTAGAGCTTCATCCCGATGATGCCGAGCGGGTGGATGACCAACACGCTGCCGGCGAAGGAGCAGAAGAAGACCACCAGGGCGCGGGTCTTGCCGGTCCGCCCGGCGACGTACTTCACCAAGAAGCCACCAAGCAGCGCGGCCAACGGGAAGGCATACAGATAGCCGGCCGTCGGGCCGGTGAAGACCCCGAGCCCGGAGGAGTGCTCGGCGAACACGGGCAACCCGACCGCACCGAGCACCAGGTAGAGGGCGACCGCGAGGAAGCCCCGCAATGGCCCCAGCAGGCAGCCGGCCAGCATCACACCGAAGGTCTGCAACGTGATCGGAGTGCCGCTGCCACCCACCGGGATCGCGCCGACATAGGCGCACACCGAGATGAAGGCCGCGAACGCGGCGATCAGGGCGAGGTCGGTGGTGCTGAAACGTCGTGCGGTGGTGGGGGCCGTGGTGTCGGTCATCGTCATCTGCTTCCTCCTGAACGGTGTTCAGGTTAGAGTCGAGGACCGATGACGCGCAACAGCCGGCACGATGTGGTGGCGCAGGCCCTGCTGATCCTGGACGACTACGGCCTGGCCGATCTGACCATGCGCCGGTTGGCCGGTGAGCTAGGGGTCCAGCCGAGCGCGCTCTACCACCACTTCCCCAACAAGCAGCAACTGCTCGGTGCGGTGGCAGACGAACTGCTGGATCGGCGGATGCCGGAGCGGCCACGGTCGGCCGCGGTCGACTGGGCCGAGCGGACCAGCGCGATCTGCCGGGAGCTGCGGGAGGCGATGTTGGCCTATCGCGACGGCGCGGAGCTTGTGTCCACGGTGCACGCCTTCGGACTCGGAGCGGCTCGGCCGGGCGAACAACTCGCCGAGGTCCTGCTCGGTGCCGGGCTCAACGACCAGACGGTGCCGACCGCCACCCGCACCCTCCTCCACTTCGTCTTCGGCCACACCCTGGACGAGCAGACCCATCTCCAGGCCGCCGCAGCCGGAGCGCTCACCGATCAGCCCAGGGCCGACTCCGACTTCGAGCTCGGCCTGGCGATCGTGGTGGATGGTGTCCGTCTGCGGGTCGAGGTAGCGTTCCCCGGGTCGCCCCGCTAGAGAAGGACCACCACCCCGGCCATGATCGCCGCCCTCCTGCTGGTCGCCTCCGTCGTGTTGGTGCTCGCCGCCGGTGTCTTCGTGGCCGCCGAGTTCGCCTTCGTCACCGTGGATCGCAGTGCGGTCGAGCGGGAGGCCGAGGCTGGCGACCCCAAGGCCCGCGGGCTGCTCAGCGCGCTCCGGTCGCTGTCCACCCAGCTGTCGGGAGCGCAGATCGGCATCACCATCACCAACCTCGCCATCGGCTATCTCGCGGAGCCGGCGATCGCCGATCTGGTCGACACTCCGCTCGAGGCGCTGGGCGTTCCGCCGGGTGGGGTGCGCCCGATCGCGCTGGCCATCGGCCTGGTGACCTCCAGCCTGGCCACCATCTTGTTCGGCGAGCTCATCCCGAAGAACCTCGCCATCGACCGGCCGATGGCGACCGCGCGGGCCACCCAGGGCTTCCAGCGCGGGTTCACCCGGGTGATGGCGTGGCCGATCAAGGTCCTCAACGGCTCCGCCAACGCCGTGGTCCGCAGGCTCGGCATCGAGCCGCAGGAGGAGCTCCGCTCGGCACGCAGCTCGACCGAGCTGGCGAGCCTGATTGCGCGCTCGGCTGACCAGGGCACCTTGGACGCGGAGACCGCGGAGCTGTTCGAACGATCCGTGGAGTTCAGCGGCCGCACCGCGGGCGAGATCATGACGCCGCGCGTGCGGACCCACTCCGTGGAGGACGGCGACCGGGTCAGCACCGTGCTGGAGCTGGCCCGGGAGACGGGCCACTCGCGCTTCCCCGTGCTCGATGCCGAGGACGACGTCGTCGGCACGGTCCACGTCAAGCACGCGGTGGCGCTGCCCGTGCCGGAGCGTGCCACGACCCGGGTGCGGCACATCATGGTCAAGCCGATCCTGGTGCCGGACTCGCTGCGACTCGACCCGTTGCTCAGCCTGCTGCGCGACGATGGCTTCCAGATGGCCGTCGTCTTGGACGAGTACGGCGGCCAGGCTGGCGTCGTCACCCTTGAGGACGTCGTGGAGGAGATCGTCGGCGATATCGCCGACGAGCACGATCCGCGCGGCGACCGGGCCCACCAGCTGCGCGACGGATCGTGGTCGCTGTCCGGGTTGCTGCGCCCCGACGAGGTGGAGGACATCGCCGACGTGGAGCTCCCACAGCACGACGACTACGACACCATCGCGGGCCTGGTGCTGCAGGCGCTGGGCCGCATCCCGGTGGTGGGTGACGTCGCCGAGGTGCCTCTCCAGCCGGAGTCGACCGACGAGGACGACGAGGACGACGAGCCCGAGCCACGCGTGGCGCTGCTCCGGGTGGAGCGGATGGACGGGCTGCGTATCGACCGTCTGCGCCTCACCGTGCGCACGGTTCGCGGCGAGCCGGAGGAGCCGTCATGACCGGCGTCGGTGCGCTGGTGCTGTCCCTGGGCCTGCTGATCGGCAACGCCTTCTTTGTGGGCGCGGAGTTCGCACTGATCTCGGCCCGGCGCAGCCAGATCGAGCCACGAGCGGCGGCCGGCTCCAAGCTGGCTAAGTCGACGCTCAAGGCGATGGAGAACATCGCCTTGATCATCGGCGTCAACCAGATCGGCATCACGGTCTGCAGCCTGGTCCTCGGTGCGGTGGGGGAGCCCGCAGTGGCACACCTGCTCGAGCCGGTCTTCGACTGGGTCCGCCTCCCCGCCGAGGCGATCCACCCCACGTCCTTCGTGATCGCCCTGCTGATCGTCGTCTCCCTGCACGTCGTGATGGGGGAGATGGTGCCCAAGAACATCGCTCTCGCCGGCCCGGAGCGCGCCGCGCTTGTTCTCGGCCCGGCGGTGTGGGCGATTGCCCAGGCGCTGCGCCCCGTCGTGGTCGTCATCAACCAGATCGCGCGGTGGTTCTTGCACCGAATGGGCGCCGAGCTGCAGGACGAGGTCAGCTCGACCTACACCCGCGAGGAGGTGTCCGCCCTGGTGGAGCAGTCCCGCGGTGAGGGACTGCTGGCTCAGCATGAATACGACCGCCTCTCGGGCGCGCTCGACTTCACCGAGAAGACCGTCGCCACCGTGGTGATGCCGAAGGACACCCTGACCACCGTGCACCGTGGCGCGACGGCCGCCGAGGTCGAGGAGGTCTGCGCCGCCACCGGCTACAGCCGCTTCCCGGTGATCGGTGACGACGGCGAGCTCCAGGGCTACCTGCACATCAAGGACGTCCTGCAGTACGACGACGCGCACCGCGACGACCCCATCGCCGACTCGTGGATCCGGCCGTTCGCCGTGGTGTCCTCCGACGAGTCGCTGCGAGCCACGCTGGAGGCGCTGCAGCGGCGCGAGGCGCACATGGCCAGGGTCGTCGACCAGCAAGGCGTCGAGCTCGGCCTGGTCGCGCTGGAGGACGTCATCGAGGAGCTGGTCGGCCAGATCAAGGACGCCGTGCACCACGAGGATAGGGTGTGAGGCGCGCCCCCGACCCCCACGGAAACGACAGGCTCTCCGTGCCCGACACCCCTTCCCGCTCGGCCCGGGTCTGGACCGTGCCCAACACGCTCAGCATGGCCAGGCTCCTCGGTGTCCCGGTCTTCTTGTGGCTCGTGCTCGGGCCGGAGGCCGATGGCTGGGCGCTGGCGCTGTTGGCCCTCTCCGGAGTGACCGACTTCCTGGACGGCTACCTGGCTCGCAAGCTCGACCAGCGGTCGGCGTTGGGAGAGGTGCTCGATCCCGTCGCCGACCGGCTCTACATCTTGGCGGTGGTCATCGGCCTCGCCCTGCGCGACATCATCCCGTGGTGGCTCGCGATCATCTTGCCGCTGCGCGACCTGCTGCTGTGGGTGCTCGTGCCGTTCCTCCGCACCCGCGGCTACAGTGCGCTGCCCGTGCACTTCTTGGGCAAGGCCGCGACGTTCAACCTGCTCTACGCCTTCCCGCTGCTGCTCCTGGGCGACGGGCAGGGATCGGTGGCGGTGCTGGCCCGCGTGTTCGGCTGGGCGTTCGCCATCTGGGGCGTGGCGCTCTACTGGTGGGCCGGCATCTTGTACGCCTACCAGGTCTACCGCCTGCTCAGCGACGACCAGCGGAGGGCTCCCGAGGCCCATGCCTGAGCCTCCTCCCACCCCGCTGCCCGAGCACGTCACCATGCCCTTGTTGACCCTGGTGACACGCAACTCCCTTGACCAGGACTACGCCTACGTGGCCGCCCGTCGAGCGGGCTCACCGAGCAGCCCGCCAAACCGTCGCACGGTGATCGCCCTGATGGTGGTGCTGGCCGGCTTCGGTGCCCTGGTCTCCACCGCGGCCGCGCAGCGGACCCGGGAGGCGGCCGTCGACGAGACCAGCCGGGACTCACTGGTCGCCCAGGTGGAGGCGCAGCGGACCGAGCTGAGCAGTCTGCAGGACCGCATCGGCACACTGCAGACCTCGACGACCGATGCCCAGCAGCGGCTGGCGGAGGTGGAGGATGAGGTCACGCCGGCGCTGGCCAGGCTGCGGCGCCTGCAGGCGCGCACCGGCTACGGCGAGATGGCGGGCGCCGGAGTCCGGATCACCGTGGACGACTCCCCGAGCGGGAGCGAGAGCGGTGCCGTGCGCGACACCGACCTTGCTCTCCTGGTGGACGCTTTGTGGGGGGTGGGGGCCGAGGGCATCGCGATCAACGACCAGCGGCTGACCGCGCTGTCGGCCATCCGCAACGCCAATGTCGCGATCCACGTCAACGGTCGTCCGCTTGCGCCGCCGTACGTCGTCGAGGCGATCGGCGATCCCCGCACCCTGCAGGCCAACCTGGTCAACAGCGAGCGCGGCCAACGGTTCTTCGCGCTCGCCAGCGGGCTCGGTCTGCAGGTCGACATGACCAATCAGGACGACCTCGACCTGCCCAGCGCCACGCATCCGACCCTGCGGTACGCCGCCGCAGGGTCGGATGTGGAGAATAAGCGCGACAAGGAGGACGCACCGTGATCGCCATCCTCGGCCTGGTGGTGGGCGTCGTGCTGGGGCTGTTGTTCCAGCCCGACATCCCCGCCTGGTTCCAGCCCTACCTGCCGATCGCCGTCGTCGCCGCGCTGGACGCGGTGCTCGGTGGCCTGCGGGCGCTGCTGGACGGGATCTTCGACGACAAGGTCTTCGTGGTCTCCTTCCTGAGCAACGTGGTGATCGCCGCCGCGATCGTCTTCCTCGGCGACAAGCTCGGCGTGGGTGGTCAGCTCTCGACCGGCGTCATCGTGGTGCTCGGCATCCGGATCTTCTCCAACGTCGCCGCGATCAGGAGGCATCTGCTCCGTGCCTGACCCGGTGTCCGAGGAGGTCTCCGGCCGGCGTCGTCTGTGGGACGCGCTGGTCAGACCATCGCGCGGTCAGCTGGCCGTGGGGCTGCTGCTGGCCGGGCTGGGCTTCGCCGGGGTCACCCAGGTCCGGGCGACCGAGGTGGACAACACCTACGCCGGCTACCGGGAGCAGGACCTCATCGACCTGTTCGACACGATGACCGACACCACGGAGCGCACCCAGACCGAGATCGCCAAGTTGGAGCGCCAGAAGAAGGACCTCAACAGCAGCGTCCGCAAGCATGAGGCCGCCCTCGCCCAGGCCCAACAGAACGCCGACACGTTGAGCATCCTGGCAGGGACGGTGCCCGTGCACGGTCCGGGTTTGCGGATCACGGTCACCCCCGGGGACGGCGAGGTCCGGGTCGACTCCCTGCTGGACACCATGCAGGAGCTTCGCGCCGCCGGCGCCGAGGCGATGCAGTTCAACGAGAAGGTCCGGGTGGTGGCCCAGACTTCCTTCGCCGAAGGAACGTCGGGGGAGGACGCCAGCGCCATCCTGGTCGGGGACACCCTGCTGACCCCGCCGTACGTCATCGACGTGATCGGCGACCCAGGCACCCTGGCCTCCGCACTGAGCTTCCCGGCCGGGCCGACCCAGCAGCTCGAGGGGGACGGTGCGACCGTGGAGGTCGAGCGCCTCGACGACGTGAGGATCGACAGCGTCAGCACGCCGTCCCCGTGACGATAGGGTGCCGACAACGGCCACCGCAGCAAGCAAAGGAGATGCCCTGTGTACCCCGATGACCTCAAGTACACCGCCGAGCACGAATGGGTTCGGTCGCCCGGCGAGGCTGCCGGCTCGGTGCGCATCGGCATCACCCACTACGCCCAGGACTCCCTCGGCGACATCGTCTACGTCTCCCTGCCCGAGATCGGTGACGGGGTGACGGCCGGAGCGGCGTGCGGTGAGCTGGAGTCGACCAAGTCGGTCAGTGACATCTACGCCCCGGTCAGTGGTGAGGTGGTGGCCCGCAACGACGCTCTCGATGCGACTCCGGAGCTGGTCAACAACGACCCGTACGGCGGCGGCTGGCTCTTCGAGGTGGTGCCGACGTCGGACACCGACCTCGACGCGCTGCTCGACTCCGCCACCTACCAGGGCACATTGGAAGGTTGATAGGTTCGTCCGGAACCGGATCTGCACAGGAGAGACCGAATGCCCTTCTGCACTAACTGCGGGCGGCAGAACCCCGATGACGCGCGGTTCTGCTCGCAGTGCGGCGCTGCGCTGGTGTCTCCCGACGAGGTCAGCCCCGCGACCGAGACACCCGTCGACGCGACCGCGACGCTGAACCTTGGCGGTGGCCAGGAGAAGGCGGAGGCATCGTCGGATCGGGCGTTGAGCCCGATCGACGCGGCGGCCGTGGATGCCCTCCCGGTCGGCCACGCCCTCTTGGTCGTGCAGCGCGGCCCCGGGGCGGGCAACCGCTTCCTGCTCGATCTGGATCTGGTGACGGCGGGCAGACATCCAGAGAGCGAGATCTTCCTCGACGACGTGACCGTCTCGCGACGGCACGCGGAGTTCGTCCGGAGCGGCGCGGAGTTCAGCGTGCGCGACGTGGGCAGCCTCAACGGCACTTACGTCAACCGGGACCGCATCGACCAGGTCGAGCTCAAGGACGGCGACGAGGTGCAGATCGGCAAGTACCGCCTCGTCTTCTACTCCGGACATGTGAACGGCTGAGACGTGTCGGCGCCGGCCTCCCATTCGCCTCGCGCGCGGCTGAACATCGGCCAGGTCCTCGAGTTGTTGCGCCCGGACTTCCCGGGGGTCGCTATCTCCAAGATCCGGTTCTTGGAGGAGCAGGGGCTGATTAAGCCCGACCGGACTCCGGCGGGATATCGGAAGTTCTCCGCGCAGGACGTGGAGCGGCTTCGCTACATCTTGCGGATGCAGCGCGACCACTATCTGCCGCTGCGTGTGATCGGCGAGCACCTGGACGCCCTCGACCGCGGCCTGGAGCCGCCGCCGATCGAGTCGGTCGTGCCCACGGTGCCCAAGGTCGCCCTGAGCGCCGACGGACTGCCGAGCCCCGAGTCGTTCGGTCGGCGCAGCGATCTGCGGGTCTCCCGACGCGAGCTGCTCAAGGTCGCGGGCATCTCCGAGGAACTGCTCGCCGACCTGGAGAAGTTCGGTCTGGTCCGCCCGCTGACGGGCACCACCCACTACGACAGCGATGCCTTGGTCGTGGCCGAGACCGCTCGCCAGCTGGCCGAGTTCGGCCTGGAGCCGCGCCACCTGCGGGCGTTCAAGACGGCTGCCGACCGCGAGGTCGGGCTGGTCGACCAGGTGCTCGCCCCCGGGCGGCACAGCCACGATGCCGCGGCGCGGGGTCAGGCCGAGGAGGCTGCCAACGAGATCGCGGCGCTCTCGGTGCGCCTGCACGCGACCCTGGTGAAGGCCGGCCTTCGGCGCTCGTGATCTGGCTCCGCAATCCGGGCTAGGTAGGCTGGCGGGGTGCACGAAGTCGATGTGATCGGCGTCCGCGTCGAGATGCCCTCCCAGCAGCCCATCGTGCTGCTCCGCGAGGTCTCCGGCGACCGCTATCTGCCCATCTGGATCGGCGCGGTCGAGGCGACCGCGATCGCCTTCGCCCAGCAGGGTGTGGTGCCCCCGCGCCCGCTGACCCACGACCTGCTCAAGGACGTGCTCGAGGCCACCGGCAACAACCTGGCGGAGGTGCACATCACCGACGTCAAGGACGGGGTGTTCTACGCGACCCTGGTGCTCGCCTCGGGGGTCGAGGTGGGCGCGCGTCCCTCCGACTCCATCGCGCTGGCGCTGCGCACCGGCTCTCCGATCCGGTGCGCCGAGGACGTCCTCGCCGAGGCGGGCCTGGCGGTGCCCGAAGAGGAGGAGGACGAGGTCGAGCGGTTCCGGGAGTTCTTGGACCATGTCACCCCCGAGGACTTCGAGGGAGGCTAACCCTCAGCCTGAGGTTGAGAGTTCCGACACGCCGCGGCATCGCGTTGACCGAACGGAGCGAGGGGCCTACCTTGAAGTGTCTCTGTTGTAACTCCACCGTTGTGGTTGTGTCGCCCGTGCGGCTCGCCTGACGGCCCTTCCCCCCGGGGGTTACGCACAACGGAGTAGTCGACGAAAGGGTCGATGCAGGCGTGAACGAGAACGAACACACAGCAGACCTGACCGCAGGTGCCGAGGCCGCTGAGCTCGCCCAGGAGCAGGGTCTGCTGTTCACCGACGACGTCTCGCCGCTGCCCAGCGACACCGGCTACCGCGGTCCCACCGCCTGCAACGCCGCTGGCATCACCTACCGTCAGCTGGACTACTGGGCCCGCACCGGTCTGATCGAGCCGACCGTCCGCGGTGCGAAGGGCTCCGGGTCGCAGCGGCTCTACTCCTTCCGGGACATCCTGCTGCTCAAGGTGATCAAGAGGCTGCTCGACGCCGGCATCTCCCTCCAGCAGATCCGCACCGCCGTGCAGTTCCTGCGCGAGCGCGGCACCGACGACCTGACCCAGGTCACCTTGATGAGCGACGGTGCCACGGTCTACGAGTGCACCAGCAACGACGAGGTCATCGACCTCCTTCAGGGCGGCCAGGGCGTCTTCGGCATCGCCATCGGCGGCGTCTGGCGCGAGATCGAGGGCACCCTCGCCGAGTTGCCCTCCGAGCGCGCCGAGGATGTCACCGAGGCCACCTCACCCGGTGACGAGCTCGCCGCTCGCCGCGCCGCCCGCCAGATCGGCTAGGGGGGCGGCGCGGGTCCGGTCCTCGCAAAGCCGACGCTTTCGGTCGCGGGTGGTCACTCGTGTCACTGCTTTCACAAGGTATGTAGGGATCGCTCCGCTTACCTCGGTGAATGACGCACGGTAAGTGCAGGGATCACCACATACCTTGTGAAAGCAGCAACCCGTGTGACCCCTGGGAACCAGACATGTGGCGAACTCCGGGACGGGCCAGCGATTGGCCGCAAACGACATCCCGGATCGCGGTTTGGTTGCCGTTTGGGCCCAAACCGCAACACCACGACCCCCGGAGCCCCTCTCCCGCGCCCTTGTAGGGCCTAGCACCCGTCTGCCGCGGTGCTGTGGGTGCGCGGACCCCCTGGTGCGCGGTTGTCGAGGCTGAGTGCCAGGTAGACCGGACAGCAACCCAGCCGCCGGTGACCTCACCGGGTCGCTGCGCCGTCGGCCAGTGCCACCCACGTCCAGTGACTCCGCCGGCGCGAGCCAGCAACCCGGACACCGACCGGGACAACGGCGGCCCCCATCCGACGCGGCCGCGCGGCTCGATGACGAGCCGGTGGTAGATTCATCCCGCTGACGATCCCGCGCGGGAGAGTCTCGGTGGCGGACTGCTTGTTCGTCGTCGAGCGCCGAAGGGGCAACACATCCCCGTCAACCTCTCAGGCGCCAGGACTGCGTGGGTCAGGCAACTCTGGAGGAGCACCGACAGAGGGGGAGCCGTAGCGGCCTACCCCGTCAGGAGCACTCGGTGACCCAGTCTGTGTCCTCGTTCGCCCACCGTCACCTCGGGCTCAGCCCGTCCGACATCGACGTCATGCTTGACCGTCTCGGGCTGGCGTCGCTCGACGCGCTGATGGATGCTGCGCTCCCGGAGACGATCAGGTCCGCTGATCTGCTGGAGCTGCCCGCGCCGCTCAGCGAGCGTGCAGCCGCCGGCGAGCTGCAGGCGCTGGCGAGTGCCAACCGCCCCGCCGAGGCGATGATCGGGCTCGGCTACCACGCCACCATCACCCCACCGGTGATCCGGCGCAACCTGTTGGAGGACCCGAGCTGGTACACCGCCTACACGCCGTACCAGCCCGAGATCTCCCAGGGCCGTCTCGAGGCGCTACTCAACTTCCAGACCATGGTCGGCGACCTGACCGGACTGCCCACAGCGAACGCCTCCCTGCTCGACGAGGCCACTGCTGCGGCCGAGGCGATGACGCTGGTCCGGCGTGCCAACCGCAAGGCCTCCGGTCCGTTCGTCGTCGATCGCGACGTCCTGCCCCAGACCCTCGAGGTGCTGCACACCCGTGCGGCAGGGTTGGGCATCGAGATCGTGGTGGCCGACCTGGCCGACGGACTCCCCGACGGTGAGCTCTCCGGGGTGCTGATGCAGTATCCCGGGGCCTCCGGCCGGGTGCTCGACCCTCGCCTGGTCGTCGAGCAGGCGCACGAGCGGGGCGCGTTGGCCGTCATCGCGGCCGACCTGCTCGCCCTCACCCTGCTGGAGTCCCCGGGCACGCTGGGTGCCGACGTGGCCGTCGGGTCCTCGCAGCGGTTCGGTGTGCCCCTCTTCTACGGCGGCCCGCACGCCGGCTTCATGGCGGTGACCGCAGGGTTGGAGCGGCACCTGCCCGGTCGACTGGTCGGTGTCTCCGTCGACGCCGAAGGGCGTCCCGCCTACCGACTCGCGCTGCAGACCCGCGAGCAGCACATCCGGCGGGACAAGGCCACCTCCAACATCTGCACCGCCCAAGTGCTGCTCGCGGTGGTGGCCTCCATGTACGCCGTCTACCACGGTCCCGACGGCCTGCACGCCATCGCCAGCCGGATCCACGACCACGCCAGCACGATCGCCGACGCACTCGTCGCCGGCGGCTTCGGCGTCGAGAACGACACCTGGTTCGACACGCTCACCGTCGCGGCTCCGGGCCGGGCCGGGGAGGTCGTCACCGCCGCCCGCGGCCTTGGGCTGCACCTGCGACTGGTGGACGAGGATCGGGTCGGCATCTCCGTCTCGGAGGTCACCACCTCGACGACCGTCGGTGCGGTGCTGCGCGCCTTCGGGCTGGCGATCGACGCATCGGCTGCGGTCGACGAGGTCGGGTCGCGGTTCCCGGAGGAGCTGGTCCGCACCACCGACTATCTGACCCACGAGGTGTTCCACAGCCACCGCAGCGAGACCCAGATGCTGCGCTACCTGCGCCGGCTCTCGGCGCGCGACTACGCGCTCGACCGCGGGATGATCCCGCTGGGCTCGTGCACCATGAAGCTCAACGCGACCGCCGAGATGGAGCCGATCAGCCTGCCCGGCTTCGCCGACCTGCACCCGTTCGCGCCGGCGGACGATGCGGCGGGCTACCGCAAGCTGGTGGCCGATCTGGAGGGTTGGCTCGCCGAGATCACCGGCTATGACGCGGTCTCGATCCAGCCCAATGCCGGCTCCCAGGGTGAGTTGTCGGGGCTGTTGGCGATCCGGGCCTACCACCACGCCCGCGGTGACGAGGGCCGCGACGTCTGCCTGATCCCGAGCTCGGCGCACGGCACCAACGCGGCCTCGGCGGTGATGGCCGGCATGCGGGTGGTCGTGGTCGCCGCCACCGAGGACGGTTCGGTCGACCTCGACGACCTACGCGCGAAGTGCGCGGAGCACGCTGAGACGCTGGCCGCCATCATGGTGACCTATCCGTCCACCCACGGCGTCTACGAGGACACCATCACCGAGCTGTGCCGCATCGTGCACGAGCACGGCGGGCAGGTGTACGTCGACGGCGCCAACCTCAACGCGCTGCTCGGCTATGCCCGCCCCGGGGCGTTCGGCGGCGACGTATCGCACCTGAACCTGCACAAGACGTTCGCGATTCCGCACGGCGGTGGTGGCCCGGGGGTGGGGCCGGTCGGCGTGCGCGCCCACCTGGCGCCGTACCTCCCCTCGCACGCGATGCATCCGGAGCCTGCCAAGCGTGCCGGCATCGGCGCCGTCGCGGCCGCCCCCTACGGCTCGGCAGGCGTGCTGCCGATCTCCTGGGCCTACATCCGGATGATGGGTGCGGCTGGGCTCACCCTGGCCACCGCGACCGCAGTCCTGTCCGCTAACTATGTGGCCGCCCGGCTGGAGGAGCACTTCCCGGTGCTCTACCGCGGCGAGCACGGCCTGGTCGCGCACGAGTGCATCCTCGACCTGCGTCCGCTGACCAAGGACAGTGGTGTCACCGTGGACGACGTGGCGAAGCGGCTGGTGGACTACGGCTTCCACGCGCCCACCATGTCGTTCCCGGTCGCGGGCACGCTGATGGTCGAGCCGACCGAGTCGGAGGACCTGGCCGAGCTGGACCGCTTCTGCGAGGCGATGATCGCGATCCGGGGCGAGATCGACCGGGTGGCCGCCGGCGAGTGGACGGCGGAGGAGTCGCCGCTGCGGCACGCCCCCCACACCGCCCGCGCCGTGGTCGGGGACTGGCCGCACGGCTACTCCCGGGAGGAGGGCGTCTTCCCGGCCGGCATCGATCCGGACAAGTACTGGCCGCCGGTGGCTCGGATCGACCAGGCGTACGGCGACCGGCACCTGGTCTGCGCTTGCCCGCCGGTGGAGGCCTTCGCGGAGTAGCCAGCGTCGGCTCAGCTGGGTCGAACCAACTCGACGGTCGAGCCCCGGCGCTGCTTGCGCACCGCGAGCTGGGTGGGAATGCGGTCCTTCATCTCGGGCACGTGGCTGACCACACCGACCACCCGGCCGCCGTCGCGCAGGGTGTCGAGGGTGTCCATCACGTCGTCGAGGGTGTCGGCGTCCAGGGAGCCGAAGCCCTCGTCGACGAACAGGGTGTCCAGCTCGGCGCCGCCGACCTCCTGGGTGATCACGTCGGCGAGCCCGAGCGCGAGGGCGAGCGAGACGACGAAGGTCTCGCCACCCGACAGGGTGGCCGGGTCGCGGGCCTCGCCGGACCAGTCGTCGCGGATCAGGAGGCTGAGCCCGCCCCGCGTCTCGCCGGCGCCGCGGCGGCCGGTGTGCTCGAGGGTGTAGCGCTGATCGCTCATGGTGGCCAGCCGCTGGTTGGCCGAGGCGACCACCTGACCCAGTCGGTGGGCTAGCACGTAGGCCGAGAGGCGCATCGCCAGCTTGTTGTCCGGCGACTTCCCCTCGACGAAGGAGGCCATCCGGGTGGCCAGCTCGAGGCCGGACCGCACTGGCTGCCACGCAGTCAGGGCCGAGTCGAGTGAGTCGGCCAGGCCACGGACGCGGAGGCTGCGTCGGGCGGCGAGCTCCGCGCCGGCGTGGGCGGCGGTCTGTTCCTGGGCGGCCGCCTCGGCGACTGCTCCGAGGTGGGTCAGGTCGGGAGCGGGCTCCGCGGCGGCCGCGGTGACGGCGTCGTCGGCCAGGATCGCCCGGGTGGCCGCGAGCGCCGCCTCGTGCGCCTCGATCCCAGCCGCTAGGGCCTCGGACGTCTCTGCATCCACGGCGCTGGCCAGCGCATCCTCGGTCGACTCGAAGCCGGCCTTGCGGGCGGCCGCAGCGGCCCGCCGGACGGCGGCCCGAAGTCCGGACTCGGCGCGGTCGAGGTCGGCCTTCGCGGTGAGAGCCGCGTCAACGAGGGTGACCTCTTGGTCGAGCCGGTCGGCGAGTGCCGCCGGGTCGACATCGTCGTCGCCCAGTCCCTGTCGAAGCTCGTCGGTGATCGCAGCGATCTCGTCTGCTCGCGCGGTGGCCGCGGCAGCCAATCGGGCGCTCTCCGAGCCGAACGCGGTCAACCGGTCGCCGACCAGCTGCCCACGCCGCTCCAGGTCGGTGACCTGGTCGACCAGGTCCGGCATCGTCTCTGCCTCGGCTCGCAGGGCGGCCAGTCGAGCGGTCTCGGCGGCGCTGAGGGACAACAGCTGCTCGACGCCGGCGCCGGCGCGCTGATCGGCAAGCGCTGCCCGGGTCTCCAGATCGCGGACGCGGCTGTCGTGGACGTGGCGCAGTGTCTCGGCGTCGTCGAAGCGTCGCTGCGCCGCTCGCTCGGTGGCGGCGTCGGGTGCGCCGCTGAGTGGTTCGGCCGGATGTGGATGCTCGTGGGAGCCGCAGACTGGACAGTTGTCGCCGCTGGCGAGCTGGCCCGCAAGCTCGGCGGCCATCCCGGTCAGCCGCCGCTCGCGCAGGGTGAGCAGCTCCTCGCGGAGCTGCTGGCTGGTGTCGATGACGCCCAGCAGCTCCACCTGGGCTGCGGCGAGCTCGTCGAGGAGGCGCACTCGATCGCGAGCGGCTTCGACTCGGACCTCGAGTGCGCGGACCGATTCGGCCTGGGCTGCCACCGCCTGGTCGGCCCGGCGAGCACCGTCCAAACGCCGCCGGGCGTCGGCGAGGAGCCCGGGCAGCTCGGTTCGCTCCTCGATCAGTGCTGCCTCTTCCTCGGCGAGCACGCGGCGTGCCTCGTGGTCGGTCGCCTCGGCGCGGAGCAGGTCGGCGCGCCTGGCTGCCCTGGGCGCCAACGCGCGGACGGCTGCTGCCCGTGCGGTGAGCGCCGCCTGCCGCTCGGCGAGGGCAGTGACCCGGTGAGCAATGACCCGGTGATCGGTGTCGGCCAGCTTGTCCAGCGCGGCCTTGATGCGGGCCTTGGTCAGATCCACCTCGATCCGCGCCTCAGCCTCGGCCTCGGCGAGCCCGACCACAGCAACGGCTCGGCGAGCTGCTTCGAGCTGCGCCCGCTGCCGGTCGAGTTGCGGCTCCTCGGCCGCCAGCTCTGCCAGTCGCGTGGTGGCGGCCGCGTGTTCTCCCTGGAGCCGCGTGAGTTCGCGGGCGGCGTCGAATCGCGCGTCGGCGCGTCGGGCTCGGGCGATCGCTCCGGTGAGCTCCTCGGTCCTCTGCTCCGCCTCGACGGCGGACGCGGCGACCAATTGGCCGGCCCAGGCAGCCAGGGCGCTGGTGTCCTCGGAGACGGTGAGGTCCGGTGGCGCGACGTCGGCCGCCTCGCTGAGCCGGTTGGTCACCTCGGCGACCGCCCGCTCGTGGCCCCGAGACTGCTCGGCCAGGGCGAGCCGGTGGTCGCGGAGCCAGCGCTCGACCTGCTCGAACCGACTCGTGCGGAAGAGCTGCTGCAGCAGCTTGTGCCGGTCCTCCGACCGCGCCCGCAGGAACGTCTGAAACCGACCTTGCGGCAGCAGAGCCACCTGGGTGAACTGCACCAGAGTGAGTCCGACCAGGCCAGAGATGAGCTGGCCGGCCTCGTCGAGACGCGAGGTGAGCGGCTGCCACTCCCCGTCCACCCGCTCGACGACGGTGACGGTGGCCTGCTGTGGCGTGGTGCCGGAGCCGCGCTTCTTGGGACGCTGCCACGCCGGCGCGCGGGTGAGGATGAACCGCCGGCCGGCGAGGGTGCACTCCAGCAGCACCCGGGGCGCGACCTCGGGCCCCGCCTGGTCCGAGCGCAGCCGCCGCGCGGAGGCGCGGTCGCCGGGCACGTCGCCGTAGAGCGCGAAGCACACGGCGTCCAGCACACTCGTCTTGCCCGCCCCGGTCGCGCCGCTGAGCAGGAACAGGCCGGCCTCGGCGAGGGCGTCGAAGTCGACGGTGACGGTGTCGGCGAACGGGCCGAACGCGGTCGCCTCGAGTCGGTGGAGGCGCATCAGGACCCTGTGAGGAGCATGTCGACGTCGGGGTCGTCGGTGCAGGCGTCGCAGGCGCTGAGCAGCAGCGCCGACTCTGCGGCGTCCGCAGGGACGCCACGCAGGTCTGTGACGAAGTCCAGGGTGATCTCGTGGTCACTGCGCCCGCGGAGTCGAGCGACTGGCGTCGCCTCCAAGGGAGCATGGGTGGGCTCGAAGGTGAGCAGCAGGGTGTGTGGGAAGCGCTCGCGGAGCTGCTCCATCGGCCGGACTGGGCGGAGGTCGTCGGTCAGGGTGACCTGGACCCAGGCATCCTCGTGTCGGTCGAGGGCGGGATCGGCGAGCAGGTCGGCGAGGTCGCCGCGCAGCCGGCACAGCTGCCGTGGCACCGGCGCGGGGACGAAGGACGCGCTCACCGACCCGTCGGTGTCGAGGTCGACCAGCCACGAGCCCTTCTCGTGGCCCGCCTCGGAGAAGGAGTAGGCCAGCGGCGACCCGCTGTAGCGCACCCGGTCGGTGAGCACGTGAGGACCATGCAGGTGACCCAGGGCGGTGTAGTCGATGCCGTCGAAGACGCTGGTGGGCACTCGAGAGACACCGCCGACGCTGATGTCACGCTCGGAGTCGCTCGGCTGGGCACCGGCGACAAAGGCGTGCGCGAGGACGATCGAGCGGGTGCCCTTCGGGCGCTGGGCCAGGTCGGCGCGGACCCGCCGCATCGCCTCGGTCAGCGCTGCCTCGTGGGAGCGAGCCGTGAGTGCCCATGGCTCGCGGACCGCGTCGGGGTCGAGGTAGGGCAGGCCGTAGATCGCGACCGGCCCGTGGTCGTCGTCGAGCATGACGGGAACGTCGACCGCGCTCGCATCGGTGCGGATGAACACACCCGCGGCATCGATCAGCCGAGACCCGAAGCCGAGCCGTTGGGCGGAGTCGTGATTGCCCGAGGTGACCACCACCTTGGCTCGGGAGGCGGCCAACCGGGCGAACGTCTCGTCGGCGAGGCGCACCGCATCCACCGGTGGCAGCGCGCGATCGTAGACATCGCCGGAAACCACCACCAGATCGACGGACTCGGTGTCGACCACCTCCAGCAGGTGGTCGACGAAGGCGGCCTGGTGGGTGAGCATCCCTTCACGGTGGAACGACCGGCCCAGATGCCAGTCGGAGGTGTGCAGGATGCGCATGAGACGAACCTAGAAGGGTGGTCCGACACAACCGCGGAGCCCACGCCGTCGGAGAGGTCGGACTGGCCGAACAGCCCACACCCGCGTTCGGGATCTCCTACGCTGAGCGCAACCGAGTTGTGGAGGCTCCGTGCACGTGCGTGTGATCCTGGCTGTCCCGCTGGCAGTGGTGGGCCTGGTGCCACCAGCGCTCCCCACCGCGGCGGCTGCGGACGCCTCCCTGTGTCACGGTGAGCCAGCGACGATCGTGGGTGCCGCGCCCAGCCAGGACGTGCTCCGAGGAACACCCGGACGCGATGTGATCATCACCCGCGGCGCTTTCGAGATCCGGGCCGGCGCTGGCGATGATCTGATCTGCGTGACGGCTGGTCGAGGCTCTGAGACCGGGAACGTGTACGCCGGACAGGGTGATGACGAGGTGTGGACCGACACGCTCGATCGATCAGACGACGTGTGGGTCGCGCTGGGCCGAGGAGCCGACGCCTTCCACGGGGGCGACGGCAGTGACACCGTGTGGGCCGGAGTCGCACTCATCGACACTCGCCTCGGCCTCGAGGACGCCCGAGATGCCGAGACTGACCTGATCTCGACCGGTGGCGGCGCCGACATGGTGGTGCTGGGCCAGCCGGGCGTGGCCCTCGCGGACCAGGTCGACACAGGGCCGGGTTCTGATGAGGCTAATGTCCTCGCGACCGAGATGACCGTTGACGCGGGACTGGATCTTGGTCCCGGCCTGGACGAGTTGGACTTCTCCTGGTCACGCGAGCCGATGGGGGAGTGGGTGCTCGACAATCGGGCTGGCGTCGGCACCCTCGACGGCAGTCCCCGGCTCCGGTGGTCGTCGGCCGAGGCCTTCGCCCTGCCGGAGCCAGGTGCGAACGCGGTGAGTTTCGTGGGGCGTGATGTCGCGGAGCTGGTGTGGGCAGCGAGCTTCGCGGAGATCGACCTCGGCGGCGGCGACGACCGCTTCGGCCAGGGCTTCTCCCCGACCCTCGCTGGCTCATCGCGGCCGGGCCTCCTTCACGGCGGCTCTGGCCGCGACCAGTTCGACATCGACGGCGCTCCTGATGGTGCGACGGTCGACCTGAAGTCCGGACACGTCACCTTCCCGACCGATCAGTGGTTGATTCCCCTCGACCTAGACGGGTTCGAGGATGTCCGCGTGGGAGGCGGAGCGGGCCCGACCGTCGTGCGTGGTGACGCGGCGGGCAACAAGATCGAGGTGGGTGGCTGCCTCGCTAGAGCCAACGGCGGCGGCGGCGATGATCGAGTCATCGCTGTTGAGATGAGCCGATGCCATCGGGGGAGTCGAGCGGTGCTGCGCGGTGGACGAGGCGCCGACCTGCTCGTGGGCGGCGACACCGACGACCGCCTCGTCGGGGGCCCGGGCAGCGATCGGATGAATGGCGGGCCTGGCCATGACCGGGCGGAGGGCGGTCCCGGTGTCGATGTATGCCGCGCGGAGGTCCGGCGCAGCTGCCACCGTCCGGCAGGCTGATTCGGATTCGGACGGAGCGCCTACGCGTACTGCACGCAGCGGTCCGGCGCGGTGAACCCGTAGAGGCCGAGGCCGGCGTCGCGGGCCAACTGCACCGACATGCTGGTCGGGGCACCGACTGATACCAGGCAGCCCACCCCGGCGGCGACGCCCTTCTGGGCGAGCTCGAAGCCCGCCCGGCCGCTCACCACCAGACAGGCGGCAGCGGGAGGCTGCCCGGACAGCACCTGGGTGCCGATCACCTTGTCGACGGCGTTGTGCCGGCCGACATCCTCGCGGATCGCCAGAGCCCGGCCCTCGTGGTCGAACAGACCGGCGGCGTGGACGCCGCCGGTTCGGGAGAAGGTCGTCTGCTGATCGCGCAACAGCGCAGGCAGGCGACGCACCACCTCCGGAGTGGGCAGAGGGCCGCTCCACGGCCCGGCGCGGGGGACGTCGAGGACCGCGGCGATGGTGTCCTTGCCGCAGACCCCGCAGGCCGACCCGGCGCCGAGCAGCGTGTGTCGGTGGCCGGGGTCGCGCAGCGGCGGCTCGGTCAGGGTGAGGGTGACGACGTTGAACTCCTCCTCGGGGGAGAGGTCGACGTCGGTGCAGTAGGCCACCGTGCGCAGGTCGCCGGGCCGGATCAGGCCCTCGTTGACCGCGTAGCCCGCCGCCAACTCGAAGTCGTGCCCGGGGGTGCGCATGGTCACCCAGATCCGTCGTGGCGGGTGACGCGGCCACCCCATCCGCAGTTCGAGCGGTTCCTCGGTCGCGAGACGGTCCTCGCGTCGGGTGCTGCTGCCCTCGCGGTGCTCGGTGACCTGGGTGCGCAGCGTCGGTCCCGGTCGGCGCGCCCGCAGCCGGTCGGCGGTCATCGTGCCCTGCCGAAGGTCTGCAGGGTGCGCAATCGTCGGCCGAGCACGTCAGCCTGGTCGACGACGGCGCGCCGGATGCTCGGATCGACGGACTCGTCGGCCGCCAGCTCGTGAGCGCGGCCCAGCGTGCTCTCCGAGAGCGAGGTGCGGGGGAAGAAGTTGCCGGCGGCCTCGGCGAGCACCCAGCCGCTGCGTACGGCGACGGTGCCCGGGACCTCGGTGAAGTAGCGCTCGACGTACGGCTCGGTGAGCTCTTCTTGACCTGGTCGCCACAGACCGAGGGCGGCTGCCTCGAGGTCGTAGTTCGGCGCGTCGAGCTCGCCGGTGAAGTGTTGCCAGGCCCACGCCTTCGCTGCCGGATCGGGCAGCGAGCACACAGCGCGGATATGGGCGACGTGCGACTCGGCGTTGCGTTCGACATCAAGGTGCCGGTACAGCTCGGCGCGGTCGATGGCGCCGAGGTCGGCGAGACGGACGAGGATCAGCCAGCGTAGGTCGAGATCCACCTCGAGACCGGTCGGCAGCTGGGCTCCGGTGAGCCAGCCCCGGAGCACCTCGGGGTTGGCGCAGGTGCGCACGGCCAGCTGGAAAGCTGCGAGTTGGAGCTCCGAGCCCGGTGCTGCCGTGGTGTCGCGGGCCCGTGCCGCTAGATGCAGGCGGCCGAGAGACGCCGGTCCTGCCAAGGACGCCAGTCCGTCGATCTTCCGACGGAGCAGGAACAGCGCCGCGTCGCTGGTCTCCGTGGGCACGGCGGCGGTGGCAACGTCAATGAGGGCGCTCGGGGTGAGCTCGGCATCGTGGAAGGTGCTGAGCAGCGAGGTCCACGATCCCGCGCGCACCATCGGATCGGGGGTGGTGGGCAGCAGGGCCACCAGACCGGCCACCGAGGCGGGGTCGAGGTGCGTGACCGCCCAACTGTCCTGATAGGGGTCCAGCACGACGACGGCATCCGCAGCGTTCGGCAGCGGCTTCGGCTCCTCCCCGACCACCAGGTCGCTGATCGTCCAGCCCTCGCCTCGGCCGACGGCGACCCGAACGGCGTGGCTCCGAGCTCCCGGTCGACCCGCAGGGGGAGTACGGCGAACCACGCCTCCCGCACGGTCGAGGCTGAGCAGGTCGACGCCAGCGGTCATCAACCACTCGTGCGTGAAGTCGGCCAGTTCGGCGCCGCTGGCCCGCTCCCAGCTGGCGACCAGATCGGCCATCGTCGCGTTGCCGAAGAAGTGCCGCTCGAAGAGGTCGATGGTGCCACCGAGGAAGGCCTCGTCACCGAGCCGGGTGGCAAGCTGCTTGAGGACGGCGGAGCCTTTGGCGTAGGAGATTCCGTCGAAGTTCTGCAGGGCGGTCGTGGTGTCTTCGGCGCCGTTGCCGGCGACCGGATGGGTGCTCGGCGAGCTGTCGGCGATGAGTCCCCACTGGCGCCGCGCGTAGGCTTGGTCGGCCCACGCGTCGTCGTACTCCGTGGCATCGGCGATCACCCGCACGCCGAGGTACTCGGCAAAGGACTCGTTGAGCCACAGGTCGTCCCACCAGACCGGGGTGGTCAGGTTGCCGAACCACTGGTGGGCCATCTCGTGGGCGATCGTGGCGGCTCGGTTGATGCGGTCCGACCGGGTCACCCGACTCGTGAAGACCATCGTGTCCCGGAAGGTGACACAGCCCGGGTTCTCCATCGCGCCGGCGTTGAACTCCGGGAGGAACGCCTGGTGATAGTCACCGAACTGATAGCGGATCCCGAAGAGCCGGTGGAGCTCGTCGAAGCTCTGCTTGGTCAGGGTCAGCATCTCCGCGGCCTCGCGGTCGAGGTCACGGGCGATGCTGGCCCGCGCCGACAGGCCGAGGGCGATGCCGTCGTGCTCGTCGGCGATGACGTGGAAGGGGCCGGCGACCACGGTGACGAGGTATGTCGAGAGCGGCTGGCTGGTGGTCAGCTCCCACCTGCCGGGCTCGACTTGCGTGGCCGGGGTGTTGCCGATCACCGTCCAGTCGCGGGGGGCGCGCACGTGGAGGGTGAACGGAGCCTTCAGATCGGGCTGGTCGAAGCAGGCGAAGACCGACGGCGCGGCGTCCATGAACGTCATGGCGTAGACGTAGTGCTTGCCGTCACCGGGGTCGACGGCGCGGTGCAGTCCCTCGCCGTCGTTGCGGTAGCCCATGGTCGCCTCGACGACGAGCTCATGCTCGCCCGGCGTGGTCTGCAGTGGGAGTCGCCCGCGATCGAGTGTGTCGGGGTCGAGCGGTCGACCGTCGAGGGTGGCCGACGAGATCGAGTGGGGTCGGAGCTCCACGAAGGTCGGGCCGCCGGCGGAGGTGAATCGGATGGTCGTCCGAGAGCCGAACTCCCGCTCGCCGCGGTCGAGGTCCAGCGCGACGTCGTACGACGACACCTGGAGCAACGCCGCACGCTGTCGGGCCTCGTCGTGGCGGAGGCTGAGGTGCGGCGTCACGCGGCAACTCTAATGCGAGGGACCAGGCGAGTGGCCGTGCGCGAACCGCCCGTGCTGCTCCCACCACCGTGCGAGCGGCCCGGGTGCCCACCAGTTGAGCCGGCCGAGCAGGCGCATGGTCGCAGGCACCAGCAGGGCCCGGACCACGGTCGCATCGAGCAGGACGGCAACCAGCATGCCGACCCCGACCATCTTGATCATCACGATGTCGGAGGTGGCGAAGCCGCCGATCACGACCGCGAGCAGCAAGGCTGCGCTGGTGATGATCCCGCCGGTGTGCTGAAGGCCGGCCGCCACGGCGGTGGTGTTGTCCTGGGTGAGGTCCCACTCCTCGCGGATCCGGGAGAGCAGGAAGACCTCGTAGTCCATCGACAGGCCGAAGAGGATCGCCAGCATCAGGATCGGCTCGGTGGCATCGAGGAAGCCCTCGGGGGTGAAGTTGAGCACGCCGGAGAGGTGGCCGTCCTGGAAGATCCAGGTCACCACGCCGAAGGAGGCGGCGATCGAGACGGTGTTCATCAAGATCGCCTTGATCGGGAGCACCACCGATCCGAAGGCGACGAAGAGGAGCACCATCATGATCACCGCGACCATCCCGGCCATGGCGGGCAGTCTGTTGAGGATGGCGTCGACCAGGTCGACGGTGGAGGCGCTGGCGCCCCCGATGTCCACGGCGCTGCCGGAGGGGGGCTCGACGTCACGGAGCTCGCGCACGCGCTGCTGGGACGACTCGGTTTGGCTGTTGCCGGGCCAGGTCGCCCGGATCAGTGAGACGTCTTGGTCACCGCCCGTCGAGCGGGCGACCACCGCGGCGGACTGGACACCAGTCACCTCGCCGAGACGGTCGGCATAGCCGCGCACCTCCGAGCGTTCGCCTCCGCTCACCAAGACGTCGGCCGTGGAGGTCTCGCCCCCGAAGTCCTTGCGAAGCAGGTCAATGGTGACCCGGCTCGGGGCGTCGGTGGGGAGCGCTCGCTCGTCCACGGCTCCGAACCGGGCGCTCAGAATGGGACTGCCGAGGAGCAGCAGGAGAGCGGAGATCACGACGACGTAGGCCACCGGGCGCCGCATCACGCTGTGGGCCAGCGCGGTCCAGCGGTGGTTGGCCCGGGAGTGTCGCCCAGCCCGCCGCCGCCGGATGCGACCCCAGTCGATGCGCGGGCCGAGCAGGACCAGCACGGCAGGCAGCATGGTCAGCGACGCCGTCATCGCAACCAGGACGGCGGCCATGCCGCCGTATCCCATCGAGCGGAGGAAGTCGAGCGGGAAGAGAAGGAGCGAGGAGAGCGACGCAGCCACGATGACGCCGGAGAAGAACACGGTGCGGCCCGAGGTCGCCATGGTGCGCACCAGCGCCTCGCGTCGGTCTCTTGCGTGGGCCAACTCCTCACGGAAGCGGCTCACGACGAAGAGCGCATAGTCGATGGCGAGGCCCATCCCCATCAAGGTGATCACGTTGATGGCGAACACCGAGACGTCGGTGACCTCGGTGAGGGCGCGGACCAGGCTGAACGCTCCGACGACCGCCACGCCGCCGACCATGGTGGGCATGAGCGCAGCCGTCACGCTGCCGAAGATGATCAGGCTGAGGATGAACACCAACGGCATCGAGATCGTCTCGGCCCGGGCGATGTCAGCCTTCACCTGGGAGTTGACATCGTCGAAGAGCGCGAACCCGCCGCCCACGTGCGTGGTCAGACCTTCGGCGGCCAAGTGGTCCTCGATGCTGCGGTAGGCCTCGAGGCGACCGCCATCATCGAGGCCGCCACCCTTGCCACCCGTCAAGGCCAGCAGGACCTGAGTGGCGTGCTGGTCCTCGCTAACCAGAGCCGGCGAGCCGGTGCCGTAGTAGGTGAGCACGACTGTGTCGGGCGCCGCCGTGGTGACCCGGTCCACGACGCCCTCGACCGCGGACCGGAAGCCGGCATCGTCCACGGTCATCGTGTCGCTGTGATAGACCACGACCACATCGACCGCCTGGTCGGGGAAGTTCTCGCGCAAGGTGTCCTCGGCACTCCAGGACTCCGATTCGGGCACGAAGAAGCCGCCGTCGCTCAGCGCGCCGAAGACGCCCAGTCCGTAGGCGGTCGCGGCCACGACCACGACGAGTGAGCTGATCAGCACGGTCCAGGGACGACGCGCGACCAGCCGCCCCCAGCCTTCGATCACCGCAGCCCCCGATCTCTACGAGGATTCTGCCCTGTGACCGGCTCAGGGGTGCAGCCGCGTGCCCACCGCCGCCTCGCGGCGGGAGTCGCCGGCAGCGCCGAGACCGCCCTGGGCGTCCAGGTACGCCGCACCGACCCCACCGAAGTACATATGCGGCTCGGGATACTCGTGGCCGGGCAGCCCCGAGGCGGCCACAGCGGCGGCGAGGTCGGGTCCGGGTTCGAGCTCCACCCGCCAGCGGCCCTCGACCTCGCGCACGTGGAGCCGAGGTGCCTCGATAGCGGCCTGAGGATCGACCTGACCGAGGCAGATCTCGCCGAGCACCTGCATCAGTGCGGTCGTGATCCGATCGGCACCGGGGGAGCCGATGGCGAGCGCGGACCGGCCTGGCCCGCGACCGGTGGTGGGCGCCATGTTGGACGCGAGCCGGGTGCCGGGCGCGGTAGCGTGCAGCCCGAGCCGGTTGAGCTCGACCTCACCTAGGCAGTTGTTGAGCAGGACGCCGGTGCCGGGGATCGACATCCCGGCGCCGTAGCCCGAGCTCATCGTCACCGCACAGGCGGTGCCGTCGGAATCAATAGCGGACACGTGCACCGTCGACGACGAACCCCGCAGCGCCTCAAGTCCGTGCTCCGCGACGCGCTGCAGCAGGCTGGTGCCGTCTGCCTCGAGGTCGCGGGAGAGATCGTGCACGCCCACCCGATAGCCGAGCACGGCGCGCTGGATCTCGATCACGTCGGCCCAGGTCGGGCGGCCGCAGCGGGCCAGCTCGTCGAGCATGATGGCCAGCATCGTGCCGCCGACGGAGGGTGGCGGGCTCGTCGCGACCCGCCAGGCGCCCACCTGAGAGACATGTGCCGGGCGGACCACTGGCCGATAGCTGAGCAGGTCCTCCCGCGTGATCAAGCCACCATGGACCTGCATGTCCTGGGCGAGCGCCGCACCCACCGCTCCCGAGGTGAACAGCTCAGGCCCTTGATCGGCGAGTCGGTCCAAGGTCGCTGCCAGCAAGGGGTTGCTGGTCGGCTCGCCGCCTTCGAGCAGACCGCCGTCGGGCCGGGTGACCAGCGCATGTGCTTCGGGATCGTCGCCGAACAGCGAGTCCGCCGTGTAGGAGAGGTAGCGCGCCGCAGACGGGCTCATCGGGTAGGCCCGGGCGGCCTCGGCCGCCGGCCGCACCACACGCTCCCACGGCAACCGCGCGTACCGGTCGTGGGCGACGGCGACTCCCGGCACGAGTCCAGGAAGGGCGACCGAGCCGTGTCCGGCGAACAAGGTCACGCCGCCGCCGTACGACGTGCGGATCTCGCGCAATCCGCGGCCGAACCGCTCGGCGGGTGCGCCGCGCCCGGGCATCTCGACGTTCGCGTCGACGACGATCGGATCACCGTCGACCGGCCAGACCGCGATGAAGGCGCCGCCGGCGAGGCTGACCATTCCAGGCTCGGTCGCCGCCGATACCAGTGCTGTGGTCAGGGCAGCATCGACCGCGTTGCCCCCGTCGTCGACCACCTCGAGACCAGCGTGCAGTGCCTGATCACCCGTTGCGGCCACCGCGACCCCTCTACCCATGGCAACATCATCGCAACCGATTCGAGCCGGCGGACGTCCCTACTCCTGAAGGGCGCTGACGCGGCCACACAACAGACGGGGGACAGACGATGAGCAAGAAGCACGCGCGGGGGATGCGGGCGCCGGCACGGCGAGGCTGGCGCTCGGCGGCAGCAGGCACTGCGGCGGTGATGGCATTGACGGGTGTGGCCGTCGCGGGAGGGACGCCCTCTCCCGCTGCCGCGGCGGCCTGCGACGATGCCTTCCCGGTGGCCGATCTGACGCCGCACCAGGCCGTGACCGGCCTGACGGTGTCGGAGGGCACGACGCCCGACGGCTTCACCGGTGAGGTGCTCGGCGTGGTTCAGAACGGAATCGCGCCTGGGGTCGACATGATCATGGTGCGACTCACGTCGTCTGAGATCGATCGGGTCGGGGGGATCTGGGCGGGCATGTCCGGCTCGCCGGTGTACGCCGACGACGGCCGCCTGATCGGGGCGGTGGCCTACGGGCTCGCCTGGGGACCGTCCCCGGTGGCCGGCGTTACGCCCTACGAGGACATGGGCAGCTACATCGACGCGGCGGCGCGGGTGCCGGTCGGTCGCGCAGCCGCCCAACGCGTGGCGAGCGCCGCCGGCATCGGTGCTGCCAAGGCCGCACAGGGATTCGAGCAGCTGCCGCTGTCCGGCGGTGTCACCGGGCTGTCGTCGCGTGATCTGGCCAAGCTCACCTCCCGGCCCAAGCATCAATACGCCGGCATGTCCGCCCAGGCCGCCACCGTGGGCACCACTGCCTCGGCCACGGCCGCGGACATCGTGCCCGGCGGGAACCTGGGCTTTGCCGCCAGCTATGGCGACATCTCGATCTCCGCGCTCGGCACGGTGACCTCGGTCTGTGGCGACCGCGTGGTGGGCTTCGGTCACCCGGCCACTTATGCGGGGAAGGTCGTCGCTGGTCTGCAGCCGGCGGATGCCATCTACGTCCAGGAGGACCCGGTTTCGGCTCCGTTCAAGGTGGGCAATCTGGCTGCGCCGGTGGGCACGATCACCGACGATCACAAGACGGGGATCACCGGCACCGTCGGGCCGCTCCCGGACTCACTCACGGTGACTTCGACGGCCTCCTACGGCAGCCGTTCGCGGACCGGGTCGAGCGAGGTGTACATGCCGGACTACGCCGCGACCACGACGCTGTATCAGCTCTACTACAACGCCGACAGCGTGATCGACGCCGCCATCAAGGGGTCGGAGCTGGCCACCTGGACGATCGCCGGCACCGGACCGGACGGGAAGCCGTTCAGTCTCAACCTGGGCGACCGTTACCGCTCGACGTACGACATTGCCGATGCTGGTGTCTGGGACGTGCCGGACATGGTCTGGATGCTGAGCCAGATCGACGGAGTCACGATCGACTCGGTGACCTCAGCCGGCGCGTTCTCTGACAGCACCGACCGCTGGCGGGTGGCGACCGTCGCCTACCGCTCGCACGGGACCTGGGTCAAGGTCAACCGACACAAGCCCATTCGTGCAGCAGCCGGCGCGGAGTTGCGGCTTCGCGTGGGCCTGAAGGCTGCTGACGGGTCGACCAAGAACACCACGATGTCCTTCAAACTAGCCAAGAAGCTGGCTGGCAACCGTGGCTATCTGCAGGTCCTCGGCGGCGATCGGGTCAGTTCCGGTCTGTACTCCGCCGACAGCTTCGAGGAGCTGATGGACCTGGCCCACGGCTGGGTGCGCAACGACCAGACCGCGGGCTTCCTCTACGTCGACACCGGACGTCGGGGTCGGGAGATCAAGGCGACCTCGCCGGCGCAGGACCTCGTGGTCACCGGCGGCAAGCGCTACATCAGGGTTGTCGTGCGCTGACGCAAGCGGGCGCCCGCTGAGCCCCGTCGGGTTCGGTGGTCGGTCGACATGGTGGCGGACCTCACGTCGACGCCGACTGGGTGGGGAATTAATTGTCGGCTTACACTGTAATTGTCGTTAGAGGACTTCACCAGTTACCGATCATCGACCCGACGGACGGGTCAGAGAGGCGAGAGACACCGATGAACGCGCAGTTGCACCTGGCCAACGGGATCGTCTTCGGGCGGGCCTGGTCCGACCAGGATCGCGCCCTGCTGCGGACGGTCGAACTCACCCGAGAGCCCACCCGGCGGGGTTGGCGGCGGAGTCGCCGCAACTGCTGACCGCCCGGAGGTAGGGCAGAGACGGCCGAGCCGTACGCTGCCGGTCATGGACGACGACCTGCGCGTGCGACGCCTGCCCGAGTATCAGGTCGAGGGCCGTGCGGCCCTCGACGAGATCGTGGACGAGGCGCTGATCGCGCACGTCGGGGTCGTGCGCGACGGCCGCCCGGTCGTGCTGCCGTTCGCGTGCGCCCGTGACGGCGACCATCTGCTTCTGCATGGTTCGACGGGCGCTGGCGTCTTCCGGATCGCCGCCGAGCAGCCGGTCTGCGTCACCATTACCCACCTGGACGGTCTGGTCTATGCGCGCTCGCTCTTCGAGAGCTCCATGCACTACCGCTGTGCGGTGATCCTCGGCAACGCCGAGGTGCTGGAGGGCGCCGAGCAGTACGACGCCCTGGCCCGGCTCTCCGAGCACCTCATGCCGGGACGAACCGCCGAGGTCCGCGACCACACCCGCAAGGAATTGGCGGCCACCCTGGTGCTGCGGGTGTCCCTGGACCGGGCCAGCGTCAAGATCGGGCACAGTGCCGCCGACGACCCGGACGACGGCGAGTCCCGCTCGGTCTGGGCGGGGATCGTGCCACTGTCGGTGGTCGCCGGAGATCCGATCTCCGCCGACGACGTACCGCCCGAGGTGCCCGTGCCTCCCTCGGCCCGCGCGGCGGTGGCACGCACCCGCTGACCGTGGTGCCGAGGGCTGGTGACCCCAGACGATCAGTAACCCGGCGAGCAGCCGGAGCCCGGGTCCCTACGAACTCTCCTTCACCTCGTGCACCTCGTCGGTGACGCGGCCATGCGCCGGGCTTCCTCGGCGTATTCGTTCAGCGAGGCGAGCTGCGTCTCGCGCTCGAGCAGCATGCGCCCAGTGTGCTCCGCGTCGTGGGTCCCGTCCACGGCGAGGATCAGGAGGTGCTGACCGACTCGATCGTGACGGTCTTGTTGGGGTGGCCGTCTCCCTGGCCGTTGGCGTTGTCGGTGCCGGCCTTGGCGACCTTGCGCACCACGGCGAGCCCGGCGTCGTCGATCTTCCCGAAGACGGTGTAGTTCGGGTCGAGCTGCGTGTCGCCGTACACGATGAAGAACTGTGAGCCGTTGGTGTTCGGTCCCGCGTTGGCCATGGCCAACGTGCCCGCGCCGTAGGTCTCCTGGCCGGACAGCTCGTCGGCGAACGAGTAGCCCGGGCCGCCGGCACCGGTACCGCTCGGGTCACCGCACTGCAGGACGAAGATGCCGGCCGTCGTCAGCCGGTGGCAGTCGGTGTCGTCGAAGTAGCCCTGCTCGGCCAGCGACAGGAAGGAGTTGACCGTGCACGGCGCATTGTCGCGATCCAGCTCGACGCCGATGTCGCCCTGGCTGGTGGTCAGCGTGGCCGTGGCCGTGCCGGACTCGGGTGCCTTGGTCGGCGGCGCGCTCGCCTCCTTGGCTGGGCTGGTGCCGTCGCTGGGATAGTCGCAAGTCACCGTCGGCACGTCGGGGTTGGCGGTGTCTTGGGCGCTGGAGTCGTCGCCACCCGAGCACGCGGCGAGCACGGGCAGGGCGAGCAGGAGTATGGGTACGGCGCGGCGCAGCATGGCCCGATGGTAGGTGC
>JBDHZT010000001.1:0-120108 GCA_039811985.1 Nocardioidaceae bacterium | reverse complement strand
CCGGTCGCGGCGGCTGCGAAGAAGCTCCGGGCAGCCGCTTCCGCTTCGACGCCGGGCTCGAGCCGAGGACGCCTCTCCGTCACGTGCTTGCGCGCACGATGCCCGATCTGGCGGACGGCATCTGGCGTCCGCTCCGTGGCCGCGGCGACCTCGGCATAGGAGAAGCCGAACACCTCCCGCAGCACGAACACCACCCGCTCCAGCGGCGTGAGGGTCTCCAACACGACCAGCATCGCGAGAGAGACGGAGTCAGCCAGTTCGACGTCCTCCGCGACGTCGGGCACGGTGAGCAGTGGCTCGGGCAGCCACGGACCGACGTACTCCTCCCGTTGTCGCTTCAGCGTGCGGAGCCGGTTGAGCGCCTGCCGGGTGACCACCCGGACCAGATAGGCACGTGGGTCATGCACCTGGGTGTGATCAACCCCCGCCCAGCGCAGCCACGACTCCTGCAGCACGTCCTCCGCGTCGGCAGCGCTGCCAAGCATCTCGTAGGCGACCGTGAACAGCAGTCCGCGGTGCTCGGTGAAGACCTCGTCGGCAGTCATCTGGTCACGGGCTCACGACCGCGAGGCGGGCAGCTCGCAGAACTCCTTGAGGCCCTGGCTGGTCAGACCGAGGGAGGCGTTGAACCGGGATCGTTCGTTCTCCACCGCGACGATCATGGTCAGCTCGATGAACGCCGCGTTGCCGAGGTCGCGACGCAGGCTCTCGGCGAGCTCGTCGGTCACCGTCGGGGGCGTGGCAGTCACCGCTTCGGAGTACTCCATCACTCTGCGCTCCACGTCGCTGAAGACCGCTGAGTCACGCCACCGCGGGACCTCCTCCAGCTTGCCCACATCCAGGCCCTGGGAGTGCGCCGCATAGAAGCCGAAGTCGACACACCAGCTGCAGCCGATGCTGGAGGCGCTCGTCATCTCGGCCAGGATCTTCAGGTCAGGGTCGAGTCGGTCCCACTTGGCCACTCCGCGCTCGAACTTCAGCACCGACCACAGCACCGGTCGGTTGTGCAGGAGGGCGAGCGCATTGTCGAGCACGTCGCCATAGGTGCGGCGCGAGTACCACGCGATCGCCCGGCCGACCATGGTCTCCGGCATCTCGAGTGGCACTCTGCTCTTTGCTCGACGCTCGATCGCGCGCTCTTCGCGGGTGGTGGTCATCGCTCTGCCCCTTCCGTGTCCAGGTTGTCCGGGCCCATCGAGAGCCCGTCTACCCCTTCAGACACCGTGCCACGGGAGTTTGTGACATCCACAGGGCAGGCTGGCTGGTCGCCTCGTCAGCCGAGCGAGCGGCGCACGTCGAGCGGCACCAGATGGCCGCCGACATCGGCCTGCCAGCTGCCCGACTCGACGAAGCCCCAGCTCGTGACCGCGGCGTCGAGGTCCTCGACGTAGGCGAGCCCCACGCAGCCGCCGAACGCCTCGCCCCACGCGGCGCTGGTCACCTGTCCCGCGCGGCGGCCGTCGCGCAGCAGCAACTCCCCGCCCCAGAGCATCGCCTCCGGGTCCCGAGCGACGAAGCCGGCCAACCGCCGGCGGGGGCCGCGGGCGCGGGCTTCCTCGAGGGCCTCTCGGCCGAGGAAGGGTACGTCGGTGCGCACCTTCGTCGCGAAGACCAGCCCCGCCTCGACGGGACCGTAGTCCGGCGTGAGCTCCCGTCCGAAGGCCCGATAGCCCTTCTCCAGCCGCATCGACTCGATGGCGTAGTAGCCGCCGTCACGGATCCCGAGGTCCTCCCCCGCGGCGATGAGCGCGTCGTACACCCCGGTGGCGAACTCCACCGGCACCAGCAGCTCCCAGCCGAGCTCGCCGACATAGGTCATCCGGGTCGCCCGCACCAGGGCATACCCGAGCGGGATGATCCGGCAGGTCGCGAACCCGAAGCCCTCCTCGGTGAGGTCGGCGTCGGTCAGCCGAGCGAGCAGCTCCCGCGACGAGGGCCCCATCACGCCCAGCACGGCGAACGCAGCAGACACGTCGCGGATCTCGACGGCATCGGGCTCCGGCAGGTTGCGCCGGATCCAGTCCTGGTCGCGGACCGTCGTCGCCGAGCTGCTCACCAGGAGGAACTCCTCCGGCCCGGTGCGGGTCACGGTCAGGTCGGACTCGTAGGTGCCGCGGCGGTTGAGCAGCGGCGTGTAGACGCAGCGTCCCACCGGCACGTCGACGTCGTTGGCGCAGATCCACTGCAGTGCGGCGACCGCGCCTGGGCCGGAGACGACGTACTTGGAGAAGGAGGTCTGGTCGAACACGGCGACCTGCTGGCGACAGGCGCGCTGCTCCGCCGCCGACCAAGGCAGCCAGTTGGGTTTGCCCCAGGTGTAGACGATCTCGGGCGTCTCGCCGTCTGGTGCGAAGAAGTTGGGCCGCTCCCAGCCCATCCGCGATCCGAAGTTGGCACCGCGAGCAGCCAGCCGGTCGTGCAGCGGCGAGCAGCGGAACGGCCGAGCGGTGGTCAGCTCCCGGTTGGGCCAGGGCAGGTCGTAGTGCACACCGAGCACCTCGGCGACCCGGGCCCGCAGCCAACGGTTGTTGGCGTTGAACGGCGCGAATCGACGGATGTCGACCGAGAGCAGGTCGGAGGTCGGCTCCCCGGCGACGATCCACTCCGCGAGTGCGCGACCCGCTCCCCCGGCCGATGCGATGCCGACGGAGTTGAAGCCGGCTCCGACGAAGAAGCCGTCCAGCTCGGATGCCTCCCCTAGCAGGAATTGGTTGTCGGGCGTGAAGCTCTCCGGGCCGTTGTAGAACTTGCGGATGCCCGTGTGCTCCAGGGCAGGCACCCGGAGCAGAGCTTCGTCCATCAGGATCGAGAAGTGCTCCCAGTCCTCCTCGAGGAGCGCGAACTCGAAGGGATGAGGGATCTGGTCGGGCGACACCCACGGTTTGGCCTCGGGCTCGAAGCCGCCGACGACCAGGCCGCCGACCTCTTCCTTGAAGTAGGTGTAGCCGTCCGGATCGCGCATGATCGGCAGATCGGGGTGCATCCCGTCCAGCGCCTCGGTCACGACGTAGAAGTGCTCGGCCGAGTGCAGCGGGACGGTGACCCCGACCGCGTCGCCGAGCGCCTTGGCCCATTGGCCCGCGCAGTTGACCACGACCTCGGCCTCGATGTCTCCATGATCGGTGCGGCAGCCGACCGCGCGCCGCCGTCCGCCGCTCTCGGCCACCAGGATCTCGGTGACCCGCGTCCGCTCGAAGAGCCGGGCCCCACCTTGCCGGGCGCCCTTGGCCAGCGACTGGGTGAGATCGGTCGGATTGACCTTGCCGTCGCCAGGCAGCCAGATCGCCCCGAGCAGATCGTCGGTCCGCATCGCGGGCCACATCTCCCCCGCCTCGTCGGGAGTCAGCATCCGACAGGCCATGTCGTAGGCGACCGCGTTGGCGGCAGTACGACGCAGCGCGGTCAGCCGGTCCTCGGTCCGCGCGACGATCACGCCACCCACCGGGCGGTAGCCGGTGGCCAGCCCGGTCTCCGCTTCCAGGGAGGCGTAGAGCTCGGCGGAGTACTGCACCAGCCTGGTGCCGCTCTCGGTTGCCCGCAGTGGTCCGACCAGCCCCGCCGCGTGCCACGTCGTACCCCCTGAGAGGCTGCCCTGCTCCAGCAGCACCACGTCGGTCCAGCCGAGCTTGGTCAGGTGGTAGGCCGTGGAGCAGCCGATCACTCCCCCACCGATCACCACCACCTGGGCACGCGACGGCAGCTCAGGCATCGGCCACCTGCTCCAGCAGACGAGGGAAGTCCGGGCCGGTGAAGGTGCGCGCGGCCTTCTCGAACCGGTGCATCCCCCACTCGTGGAAGTCGTAGTCGATCGGGCTCGAGGCGGCCTGGATGAAGCCCCAGAGGGACCAGCCGTACTCGCTGCACAGTGCTTGCAGCCGCACCCGCGCCAGATCGGCTGGGCGCAGTGTCTCGAAGTAGGCCTCGGTCCACGCCTCGGTCATCTCGGGGGTGAACTCGCACTCCGTGGAGGTGTTGCCGAGCTCGAAGCAGGCGTCGTTCATGCCGGAGTACTCATAGTCGATCAGCCAGATCCGCTCGCCGTTGTCGAGGTAGTTTCCGGCGAGCAGGTCGTTGTTGCACGGCACCAGAGGGCGCGGTGCGACGGCCAGGGCGCGGCGTACGTCGGCGAAGGGGTCGGTGAAGCGCTCGTAACCCTCCGGGAGCGGGAAGCCGCGCTCCTTCACCGTCGTGAGATAGCCGGCCTGGCGGGTGAACATGTCGAAGACCCCGGTGAAGGCGGGGCCTGCGTGCAGCAGGCGGCACGCCTGCGCAGCGCGAGCCATCACGCCCGGATCGGTGAACGCTTCGTTCGCCAAGGCGAGCCCGGGCAGGAAGGTGATGATCAACATGCCCAGGTCCGGTCGATAGTCGATCACCTCGGCACCCACACCGGCACTCGCGGCCGCCGCGGTGTTCAGGTGCTCGGCGTCGCGATCGATGCCGAGCAGGCTGGCGTCACTGGACGACGCGCGCACCACGAAGACTCCGCCCGGGGTGGTGACCTTGAGGTTGCGGTTGGTCAGCCCGCCGGAAAGCTCCTCGACCGAGGTGCGGTGCCGAAGCACCTCCACCTGGTCGAGGAGCTCGTCCAGATCCTCGAGAGTCACCTCACTTGAGTGCCTCGGCGACCGAGGCGTCGATGGTCATCTTCGGGCCCTTGAACCAGTTCTTCGCCGAGGCGAACCACCAGATGGTCAGCAGAACCACCGCGCCGACGGTGACGATCGGGGCGTAGTTGACGAACTTCCACTCGAACTCGTCGCGGAACGGGTTCGCAGCCGGCGTCGTCGGCATCATCAAGAAGACGCACACGATGATGATCTCCGCGACCGCGATGGGGTTCATCCACTTGTACTTCGCGCCGTTGTTCCACGACCCGACCTCGAACCGATCGCCGTGCCGCCAGCGCAGGAAGATCGGAATGGCGAAGGCGAAGTAGAGCCCAATCACGGCGATCGAGGTGACGGCGTAGAACGCGAGCGGGACCGGCGTGCCGTTGACGTCGACCTTGATCAGCGCGGGCAGGGTGAGCACTGCGCTCGCGACCGCCACGCCGAGCACGGCGTTGGCGGGCACCCGGGTGGCCGTGAGCTTCGACCAGATCTGCGAGCCCGGGATGGCGCCGTCACGGCTGAACGCGTAGGTCATCCGGGACGAGGACGTCATGCACGAGGTCGCACAGAAGAACTGCGCCGATGCGGAGATGAAGAGCACCACGGTCGCCCACTTCTGGCCGAGCGCGGCCACGAAGATCGGTTGCACACCCAGGCTCGCCAACGCGTTGTCGGGGTTGCCGGACGCGTCGTTCGGGATCGCGAAGACCACGGTGAGCAGCAGGATGTAGCCACCGAGCACCGAGTAGAAGATCGACTGCCAGATGCCCTTGGCCGCTGCCATCGACGCCGAGGCGGTCTCCTCGGAGAGGTGGGCGCAGGCGTCGAAGCCGGTGATGGTGTACTGCGTCAGCAAGAAGCCGAAGGGAAGGATCGCGAACCAGAAGCCGAGGCTGGTCGTGCTGCCGTCGGCGTACCCCGAGTTGTTGAAGCGCTCGGTGAACACGTAGCTGAAACTCTGGTGCTGGTCGGGGATGACCCACAGCATGATCACGATCAGGGCCGCGCCGATGACGTGCCACCACACGGAGACGTTGTTCATGACCGCCATCAGGTGGCTGCTGAAGATGTTCAGCACCGACGACAACGCCAGCACGATCACGAAGATCAAGAACACCCGCCCGAGGGAGTAGTTCGCGGCGTAGGAGTCGGAGTAGGTGCTGATGGTGAGGTCGATGAAGGTGGCGCAGCCGTAGGAGACACCGGCGGTCACCGCGATCAGCCCGATCAGGTTGAGCCAACCGGTGAAGAACCCGGCCGCCGGACCGCCGAGCTTGGCCGCCCACCAGTAGATGCCACCCGAGGTCGGGTAGGCGGAGACGAGCTCGCTCATGGTGAAGCCGATGATGAGGATGAAGATTCCGAGAATCGGCCACGACCAGGAGATCGAGATCGGGCCGCCGTTGTTGAAGCCGGCCCCGAAGTTGGTGAAGCAGCCGGCGAGGATGGAGATGATGGAGAAGGAGATGGCGAAGTTGGAGAAGCCGGACCAAGAGCGGTGTAGGTCCTGGCTGTAGCCCAGCTTCGCGAGGTGCTTCTCGTCTTCGGTCAGGTGCTGGAGTTGCTCTTCGACGTTCTCGTGGCCTTCAGGCATGTCAGACCTCTCGGGATGAAGCAAGCGATTGGCCGCAGGCTAGACCCGCGATCTCGGCGGCGTAAATAGTTCTCGCCGAATTGGTTTGAACTCAGACCATTGACACCCCCGGGACTAGGGTCCAAGACTGTCGCACGTGACCGCCGAGCCGCACGCCGATCTCTCGAAGGTCGTGCTGCGCCCGGTGCGGGGTCACCATGCTTTCGAGTCGTGCGTGGAGCAGCTCGCCACTGCCATCCGGCTCGGTGTCTACCCCCTCGGGACCGTTCTGCCCAGTGAACGCGAGCTCGCCGAGCGGCTAGATGTCTCGCGCGCAACCTTGCGCGAAGCGATCGCGGCGCTGCGAGAAGCGGGCCTGGTGGAGACCAAGCGCGGTCGGCACGGTGGCACCGTGGTGACCCTGAAGCTGCGCACGCCCTCGGCCCGTAAGGCGGCCCGTACCAGCGCCGAGCAGCGAGCCGACTGGCTGGATGCCCTGGACTTCCGCCGGGTGATCGAGCCCGGAGCTGCCTACCAAGCCGCCCAGTTGTCGCTCTCCGAGCACAGCCGGACCAGGTTGGAGCAGGCGCTCGACGCCGTCACCCGCGCTCGGGTGCGGGCGGCGCACCGACAGGCCGACTCCCGCCTCCACCTGACCATCGCGACGCTGACCGAGTCGCCACGCACCATCGACGCCGTCACGTCCGTGCAGGCCAGCCTGCACGAGATGCTCAGCGCGATCCCGGTGCTGGGTGCCAACATCGCCCACTCCCACCGGGATCACCGGCAGATCTGCCACGCGATCTTGGAGGGCCGCGCCGAGGACGCCCGGCGGCTGATGGAGGACCACTGCGAGGACACCGCCGCGCTGCTGCGTGGCTTCTTGGGCTGATCACCACGAGAGGACACCGATGACCGCACCCAACGACCGCTACCTGACTCTCGACGACCTACGGACCAGGATCGGGGAGGGTGAGATCGACACGGTGATCATGGCGTTCACCGACATGCAGGGTCGCCTCCAGGGCAAACGGCTGCACGCGCAGTACTTCCTCGACGTGGCGCTGGCCCACGGCACCGAGGGCTGCAACTACCTGCTGGCGGTCGACATCGAGATGAACACCGTGGACGGCTATGCGATCTCGTCGTGGCAGCGAGGGTACGGCGACATGGAGTTCGTGCCTGACTGGGACACCCTGCGGCTGCTCACCCATCTGCCGGCGACGGCGATGGTCCAGTGCGACCTGGTCTGGCTCGACCACGCCCCCGTGGTGCAGTCCCCGCGCACCGTCCTGCGCCACCAACTGGATCGGCTGGCCGAGCGCAACCTGGTGGCCCTCGCGGGGACCGAGCTGGAGTTCATCCTCTTCGACACCTCCTTCGAGGAGGCTTTCGACCGTCGCTACCGCGACCTGGTGCCCTCCAACCAGTACAACGTCGACTACTCCATCGTCGGCACCTCGCGGGTCGAGCCGGTCCTGCGCGACATCCGCAACCACATGTACGCCGCGGGCATGAACGTCGAAGGCGCCAAAGGTGAGTGCAACTTCGGGCAGCACGAGATCGGCTTCCTCTACGCCGATGCGATGGTGACCGCGGACAACCACAGTGTCTACAAGACCGCCGCCAAGGAGATCTGCTCGCTACACGGCAACGCGATCACCTTCATGCCGAAGTTCAACGAGCGCGAGGGCAACTCCTGTCACATCCACCTCTCCCTGCGTGGGACCAACGGCGACATCGTCTTCGCCGACGACGCGACCGACAGTGGTCGGAGCCAGATGTACGACCAGTTCATCGCCGGGATGCTGGCCACGATGCGCGACTTCACGCTGCTCTACGCACCCAACATCAACTCCTACAAGCGCTTCGCTGCTGGCTCGTTCGCCCCCACCACGGTTGCCTGGGGTCGCGACAACCGCACCTGCGCCGTACGACTCGTGGGCAACGGCCCCAGCGCCCGGCTGGAGAACCGGGTCCCCGGGGGTGACGTGAACCCCTATCTCGCCTTGGCCGCGATGATCGCGGGCGGGCTGCACGGCATCGACGAGGAGCTCACCCTCGAGCCCGAGCTGGTGGGCAACGCCTACGACTCCGACAAGGAGAAGGTGCCGCACACGCTGCACGACGCACGAGACGTGTTCACCTCCTCGGCCATCGCGCGAGCCGCCTTCGGCGACGACGTCGTCGACCACTACACCAATATGGCCAACGTCGAACTTGCTGCGTTCGACTCCGCAGTCACCGATTGGGAGCTGATCCGCTCCTTCGAGAGGATGTGAGGGTGGTTTCGAGCACTGTCATCAGCCCGGTCGACGGACAGCCGATCGCGGAAGTGCCCTCGGCGAGCGCCGATCAGGCCGACGAGGCGATCGATCGGGCACACGACGCCTTCCCCGCGTGGAAGGCGGTGGCACCGGGTGACCGAGCCCGCCTGCTGCGCCGCTTCGCCGCCGTCGTGGACGAGCACATCGAGGAGCTCGCGCAGCTGGAGGTGCGCAACTCCGGGCACACCATCGGCAATGCCCGGTGGGAAGCGGGCAACGTCCGGGACTGCCTGAACTACTACTCGGCTGCTCCTGAGCGGCTCTTCGGCCGACAGATCCCGGTGTCGGGCGGCACCAACGTGACATTCCTCGAGCCTCTCGGTGTGGTCTCGGTCATCGTGCCCTGGAACTTCCCGATGCCCATTGCCGGTTGGGGCTTCGCCCCCGCGCTCGCAGCCGGCAACACGGTCGTGCTGAAGCCCGCCGAGCTGACTCCCCTGACCGCGATCCGCCTCGGCGAGCTCGCCTTGGAGGCGGGACTGCCCGAGGGTGTCTTCACGGTCATCTCGGGCAAGGGCTCGGTGGTCGGTCAACGGTTCGTCGAGAACCCGCTGGTCCGCAAGGTCACCTTCACCGGCTCGACCGAGGTCGGCAAGCAGATCATGGCCGGCTGCGCAGCTCAGGTGAAGCGGGTGACCCTCGAGCTCGGCGGCAAGAGCGCCAACATCGTCTTCGCCGATGCCGACATCGAGCAGGCGGCCGCCACCGCGCCGTACGCCGTCTTCGACAACGCCGGCCAGGACTGCTGCGCCCGGTCGCGCATCCTCGTCGAGCGGTCGGCGTACGACCAGTTCCTCAGCGGCCTGGACGCCTCCGTGCGCGCCCTGCGCGTGGAAGACCCCGCTCAAGAGGGCAGTGAGATGGGGCCGCTGATCTCCGCCGGTCAGCGCGCCACCGTGGCGGGCTTCCTCGACGGGGTCTCCCCCACCATCACCGGCACCAGCCCGGACGGTCCCGGTTTCTGGATGGCGCCGACCGTGGTCGAGTCCACCTCGACGGCCGAGCGCATCTGGCGCGAGGAGATCTTCGGGCCGGTCGTGGCCGTGATGCCCTTCGACGACGAGGACGAGGCGATCGCGCTCGCCAACGACAGCGAGTACGGCCTCTCTGGGTCGATCTACACCAGTGACCTGGGCCGCGGACTGCGGGTGGCCCGCGAGGTCGAGGCCGGGAACCTCTCGGTCAACAGTCACTCTTCGGTGCGCTATTGGACGCCGTTCGGCGGCTACAAGCAGTCCGGCCTGGGCCGAGAGCTCGGCCCGGACGCCCCGGACGCCTTCACCGAGGTCAAGAACGTCTTCTTCGCCCACTGAGAAAGGACCCGACTCGATATGGCAGGACGTCTCGACGGCAAGGTGGCCGTCATCACTGGTGGTTGCTCGGGCATCGGCCTCGCCACGGTCCGCAGATTCCTCGAGGAAGGCGCTCGGGTCGTGATCGGCGATATCGACGACGAGCGAGGGCCCGCGCTGGTCGAGGAGCTCGGCGGGCCGGACCGGGCGACCTACTGCCACGTCGACGTGACGTCGAAGGACGAGGTGGACGCACTGTTCGCCTGCGCCAAGGACACCTACGGCTCGGTGGACATCGCGTTCAACAACGCCGGGATCTCCCCGCCGCAGGACGACTCGATCCTGGACACCGACCTGGAGGCGTGGCGCCTGGTGCAGGAGGTCAACCTGACCAGCGTCTACCTGTGCTGCAAGGCGGCCCTGCCCTACATGCTGGAGCAGAAGTCCGGCTCGATCATCAACACCGCCTCCTTCGTCGCGGTAATGGGTGCCGCCACCTCGCAGATCTCCTACTCCGCCTCGAAGGGCGGCGTGCTGTCGATGACCCGCGAGCTGGGTGTCCAGTTCGCCCGCGAGGGCATCCGGGTCAACGCGCTGTGCCCGGGGCCGGTCAACACACCGCTCCTACAAGAGTTGTTCGCGAAAGACCCCGAGCGCGCCGCCCGCCGTCTCGTGCACGTGCCGATGGGCCGCTTCGGCGAGCCGGAGGAGATGGCCAACGCCGTCCTGTTCCTGGCCTCGGACGAGTCCAGCTTCATGACCGCCAGCACCTTCCTCGTCGACGGCGGGATCTCGGGTGCCTATGTGACTCCGCTGTGACACCGGTCATCGGCCTCACCGCCTATCGGGAGGAGGCGGCCTGGGGGGTGTGGCACCAGAGCGCCGACCTGTTGCATCGGCAGTACGCCGACTGCGTGGTCGCCGCTGGTGGCGTGCCGGTGCTGTTGCCCGCTGTGATCACCACAGCAGATCAGGCCGATGTGCTGATCGACCGGCTGGACGGGCTGATCATCTGTGGCGGCGCCGATGTCGATCCGGCCCGCTACGGAGAGCAGCCGCACCCGCGCACCGCGGGCTGGCGCACCGATCGGGATGCCTCCGAGGCAGCCCTGCTCGCTGCCGCCGAGCGCGCCGCCCGTCCCGTGCTCGGCGTGTGCCGCGGCATGCAGCTGATGGCGGTGCTGGCGGGCGGCAGTCTCGACCAGCACACCCCCGACACCGTGGGTCATCTCGGCCATGGTCCGGAGCCGGGCGTGTTCGGCACCGTCGAGGTCACCACGGTGCCGGGCTCCCGAGTCGCCGCGCTGGTCGGTCCCGACGCCGAGGTGCCGTGCCACCATCACCAGTCCGTCCACCGACACCCCGGCTTCGAGGCCACCGCGACCGCCGCGGACGGCACTGTGGAGGCCATGGAAGCCCCCGGGGACCGCTTCTGCATGGCCATCCAGTGGCACCCCGAGCAGGGCACCGACCTCGCCTTGTTCGAGGCGCTGGTCAACGCGGCCAAGGAACGAGAACGGGTGTGAGCTGGGAGACCGACGTCCTCGGCGCGCCGTACGCCGTGGAGGCGTTCGCGCTGAAGCCTGACGTGGAGGGGGCGGTCGAGGCCAACCTGGTCCGCCTCGAGTCCCGCGAGGGCGGGTCGAGCCGCGCCGTGCTGCACGTGCACGGCTTCTGCGACTACTTCTTCCAGACCGAGTATGCCCAGTGGTGGGCCGACCGCGGCTACGACTTCTACGCGCTCGACCTGCGCAAGTACGGCCGCTCCCTGCGCGACCACCAGACACCGGGATATGTGGACGACCTGAGCGAGTACTTCGAAGAGCTCGATCTTGCCTGGCAGATGGTCACCGAGCGCGACGGGCACGACTCGGTGCTCCTGAGCGCGCACTCGACCGGCGGCCTGACTGTGCCGCTGTGGGCACGTGAGCGCGGGGTGCCGTTCACGGCCATGGTGCTGAACTCACCCTGGGTCGACATGCACGGGCCGTTCCTGATGAGGCTGGGTGCACAGGTCGTCAAGCGGGTCGGCGCCTATCAGCCGCGTCGAGAGATCCCCCGCAACCGATCCACCATCTACGCCCAAGGGCTGCATGCCTCGATGTCGGGCGAATGGGACTACGACCTGGCCTGGAAGCCGCCAGAGTCGTGGCCGGTGTACGCCGGCTGGCTGCGGGCCATCAAGCGTGGCCAGGCCACCCTCAGCGAGGGCCTGGACCTCCGCTCCCCCGCCCTGGTGCTCACCTCGGCCCGCACCGGCCGGCCCAACGACCTCACCGACGAGGTATGGAGCACCGACATCGTCCTCGACGTGACCAGGATGCGCCGATGCGCTCCCGCGCTGGGCCGCCACGTCACCGTGGTCGCGGTCGACGGCGCGATGCACGACGTGGTGCTCTCCCGGGCGCCGGCCCGGTCCCGGGTCTACGACGAGATCGACCGCTGGCTCAGGGCGTATGTGGAGGTGGATCCAGGGGGTCGTTAAGAGAGCTGACGAGCCTTCTTCTCGACAGATCCCCAATAGTCCGATGCTCGCCGAATCTGGTCGGCGTACTCGTGTTCGAAGCTATCTACGAGCGAGTCGACTCGATCGATGTTCTCGGCATAGATCGATGCGCGGCATGACCAGTCAGCATCGAAGTACTCACGTTCGACCGACAAGAACGTCTGCCACTGACCGTCCTGCCACTCTTGTTCGTTCGATATGTCGGAGGGAATCGCATCATCGTCCGGAGAGGCGCCACTCATGGCGTAGCCAAGATCTTGGACCTCCAAGTCCTGACTCTCGAAGATCGACAAGTGCTTCGACTGCAGGCACGAGTAGTAGTCGTCGGGCGACGCGTCGACGGCGTCGTCGAGTTCAGCAACCTGAGCCCACCAGGCATCTTGGAGCTTCTCGATGGCCCGTGACGGAGAGTCAGCATCGGCTTCTGTCTGTGTCGATGCTGCGGCCCCTTCGATCGGGGACGACAACTTCACCTTGCACCGAGCAGTGGCGGCCTCTTCCGCGTCATCGGTGGGGTTGTTCATCTCCTTCTCGGCAAACAGGAACGGGCGCATGGACACCAGGTCGTGCGATCGCCAGTAGCTCATCGGTTGATTCAGCCAGAGGCTCGTCTTGAGGGCATCATCGGGATCCGCAGGCACAGACGCGAGCGACCAATCCCATTCCGGGAACCCTTCCTCCGACATGCACCGGTCCATCTCGGCGTTGGCGCCGTACGCCGCCACCACCGCCAGCGCACTGCGCTGGGCTTGCGTCCCGGAGAAGGACTCGAACAAGTGCTGAGCCGCGGAGCGCGACTCCGCTCCGACCTCTGGTCCGGCGCCATTCCACTCGTCCACAGACATCGCCTCGGAGTCGCGATGGGAATCGTTGCTGGCCATCCCGGTTCCGGCGAGCAGGCCCACCACGAACAACGCTGAAAGCAGCGCGCCCACCAGCGGGAACCTGATCCTATGGCTCACCGGGATCCCCCATCCTCAAGAAGCCCGAGGAGGGTTCACTATCTCACGAACCTGAGACAGGTGGAGGTGGATCCAGGGGGTCGCTGAGCGGGTCAGTGGGAGGGGCATCGCGACGGCCGGCGCCGGGGTTGGCGGCGCTCTGCGCCTCGGCGATGGCCGCCTCGACATCGGCGCGGGTGTTGGACAGTTCGCGATCGGACGGACCGACGCTGCCAGCCTCCAGTTCGCCGCCGGCGGGCCCCATGTCGACCCGTGTGCGGGGCCCCTCCGACTCGGCAGGGATGCCCTGGATGGAGCCGAGCGTTGAGCCGAGGCCCTCGAGAGCGCGGCCGATCTCGGACGGCACGATCCAGACCTTGTTGGCGTCGCCGGACGCGATCCGGGGCAGCATCTGGAGGTATTGGTAGGCGAGCAGGGATTGGTCGGGCTGCCCGTCGTGGATGGCCTGGAAGACGGTCTGGATGGCCTGGCCCTCACCCTGAGCACGCAGGATGGCCGCCTCACGGTCGGCTTGGGCACGCAGGATCTGGGACTCCCGGGCGCCCTCGGCGGAGAGGATCGCGGCCTGCTTGTCACCCTCGGCGGTGAGGATGGCCGACTGCCGCTGGCCCTCGGCGGAGAGGATCGCGGCCCGCTTGTCGCGGTCGGCGCGCATCTGCTTCTCCATCGAGTCCTTGATCGAGGGCGGCGGGTCGATGCCCTTGATCTCGACCCGGTTGACGCGGATGCCCCACTTGCCGGTGGCTTCGTCGAGGACACCGCGGAGTCCGTTGTTGATCTCCTCACGGCTGGTCAGCGTCTGCTCCAGATCCATGCCGCCGACGATGTTGCGCAGGGTGGTCATGGTGAGCTGCTCGACCGCGGTGATGTAGTTGGCGATCTCGTAGGTGGCGGCGATCGGATCGGTCACCTGGAAGTAGATGACGGTGTCGATGGAGACCACCAGGTTGTCCTCGGTGATCACCGGCTGGGGCGGGAAGCTGACCACCTGCTCGCGGAGGTCGATGAGATAGCGGACCCGGTCGATGAACGGCACCACGATGTTGAGGCCGGCGGGAAGGGTCTGCTTGTACTTCCCGAAGCGCTCGACGATCCCGGCCCGGGCCTGCGGGATGATCCGGACGGTGCGGCCGAGCAGGACCACGACGAAGAGCAGGACCAGGGCCAGCAGGATGAACGGGATGGCGGTCATCTGGCTTCCTCTCGGTTGGGGAGCGATGGGCTGATCAGGAGTCCAGCTCCGCGATTGGATGGACGAAGGCGGTGGCACCGCGGATCTCGAAGACCTGCACGGTCTGTCCCACCTCGATGGTCAGCGACTCGTCGTAGGACTCGGCCGACCAGATCTCGCCGGCGAGCTTGATCCGCCCCGGTGCGTGGGCGGCGATGCGCTGGGTCACGACCGCCTCGAGGCCGACCAGCTTGGCGTGCCCGGTGGTGAGCTCGGGACCGTTGTGCAGTCTCTTCACCAATGAGGGGCGGAGCAGCCCGAGCGCGGCCACAGCGGCGACCGCGCCGCCGAGGACCTGGAGAGCGAAGGGCAGTCCGATCAGGGCGAGCACCATGCCGACGAGGGCACCAGCGGCCAGCATGGCGAGGACCAGGTCGAGGCTGAACATCTCGGCGACGCCCAGCAGGATGGCCAGACCGAGCCAGCCCCCCGCCTGGTGATCGCCGAGCCAGTCCAGGAACTCCCTCATGCGTTCAGACCCTATCCGGCGTGTTCTATTCGGCCCGGTGTCGGGTCTCCCGCCGCGCGGTCCAGCGGCCGTCGGCGGACGACACCACCAACGGCATGCCGAACGTCTCACCGAGGTTGGCCGGCGTCAGCACCTCGTCCAACAGCCCTTGCGCGACGACCCTGCCCTCGCGCAGGAGCAGGCCGTGGCTGAATCCGGGCGGGATCTCCTCGAGGTGGTGCGAGACCAGGATCATCGCGGGAGCGTCCGGATCGAAGGCCAACCGGCTCAGCGTCGCGACCAGGTCCTCCCGACCGCCCAGGTCCAGCCCGGCGGCTGGCTCGTCGAGGAGGAGCAGCTCCGGATCGGTCATCAGCGCCCGCGCGATCTGAACCCGCTTCCGCTCTCCCTCGCTGAGGGTGCCGAAGGTCCGATCGACCAGGTCGCCCGCGCCGAGCTCGACCAGCAGCTCGGCGGCACGCTCGTGGTCTAGGTCGTCGTACCGCTCACGCCAGCGACCGACGACGGCGTACGACGCCGAGACGACCAGGTCGCCGACCAGCTCATGTCGGGGCACCCGCTCGGCGACGGCAGCGGAGGTGACCCCGATCCGGGGGCGCAGCTCGAAGACGTCCACCGCTCCCAGCGTCTCCTCCAAGATGGTCGCTGTGCCCGATGTCGGGTGGATGGCTGCGGAGGCGACCTGGAGGAGGGTCGTCTTGCCGGCGCCGTTGGGGCCGAGGATCACCCAGCGCTCGTCCTCCTCGACCGCCCACGTCACCTGGTCCAGCAGTGTCGCCCGGCCACGCCGGACAGTGAGATCGGTGAACTCGAGGGCCAGCGCCATGGCGGACACCCTATCGACCTGCACCATCGAGATCGGGGTAGCCTGCCGCTCGATGGATCCCCAGCATCCCGACGCGTCGCAGACGCTCCTCATCACCCTCTCCGGACGGGATCGGCCGGGGGTCACGTCGGCAATCTTCCGGGTGCTGTCGGCCGCAGCGGTGGAGGTCGTCGACGTCGAGCAGATCGTGCTCCGTGGCCGGCTCGTGCTCGGCGTGCTGGTGACCGCACCCCGGGACTGGCGACGCCTGGTGGAGTCGGTGGAGAACACTGCGGCGGGCCTGGAGATGCAGGTCGACATCGAGCGCGGCGTGGGTGACAACACCCAACGGCGGACCGGACGCTGCAAGGTCACCTTGATCGGCGGTCCGCTGCGGGCGAGGGCGTTCGCGGCAGTGGCCGGCCGGATCGCCGACAGCGGCGCGAACATCGACCGGATCACGAGGATGGCCCGCTATCCCGTGACGGCCATCGACCTGCACCTCTCCGGAGCGAACACCGACCTCCTGCGCACCCTGCTCGCCACCGAGGCGGCAGCGCAAGGGGTCGACATCGCCGTCCAGCCCGCGAGCCTGCTCCAGCGCAGCATCCGACTGATCGTGATGGACGTCGACTCCACCCTGATCCAAGGAGAGGTCATCGAGATGCTCGCCGCCGAGGCCGCTTGCGAAGCGGAGGTCGCGGCCGTCACCACGGCGGCGATGAACGGGGAGCTCGACTTCGAAGAGTCACTGCGGGCGCGGGTGGCCCTGCTGGAGGGCCTCGACGCGACCGCGCTGGACCGGGTGTACGACGCGATCGAGCTCACCCCGGGCGCTCGCACCCTGGTCCGCACGCTGCGCCGGCTGGGGTTCCGATTCGCCATCGTCTCCGGAGGCTTCAGCCAGATCACCGATCGGTTGGCCAAGGAGCTCAAGATCCACTACTCCCGGGCCAACGAGCTGGAGGTCGTCGACGGTCGGCTCACCGGCCGGATCGTCGGCGACGTGGTGGACCGGGCCGAGAAGGCGGCCGCGCTGCGCCAATTCGCCGCCGACTTCGGTGTGCCGGAAGAGGCGGTGGTGGCGATCGGTGACGGCGCCAACGATCTGGACATGCTGTCGGCCGCCGGTCTCGGCATCGCCTACAACGCGAAGCGGGTTGTCCGGGAGGCCGCGGACACCGCGGTGAACGTGCCCTATCTCGACACAATCATGTATCTGCTCGGCATCACCCGCGAGGAGATCGAGACCGCGGACGAGGCGGCAGGGGTGGTCACCCCCGCTCCCCCTCTCTGAAGGCCACCAACCGGGCCCCTGCCCAGCTGAGCTCACGCCACGGGCCGGTGAAGGTGAACACGGCCAGACTCGCCGGCGGGTAGCCGCCAGCCATCGCCAGGCCGGTCGCGACGTCGCCCTCGCCGTCGTCGAGGAGTTGGGCCATGGTCGCAACAGTGGGGTTGTGGCCGACCACGACCAGGCAGCTGCTGTGCTCGTCGGTCTCCCGGACCAGGTCCAGTGCGCTCTCCGCGTCCGCGTGGTAGAGGGCGCGGTCGAGCAGCGGCTCGGCGCTCCACGCCGCCCCTTCGCTGAGGGACGCCCAGGTGCGCGCCGCACGCCGTGCCGCCGAGACGAGGGCCGCATCGGCGACGTACCCCTCCGCGGCCAACCAGCGGCCGGCAGCGAGAGCCGCCCGGGCGCCCTCCGGCTCGAGGTCGCGGTCGAAGTCGGCGCCCTCCTGCGACGCGCGGCCGTGCCGCACCACGACGAGGGTGCGCTCCACGGCGGGCACTCAGGCGCCCATCGCGTGGAAGCCGCCGTCCACGTGCACGATCTCCCCCGTCGTGGCAGGGAACAGGTCCGACAGCAGCGCGCAGACCGCCTTCGCGGTGGGAGCCTGGTCGGTCTCGTCCCAGCCCAGGGGGGCCCGGGTCGACCACATCGACTCCAGGTCCTCGAAGCCGGGGATCGCCTTGGCTGCGAGCGTCTTCAGCGGCCCGGCCGAGATCAGGTTGACCCGCACGCCTTGCGGCCCGAGATCGCGCGCGAGATAGCGGGCGCAAGACTCCAGGGCGGCCTTAGCGACGCCCATCCAGTCGTACGCCGGCCAGGCGATGCTGCCGTCGAAGGTCATCCCCACGACCGAGGCGCCGTCGGTCAGCATCGGTTGGCAGGCCACTGTGAGCGACTTCAGGGAGTAGGCCGACACCTGGAGTGCCTGGGCGACGTCCTCCCAGGGCCCGTCGAGGAACTTGCCGCCGAGGAGCGTCTCGGGGTTGCCGTAGGCGATGGAGTGCACGACCCCGTCCAGCCCGTCAACGTGCTCGCGCAGCAGGCCCGGCAGCCGGTCGAGGTGCTCGGAATCGGTCACGTCGAGCTCCAGCACGGGCGGCTCGACCGGAAGCCGCTTGGCGATCCGCTTGGTGATGCCGAGGGCGCGCCCGAAGTTGGAGATGATCACCGTCGCGCCCTGCTCCTGGGCGACCCGGGCCACGGCGAACCCGATCGAGCTGTCCATCGTGACGCCCGCGACCAGGATCCGCTTGCCGTCCAGAATTCCCATGCTGTCTCTCCTCGTGAACTCAGCTGACCGACTCAGTGACCCATGCCCAGGCCGCCGTCGACCGGGATGACCGCACCGGTCACGTAGCCGGCCCCCTCGGAGGCCAGCCAGGTCACGGCCGAGGCGATCTCCGTGGGTGCCGCGTAGCGGCCGAGTGGGACCTGGGACCGGATCGCGGCCTTCTGCTCGTCGGTCAACACGTCGGTCATGTCGGTCTCCACGAAACCTGGTGCGACGACGTTGGCGGTGATGCTCCGTGAGCCGAGCTCGCGGGCGATGGAGCGGGCCATCCCGACCAGGCCGGCCTTCGAGGCGGCGTAGTTGGTCTGCCCCGCCGACCCGAGCAGGCCGACGACGGAGGAGATCAACACGATCCGGCCGCGGCGCAGTCGGAGCATGCCCTTCGCGGCCCGCCGTACAACCCGGAACGAGCCGGTGAGGTTCGTGTCCACGACGGCCGTCCAGTCCTCCTCGGACATCCGCAGGAGCAGCGTGTCGTGAGTGATGCCCGCGTTGGCCACCAGCACCTCGACCGGGCCGTGCGCAGCCTCGACCTCGGCGAAAGCCCGGTCCACCGAGTCGGCATCGGTCACGTCACAGCGCACGTCGAGACAACCCTCGGGCGCGCCGCCATTGCGGGTGGTGACGGCGACTTGGTCGCCGAGAGCCACGAACGCCTCCGCGATGGCACGCCCGATCCCTCGGTTGCCGCCGGTGATCAGGACGGAGCGCCCGGTGGGGGCGACGGTGGAGTCACTCACGGGGCACGACGCTAGTGGACGCTGCGCGCCAGATGAAAGCGACTCACTCGTCCTCCAACCGGAAGCCGATCTTCATAGTGACCTGGAAGTGCTCGATCTCGCCGTCGCGAAGCTGGCCGCGGACGCCGGTGACCTCGAACCAGTCGAGGTGGCGCAGGGTCTGAGAGGCTCGTTCGATGCCGTTGCGGACGGCCTGGTCGATGCCGTCGGGTGAGGTGCCGACGATCTCGCTGAGGCGGTAGGTGCGGTCGGTCATGGTGGCGATGGTAGCGGCGTACCATGGCAAGTATGTCCGTCCGGGATCGACGCCACGGCGACGAACCGGTCCGGATCACCACCGCCCCGCCGAGCCGTGCCGAGGACACCGCCGCCCGACAGCGGCACTATCTGGTGTCGATGGCGATCCGCACCGGCTGCTTCGTGGGTGCCATCGTGGTCGGCCAGGGCTGGCTGCGCTGGGTCCTGATCGCTGGAGCGGTGATCTTGCCGTACGTCGCTGTGGTCCTCGCCAACGTCTCCGCGAACGGCAGCGAGGGCGTCGACCTGCCGGAGGGGCCGTCCGACGTGCGCGAGCTGCCCCACTCCTGACCCGCCGTGAGGCTCGTTGCCCGCGGGGTCAGGTCGTGCAACAATCAACTTCGCGAGCCCAGTCTCCCCCGTCTGGGAATCGCCGTGAGATGCCGGACGGCTCCCCCCGTGGCTGTCCGGCATCTCCTTGCTTCAGGTCAGCCGCCGATCGCCGACATCGGGCGGTCGGGCTGCAGGAACTTCGGATCGTCGATGCCGTGGCCCGCTCGCTTGCCGCTCATCGCGACCACCCAACGGTCCGCGATCTCGTCGTCGGTGGCGCCGTTGCGCAAGGGGGTGCGCAGGTCTGACTCCTCGCGGGCAAACAGGCAGTTGCGCAGGCTGCCGTCGGCGGTGAGCCGGACCCGGTCACAGTCGCCGCAGAACGGGCGGGTGACCGAGGCGATCACCCCGACGGTCGCAGGGCCGCCGTCGACGAGGAACAACTCGGCGGGGGCGCTGCCGCGCGGCTCGGCAGCGGGGGTGAGGGTGAACTCCTCCTCGAGTCGCTCGAGGATCTCGTCGGCCTCGACCATCTCGGTGCGGCTCCAGCGGTGTTGGGCGTCCAGCGGCATCTGTTCGATGAACCGCAGCTGGTGGCCCTCCGACAGCGCCCACCGCAGCAGCTCGGGGGCCTGCTTGTCGTTGAGCCCTCGCATCAGCACGGCGTTGAGCTTCACCGGACGCAACCCGGCGTCGTGGGCCGCCGCGATCCCGGCCAGGACGTCGGGCAGGCGGTCGCGCCGGGTGATCTCGGCGAACGTCTCCGGACGAATGCTGTCGAGGCTGACGTTCACCCTGTTCAGACCTGCGTCTGCGAGCGCGGCCGCCGTGCGCGCCAGACCTAGCGCGTTGGTCGTGATGGAGAGCTCGACGTCCGGGGCCGCGAGGCGGGTGCGGCGCACGATGTCGACCAGGCCGCGCCGGACGAGCGGCTCGCCGCCGGTGAATCGGATCTCGCGGACACCCAGCAGGTCGACGCCGATGGTGATCAGGCGAATGACCTCGTCGTCGGTGAGCACCTCCTTGCCGGGCAGCCAGTCCAGGCCTTCGGCGGGCATGCAGTAGGAGCAGCGCAGGTTGCAGCGGTCGGTCAACGAGACCCGAAGGTCCGTCGCGACCCGGCCGAACCGATCTGCTAACACTCGCACCCGTCGAGTCTACGCGTAGGGGTCGCTGATCTACTCTCGTCGGCGTGCGTTCACTGCGGTTCCTGCTCTCCCGTCGGTGGGTCCTGCTCGCGCTCGCGGTGGTGCTTCTCGGCTACCTCGCCTGGTGGCTGGGCGAGTGGCAGTTCCATCGGCTCTCCGAGCGCAAGGAGCGCAACGCGATCACCGAGCGGAACGAGTCTGCCAACCCCGTGCCGGTGGGCGACGTGCTCGCGCAGGGCCGGCCGGTGGCGGAGTCGGACGAATGGCGGCTGGTGACCGCCACCGGCAGCTACGACACAGATGACACCGTCGTGGTGCGCTACCAGACTCGAGAGGGTCAAGCAGGTGTCGATGTCGTGGTGCCGCTGGACACCGATCAGGGCACCGTCCTGGTCGATCGCGGATGGGTGGCGACCTCGAACACGACTGCCGACCCCGATGAAGTGCCTGCGCCGCCCCCCGGTGAGGTGACCGTGGTCGGCTGGGTCCGGGCCGACGGGACCGGCGACAGCACGAAGGTCACCGACGGCTCGACCAGGGCCGTGTCCAGTGTGGCGATCAGCGACTACCTGGACCGGGAGCTGCTCGGTGGCTTCGTGGACCTGAAGTCGGAGGATCCACCGCCCGACAAACCCCTCGAGCCGACCGAGCTGCCCGATCTGGGCAACGGACCGCACTTCTTCTACGGGCTGCAGTGGTGGTTCTTCGGGCTGCTGGCGATCGGTGGATTCGGCTATCTGGCCTGGGACGAGTGGCGCAAGGCCCGCGGCCAGGATCAGGATTCGCCGACGGCCTCGCCGAGGAACTGAGTGCGGTAGAGCGTGGCGTAGAGCCCCTCTCCGGCCAGCAGCTCCTGGTGGGTGCCCTGTTCGACGACCCGGCCATGGTCGAGCACCACGATCCGGTCGGCGTCGCGCACCGTGGACAGCCGGTGCGCGATCACGAGCGCGGTCCGGCCAGCGAGGGCGGCATCCAGGGCACGCTGCAGCGCCACCTCCGACTCGCTGTCCAGGTGTGCGGTCGCCTCGTCGAGAACGACGATGGGTGGTGCCTTGAGCAGCAGGCGGGCGATGGCGAGTCGTTGCCGCTCGCCGCCGGACAGGCGGTAGCCGCGGTCGCCGACCACCGTGTCCAGGCCATCGGGCAGGCTGCGCACCAGGTCCGCGATCTGCGCGGCCTCCATCGCCGCCCAGACCTGCCGGTCGTCGGTGTCCGGGCGGGCATACCGCAGATTGGCCCGGATCGTGTCGTGGAACAGATGCGCGTCCTGCGTCACGTAGCCCACGACGTCCTCCAGCGACTGCAAGGTCACGTCTCGCACGTCGTGGCCGCCGACGCGGACGGCGCCGGCAGTGACGTCGTACAACCGCGCCACCAGGTGGGTGACCGTGGTCTTGCCCGCCCCGGACGGCCCGACCAGGGCGACCATCTCCCCTGCGTCGGCGTGGAGGGAGACCTCGGTGAGCACCGGGCCGGTGGACCGCGACCCGGCCCGAGCGACCACCTCCAGGGACGCCAGCGAGACATCCTCGGCACGCGGATAGGAGAAGCCGACCCGATCGAAGTCCAGGGACGATGCCGTCGACGGCAGCACGGTGGCTCCAGGCTTCTCCTGGATCGTCGATGGAAGGTCGAGGACCTCGAAGACCCTCTCGAAGCTGACCAGCGCGGTCATCACGTCGATCCGGACGTTGGAGAGCCCCTGCAAGGGGCCCAGCAGCCGCAGGAGGAGGGTCGCGAGCGCCAGCACCGTGCCGACAGTGAGGCGACCCGAGATCGCGAGGTGGCCGCCAACGCCGTACACCAGGGCGGTGGCAAGGGCGGGCACTGCCAGCAGCGCGGCGGCGAAGACGCGGGTGATCAGCGAGATCCGCACGCCCAGGTCGCGCACGACGGCGGCCTTCGTGCCGAACAGCCGGTCCTCCTCCTCACGGCGGCCGAAGAGCTTGAGCAGCATCGCGCCACCAACGTTGAAGCGCTCGGTCATCATGTTGCCGAGGTCGGCGTTGCCGTCCATCTGCTCGCGGGTCAGCCCGGCCAGGCGGCCGCCGACCCAGCGGGACGCGAGTAACAGCAGGGGGAACAGGGCCACGCACAACAGCGTGATCTGCCAGCTCAGCGCGAGCATCGCGATGCCGACCACGACCACGGAGATGGCATTGGAGACCGCACCCGAGAGGGTGGAGGTGAACGCGCGTTGGGCACCCAGCACGTCGTTGTTGAGCCGGGACACCAGGGCACCGGTCTGGGTGCGGGTGAAGAACGCCAGGGACTGACGTTGCACATGGCTGAAGACGGCGCTGCGCAGATCGAAGATGAGGTTCTCCCCGATCCGAGCGGACAGGTAGCCGTTGGCCACCCCCAGCAGCGCATCGAAGAGTGCCGTTGCGGCCATCGCCAGGGCCAGCAGCGTCACCAGCCGACCGTCGTGGCCGATGATGCCGTCGTCGACGATCCGCTGCACCAACAGCGGTGTCACGACGACCAGCAGTGCGTCGACCACCGTGAGGGCGATGAAGAGGGCGATCAGCCGCCGCTGCGGCGCCGCGAAGCCGAGGACGCGCCGGACCGTCCCCGGCCTGATCCGATTGTGGACGACGTCACGGTCGGTGCGCACGGTGCGCCACGTCGAACCCAGTGTCATGCCAGTGCAACAAGATCGGTGTAGTCCTCGTTCCACAGGTCCTCGACGCCGTCGGGCAAGATAAGCACCCGCTCCGGCTCCAGCGCGGTCACCGCGCCCTCGTCGTGGGTGACGAGCACGAGCGCGCCCTGGTAGCGGCGGATCGCGGCGAGCACCTCTTCCCGCGAGGCAGGGTCGAGGTTGTTGGTGGGCTCGTCGAGCAGCAGCAGGTTGGCACTGGACACGACGAGGATCGCCAGCGCGAGCCGGGTCTTCTCGCCGCCTGAGAGCACACCCGCAGGCTTGTCGGCATCGTCACCGCTGAACAGGAAGGAGCCGAGGACCGATCTGGCCTCGGTGTCGGAGAGGTGAGGCGCGTTGCTGTGCAGGTTCTCCAGCACCGTGCGTGATACATCCAGGGTCTCGTGCTCCTGGGCGTAGTAGCCCAGACGTAGACCGTGCCCTGGTGTCACTTCGCCGGTGTCGGGCGCGTCGAGTCCGGCCAGGATCCGGAGCAAGGTGGTCTTGCCGGCCCCGTTCAGGCCGAGCACCACGACCCGTGAGCCGCGGTCGATCGCCAGGTCGACGTCGGTGAAGACCTCCAGGGAGCCGTAGGACTTCGACAGCTCCGAGGCGGTCAGTGGAGTCCGACCACATGGTGCCGGCGCCGGGAAGGCGATCCGCGCCACTCGATCGGCACGACGCTCCTCGTCCAGCCCCGCACGCAACCGGTCGGCACGGCGCATCATCGACTGCGCTGCCTTGGCCTTGGTTGCCTTCGCTCGCATCTTGTTGGCCTGTTCGGTCAACGAGTCGGCCTTGCGCTCGGCGTTGGCGCGCTCCCGCTTGCGGCGCCGCTCGTCGTTCTCCCGTTGGGTCAGATAGTCGCGCCAGCCCATGTTGTAGACGTCGACCTGGGCTCGATTGGCATCCAGGTGGAGCACCCGGTTGACGGTCTCCTCCAGCAGCGCCGTGTCGTGGCTGATCACCACGATCCCGCCCTGGTAGGCCTTCAAGAAGTCACGCAGCCACCCCACGGAGTCGGCGTCGAGATGGTTGGTCGGCTCGTCGAGGAGCAGTGTGTCGGCCTCTGAGAAGAGGATCCGGGCCAGCTCGACCCGCCGGCGCTGACCGCCGGACAGGGTGCGCAGCGGCTGGTGCAGGACGCGCTCCTCGATGCCCAGGCTGGCCGAGATCCGAGCGGCCTCGGCCTCAGCGGCGTACCCACCACCCGCATGCAGCTCGGCGTCCGCACGCGCATATCGGCGCATCGCCCGCTCCCGGACGGCGTCGTCGTCGCTGGACATCTCCTGCTCGGCCTCGCGGAGACGCCGGACCACATCGTGCAGACCGCGCGCGGACAGCACGCGATCGCGTGCGAGTTGGTCCGGATCGCCGGCCCGGGGATCCTGGGGCAGATAGCCCACGCGTCCGGTCCGCTGGACCTGTCCGGCGGCCGGCTGACCTTCGCCCGCGAGGATCCTGGTCAGGGTCGTCTTGCCGGCACCGTTGCGCCCGACCAAACCGACGGTGTCTCCCGCGGCCACCCGGAACGAGACATCCTCGATCAACAATCTGGACCCGGCGCGGACCTGGACGTGCTGGGCCGTGATCATCACCGGATACCCTACTTGCCGGGCAGTCGCCCGCCGCACGAAGGGACGTCCGCATGCGATTCAATCCGAAAGCCAGGATCGACACCGGGCGCGTGCACGACGCCGGGAGCTCAGGCGGTGGCGGAGGCATGGGTGGCCTCGGCGGTGGCGGCATGCAGTTCCCGATGCCCAGCGGCAAGATGGGCGGCGGCATCGGCGGTGTCCTGGTGGTGGTGATCCTGCTGGTGGTCGCGATGTGCGGCAACATCGACCTGACCGGTGGCGGGACGACGCCGTCGGCCCAAGGCGGCTCGCTGGACCCCAGTCGGATGGACGGCACCGGCCGCTACGAGAACTGCAAGACCGGCGAAGATGCCAACAACAGCGAGGACTGCGCGCGGGTGGCGGTCGAGAACTCGCTCACCGACTTCTGGTCCGACACCCTGGGCAGCAACTTCCAGCCCGAGGCCGCCCTGGTGACCTTCTCCGGCGCCATCAACACCGGCTGCGGCAATGCGACCGCGGCGGTCGGCCCGTTCTACTGCCCCGCCGACCAGACGATCTATCTCGACACCACCTTCTTCGACGACGTCCTCCAGCGTCAGCTCGGCGGCCCGGCCGGCGCCTTCGTGGAGCCCTACGTCATCGGCCACGAGTACGGCCACCACATCCAGAATCTGCTCGGCATCATGAAGCGGGTGAAGACCCAGCAGGGTCCCACGAGTGACGCAGTCCGGCTCGAGCTGGAGGCCGACTGCTTCGCCGGCATGTGGGCCAAGAGCGCCACGTCCACCGACGACGCGACCGGAGAGCCACTGATCGAGGAACTCAGTGATCAGGACATCCAAGAGGCGATCGAGGCCGCGGCGTCGGTCGGTGACGACCGGATCCAGCAGCGCACCCAGGGCCGGGTCTCCCCCGACGGCTGGACGCACGGCTCGGCCCAGTCGCGGGTGAAGTGGTTCACGGTGGGCTACCAGCAGGGATCCATGGACGCCTGCGAGCAGGTGTGGAAGGTCGCCACACCCTGACCGTCCCTCAGCCGACCAGGGCCTCGATCTGGGGGAACTGACGCTGCAGTGCGCGGAGGTACGGCGCCACGCTGGGGTGGCGGTACTTCCCCGCCAGGGCGCCCTCGCCGGTGGCCACCCGCGCCAAGGCCCACTCCGCGCGGGTCAGGACGGTGTAGACAGCGGTGATCCGCGCACCCTGCCGGACCCGGTCCTCGGTGGCCAACCCGGGGGGCAGTGCCGAGCAGTAGGCGCGGACGAGGTGGTCGAACTCCTCCCGGGCCGACAACGCGTAGTAGCCGATGTCGGCACCCACCGGGCCGCGGCCGAGAGTCGCCCAGTCCACGGCTAGCACGTCGTCCCCGTCGCGACCACGGAGGTTGTCGGGGACCGGATCGCCGTGCTGGGTGACGACGGGCAGCTCGTCAGCTGCTCGCAGGTGCGCCTCGCGATGGCGCCACAGGTGGTCGGCCACGTCGGCGACGGTGGTGCGAGCCAGCGTCGGCCAGCCGCCCCGAAGGGCGACCCGCTTCAGCCGGTCTCGCAGTTGGTCGGTCGCCAGCCAGCTCCGATCGGGCAGCTCTTCGCTCGCGAACCGGCCGAGGGCGCGTGCGACGAACAGGCCGGGGCTGTCCGTGACTGGAACGCGCTCGTGCACCACGGTGACCCCATCGGGGTCCTCCTCCACCCTGACCACGGCCGGCGACCGCAGTCCGGCCGTGGCGGCGACCAGTCCGTCGAGAGCCACGTCGGCGCTCCTGCGCCAGTAGGCGAAGTGGCGCGGATCGAGCAACTCGGGTGGGTCGTGCTCGGCGGGTGCCGCGAGTCGCTTCGCCACGAGCTCGCGACCGTCCTCGACGATCGACCAGACCCCGACGGTCGAGGTGCCGCTGCCACCCGGCAACGGCTGCCACCCCGGTTGCGGGTGCCACATGGGTGCCTCCCGGGCGGATGACGGATCTGCCCGGGAGGCTAGCCGATATCGCGGCGTCGGTAGGCCCACCACGCCACGGCGGAGACGAGCGCGGTCAGCACGGTCAGCACGACGGCCGGGCCCCACGCCATCGGCTCGCTCGGCACCTTGGCGATGTGCTGGAAGGGCGACAGACCGACCACCCAGTCGGGCAGGCTCAGCAGCTCCCCGACGATGCCGACCGTGGCGAAGGCGGCAAGGAGGACCCACCCCAGCAACGCCCAACGGTCGCCGAGGGAGAGGCCCAGGATCGCCAGGGCTGCGAGCAGCCAGGCCGCGGGCAACGGTGCGAGCGCAGCGCCGAGTGACCTTCCGGCAGCATCGCCGAACCCGCCAGCCTGTGCGCCATAGCCGACGGCAGCCGCGACACCCAGCACGAGCAACAGCCATGCTGTCGCCGCCAGGACGAGGGTGAGCAGCGCAGTGAAGGTGTGCCCTCGCGGCGAGGCCGTGGCGAGCACCTGCTCGGTGCGACCATCGTGCTCGTCGCTCCCCGCATGGGCGGCGACGCTGGCGGTGAAGCCACACAGGATCAGGGCCACCACCGACATGATGCCGGCGAGCATCGCATCTTCGACCGCACCGGAGCCACCGAGGCGGCGCAGCATCTCCTGACCTGTGGCAGAGTCGAACAGGGTGCCCAGGCTAGGCACCACCGAGCCGAACAGCACCCCGCAGACGGCGGCGGCCACCGACCACCCGACCAACGACGGGCCGTAGACCCGTAGAGCCAGCGAACCGGCGTCCCGGAGCCGCGGGCTGCCCTCGGCGGGGCCGGGACGAGGCGCCACCAGACCGGCGCCAAGGTCGCGCCGGTCCCGCAGCCACAGTGCCACCACGAGCAGAGCCACCGCAGTGACCGGGTAGAGCAGGAGCACCCACCACCGTGGCTGCGACCAGGCGCTGAGCTGGGTGTTCCAACCGAGCGGGGAGAGCCAGCGCAGCCACGACTCCGAGACGTCGCCGACGGCGCGGAGCAGGAAGATCACGCCGAGGCCGGCGGCGCCCGCGGCCCCGCACGTGCGTGCGCTGGCACTGACCTGGCAGGCGACAGCGGCCACCCCGACGCCGACCATGCCGCTCCCCCACCACGACGCCGCGAAGACGAGCGACCCGGCGGCGGGCAGACCGCCGGCCACGCTGCACAGCCCGGCGAGCGCGGAGATGATCGTCACGACGACGCCGGACTCGACGACAGCCGACACCAGAGGAGCACGTCGGCCCACCCGACCGGCGGAAACCAGCTCGGTGCGGCCCGACTCCTCCTCCACGCGGGTGTGCCGTCGGACCAGGACCATGGCGAGCACCATCAAGAACAGCGCGTAGGTGACCGTGGTCTTGGTCATCGCGAGCTCGCCAAGGCTGTGCACGTCGAGGATCGGTCCGTAGAGGGCAACCGCGGCAGGGCTGGCGTTGATCAGCCTCGCCGCCTCCACCCTGTCCGCGTCGGTGGGATACAACCCGTTCGTCGCGGAGGCCGAGGCGTAGACGACGGCCAGCAGCACCAGTCCCCAGAGTGAGGCGAGGATCCGGTCGCGGCGGAGCTGGAAGCGGGCGAGGCCGACGGTGCCGGTGACTTGGAGGCTCATGGCGTGTCCCGGTAGAGGTCCAAGAACAGCTCCTCCAGCGTCGGCGGTGTGCTGGTGAGGGAGCGCACGCCGGCGGCGGTCAGCGCCTCCAGCAGAGGCGAGAGGCCGTCGGCGTCCACGGTGCAGGACAGGTGGTGGCCTTCGACGGAGAGGTCGTGGACGCCAGGCAGCGCGGACAGGTCCGACGGTGGCTTGTCCAGCTCGGCCTGGATCCGATTGCGACGCAGGTGGCGCAGCTCGGCCAACGTGCCGGTCTCGACCGCGCGCCCGCCCCGGATGATGGTCACCCGGTCGGCCAGCAGCTCCACCTCGCTCAAGATGTGGCTGGAGAGGAGCACCGTGGTGCCGGCCTCCTTGTGCTCAGCAAGGCACTCGTTGAAGACCTGCTCCATCAACGGATCCAGACCCGAGGTGGGCTCGTCGAGGACCAGCAGGTCGATCGGCGCGGCGAACGCCGCCACCAGGGCCACCTTCTGCCGGTTCCCCTTGGAGTAGGCCCGGCCCTTCTTGGTCGGATCGAGGTCGAACCGTTCGAGCAGATCGGCACGCCGGCTGCGGTCGGCCTGGACGCCCCGCATCCGCAGGAGCAGGTCGATGGTCTCCCCGCCCGAGAGGTTCGGCCACAGGCTGACGTCACCGGGCACGTAGGCCAGCCGACGGTGGATGTCGACCGGATCCCGCCACGGATCGAGGCCGAAGACCTCGGCCGTGCCGGCCTCGGTGCGGAGCAGACCCAGCAGGCTGCGGATGGTGGTCGACTTGCCTGCCCCGTTGGGGCCGAGGAAGCCGTGCACCTCCCCCGATCTGACGGTGAGATCGAGCCCGTCGAGCGCCCGAACCGAGCCGAAACGCTTCACCAGTCCGCGGACATTGATGACGCTCTCCACGTCTGCCACTGTACGGCGGCAGGCACGCTCAGGCGTTGACCACCTCGACCTGGATCGCGGCTGCCTCCTCGATCGCCCGATCCAGCTCGCGACGGCGTGGATCGGGGACGTCGAGCCACGGCGCAACGGTCGTCAACCCGGCGAGCCGTCTGTCGCCGAGCACCTCGGCGACCGCCGCCCGATCCCCTCCGACGACGACGGTGGAAACGCTGTCCAACAGGCGCGCGGCGTGGTCGGCTGCGGCCTCGAACGCCTGTCGCGCCTGGTTGTCTCGTCGCCGCGCGAACCGCTGCTGGCTCTGCCCGCCGGCCTTGGTGCGGCCCTGGACGTGGCGCTGGCCGACCTTGTGGGCCGCCAGCTGGTCACCGGTGAGCCGGGCGATCGCGAAGCCGCCCTTGCGGACCAGGAGCACGCCCCACGTCGCCGGGTGCTGTGCCGCCTCCGCGAAGCTGGCGGCGTCGGGCACAGCGTCGTACCGACCCTCGAACGGGAGACGCGCGGTGAACGTCGAGCCGTCCGACGCGACCCCGCACAGGGCGCCGTCGGTCACCTTCAGGGTGGCGCCGCCATGACGGTCGGCGAAGTTGGCCGTCCACCGCGCGAACCGCGCCGACGGCACCGCGACCCGCATGCGCCTCAGACGTTGAAGCCGAGGGCCCGCAGCTGGTCGCGGCCGTCCTCGGTGATCTTGTCCGGACCCCACGGAGGCATCCAGACCCAGTTGATCGCGACGTCCTTGACCATGCCCTCCAACGCAGCATGGGTCTGGTCGGTGATCACGTCGGTCAGCGGACAGGCCGCCGAGGTGAGGGTCATGTCGAGGACCACGAAGGCGTCCTCGTCGACGTGCACGCCGTAGACGAGACCAAGGTCGACGACGTTGATGCCGAGCTCGGGGTCGACCACGTCCTTCATGGCTTCGGTGACGTCCTCGACGGTCACTGTGAGGTCGCCGGCGATGGCGTCGAGATCGATCTCGGGAAGGTCGTCGGTGTTCATGGGGTCTCCTCCGGAACGGGTGCGGCGAAGGCAGCCGAGGTGGCGTCCTTCCAGGCCATCCAGGACAACAGGGCGCACTTGACGCGGGCAGGGAACTTGGCGACGCCGGCGAAGGCGACGGCGTCCTCGAGGACCTCCTCGTCGGGCTCGACCTGGCCCTTGCCCTGCATCAGCTCGAGGAACGCCTCGTGCACCTCCATGGCATCGGCCACCGTCTTGCCGATGACCAGGTCGGTGAGGATGGAGGCGGACGCCTGCGAGATCGAGCAGCCGAGCGAGTCGTAGGAGACGTCGCGCACCACGGTGTCGCCGTCCTGCTGGTCGAGGTGGACCCGCAGGGTGACCTCGTCGCCGCAGGTCGGGTTGACGTGGTGCACCTCGGCCTCGTAGGGCTCCCGCAGACCGCGATGGTGCGGGAACTTGTAGTGGTCCAGGATGATCTCCTGGTAGAGGCTGTCAAGGTCGGCCGACATCAGCTCACCTTGAAGTAGTCGCGGGTGTAGAGCAAGCCGTCGACGAGAGCGTCGACCTCCCCCGGCGTGGTGTAGAGGTACGACGACATCCGGGTCGAGGCCTGCACGCCGAAGCGGGCATGGGCCGGGCGGGCACAGTGGTGGCCGGCGCGCACGGCGATCCCCCGGGTGTCGAGGACCGTGGCCACGTCGTGTGGGTGCACCCCATCGAGCTCGAAGGCGATGGCACCCCCACGCTGCTCCGCGGACAGCGGGCCGAGCACGGTCAGGCCGGGCACGGTGGCCAGGCCGTCGAGGGCGTAGCCGGTGATGGCCTGCTCGTGGGCGTGCACGTGCTCCATGCCCAAGCCGTCGAGATACTCCAACGCCGCCGCGAGGCCGACCGCCTCGACGATCGGTGGGGTACCCGCCTCGAAGCGGCGCGGCACCGGCGCATAGGTGGAGGACTCCATCCGCACGGTCTCGATCATCTCCCCGCCACCCAGGAAGGGGGGCAGCTGGTCGAGGATGCCGCGACGGCCCCACAGGACCCCGATGCCGGTCGGCCCGACGGTCTTGTGGCCGGTGAAGGCGAGCAGGTCGGCACCACACGTGGTGACGTCGATCGGCAGCTGCGGGGCGGCCTGGGAGGCGTCGACGACGACCAGGGCACCCACCTCGTGGGCGCGACGAGCGATCTCGGTGATCGGGTTGATGGTGCCCAAGGCGTTGGACACCCAGGTCAGCGCGACCACGCGGGTCCGCTCGGTGATCAGCTCGTCGATGCTGTCGAGGTCGAGCTGCCCGTCGTCGGTGATCTCGAACCAGCGCAGCGTGGCGCCGGTCCGCTGGCTGAGCAGCTGCCAGGGCACGATGTTGGAGTGGTGCTCCATCTCGGTGATCACGATCTCGTCACCGGGCCCGATCCGCCCGACCCGCGCGGACCAGTCGCCCTCGGCCCAGGCGAGCGTGTTGGCCACCAGGTTGAGCGCCTCCGAGGCGTTCTTGGTGAAGACGATCTCGTCCTCGCTGGCGTGCAGGAAGGCCGCCACCCGGGCGCGTGCGCTCTCGAACGCTGCGGTGGACTCGGCGCCGAGCTGATGCATCGCCCGAGCCACGTTGGCGTTGTGCCGCTCCAGGTGGTCGACCATCGCGTCGATGACGACCTGCGGCTTCTGCGAGGTGTTCGCGCTGTCCAGGTAGACGAGGGGGTGTCCGCCCGCCAGGGTGCGCGAAAGGATCGGGAAGTCCTTGCGGACCACCTCGAGGTCGGGCAGCAGGCCCGGGAGGGCGGACTCGGTCACACCACGGCCCTGGTGAAGCGGTCGTAGCCCTCGGCCTCGAGCAGGTCGGCCAGCTCGGGGCCACCCTGCTCGGCGATCCGACCGGCCACGAACACGTGCACGAAGTCGGGCTTGATGTAGCGCAGGATCCGCGAGTAATGCGTGATCAGCAGGACCCCCTTGTCGCCCTCGGCGGTGAAGCGGTTGACCCCCTCCGAGACGACCTTGAGAGCGTCGATGTCGAGGCCGGAGTCGGTCTCGTCGAGGATCGCGATGGTGGGGTCGAGCAGCTCGAGCTGGGCGATCTCGTGGCGCTTCTTCTCGCCACCGGAGAAGCCCTCGTTGACGCTGCGCTGAGAGAAGGCCGGGTCCAGCCCGGTGCGGTCGAGCGCCTCGTTCACGCTCTTGACCCAGGTGCGCAGCTTGGGCGCCTCACCGTCGATGGCGGTCTTGGCGGTGCGCAGGAAGTTGGCCACCGAGACGCCGGGCACCTCGACGGGGTACTGCATGGCCAGGAAGAGACCGGCCCGGGCCCGCTCATCGACCGACATGGCCAGCACGTCGGCTCCGTCGAGGGTGACCGAGCCGCTGGTCACCTTGTACTTCGGGTGGCCCGCGATGGAGTAGGCCAGCGTCGACTTGCCGGACCCGTTCGGACCCATGATCGCGTGGGTCTCGCCCTCGTTGATGGTCAGCGTGACGCCCTTGAGGATCTCCTTGGGGCCGTCCTCGGTGTCGACCGAGACGTGTAGGTCGTTGATGACCAGGGTGCTCATGTGGTGCTTCCTTCTAGCTCGGGGTGACGCCGTTGAGCGTCCGGGTGGTGTCGACGTACACATCGCCGTCACGGACCTCGACGGGGAACGTGGCGACCGGTTCGGTGGCGGGCAGCACGGTGGGCTTCCCGGTGCGCAGGTCGAAGGTGGAGCCGTGCAGCCAGCACTCGATCGCACAGTCGACCACCTCGCCCTCGCTGAGCGGGATGGCAGCGTGCGTGCACTGGTCCTGCACGGCGAAGAACTCGTCGCCGTCACGAGCGACGGCGACCTCCAGGCCGCCGACCACGGCCGCATGGGCCTGCTCGTCGCCCACCTCGTCGGTGCTGCAGACGCGCTCGAAGCTCACCGCTCGCTCCCCTCGATCGTCACCAGGTCGCCCATCGTGGCGGCCAGCTCGGCCTCGACGGCGGCGAAGAGGTGCTCCTCGATCACGGGCACGTCGATGCGGCGGATCAGCTCGTTGAAGAAGCCGTGCACGACCAACCGGCGCGCCTCGGTCTCGTCGATGCCGCGGCTGCGGAGGTAGAAGAGCTGCTGGTCGTCGAACCGACCGGTCGCCGACGCGTGCCCTGCCCCCTCGATCTCACCGGTCTCGATCTCCAGGTTGGGCACGGAGTCGGCCTGACAGCCGTCGGTGAGGACCAGGTTGCGGTTCTCCTCGTAGGTGTCGATCCCCTCGGCGATCTTGCGGATCAGCACGTTGCCGATCCAGACCGTGTGCGCCCGCTCGCCCTGCAGGGCGCCCTTGTAGGACACGTGGCTGCGGGTCTTGGGCGCGGTGTGGTCGACGAAGAGGCGGTGCTCGATGTGCTGGCCCGCGTCGGCGAAGTAGAGGCCGAGCAGCTCGGCCTCGCCGCCGGGGCCGGCGTACTCCACGTTGCTGCAGGTGCGCACCAGGTCGCCGCCGAAGCTGACCTCGGCCAACCGGACGTGCGCGTCGCGGCCGACCCGGACGCCCACCTGGGCGGCGTGCACGGCGTCGTCGTCCCAGTCGTAGATCGAGGCCATCACGACCTCGGCGCCGTCGCCGACCAGCACCGAGGTGGTGGCGCTGTAGCGGGCGCTGCCGGTGTGCTCGAAGACGATCGTCGCGCGCGTGTGCGAGCCGATCCGAACCACGAGATGGCCCCAGACCAGCCGGTCGGCGTCGTCACCGTGCAGGCGCACCCGCACCGGCTCCTCCAGCACCGTCTCGGCGGGGATGTCGAGCACCATCGCGCCACCTGCGTGGGCGACGGCGAGGGCCGCCAGCCGGTCGCTGGGCAGCACCTCACCCAGCGCCGCCGCCTCGGCGGTGCTGACCTCGGTCAGGGTGACCCCCGCGGGCAGGTCGGTGGTCCAGGAGAGGTGGCCGTCGGACGGCTGCTCGTCGAGCAGCCCGCGCAGCCGGCTGAGCGGGGTGAACCGCCAGATCTCCTCGCGCCCGGTGGGCATCGGGTGGTCGGCCAGGGCGTACGACGGCTCCGGATGGAGGTGGCTGTCCACCTTGTCCATCTCGACGGCGCTCGACAGCGGCTGTCCAGTGAGTGTCACGTTCTTCCTTGTCAGATGTCAGATCGGTTCCGGCAGGGGGCGGTGGGGCTCAGCCCACCGCGCCTTCCATCTGCAGCTCGATGAGGCGGTTGAGCTCGAGGGCGTACTCCATCGGGAGCTCCTTGGCGATCGGCTCGACGAAGCCGCGCACGATCATCGCCATCGCCTCGGTCTCCTCCAAGCCACGGCTCATCAGGTAGAAGAGCTGGTCCTCGCTCACCTTCGAGACGCTGGCCTCGTGGCCCATCGACACGTCGTCCTCACGGATGTCGACGTAGGGGTAGGTGTCCGAACGACTGATCTGGTCGACCAGCAGTGCGTCGCAGAGCACGTTGGACTTCGACCCCGACGCGCCCTCGTTGACCTGGACCAGGCCACGGTAGGACGTCCGGCCGCCGCCACGGGCGACCGACTTGGACAGGATCGAGGACGACGTGTGCGGGGCTGCGTGCACCATCTTGGCGCCGGCGTCTTGGTGCTGGCCCTCGCCCGCGAACGCGATCGAGAGCGTCTCGCCCTTGGCGTGCTCCCCCATCAGGTAGACCGCTGGGTACTTCATGGTGACCTTCGAGCCGATGTTGCCGTCGACCCACTCCATGGTGGCGCCGGCCTCGCAGGTCGCCCGCTTGGTCACCAGGTTGTAGACGTTGTTCGACCAGTTCTGGATCGTCGTGTAGCGGCACCGGCCGCCCTTCTTGACGATGATCTCCACCACCGCGGAGTGCAACGAGTCCGAGGAGTAGATCGGTGCGGTGCAGCCCTCGACGTAGTGCACGTAGGCGCCCTCGTCGACGATGATCAGGGTCCGCTCGAACTGCCCCATGTTCTCGGTGTTGATCCGGAAGTAGGCCTGCAGCGGGATGTCCACGTGCACGCCCGGCGGCACGTAGATGAAGGAGCCACCCGACCAGACCGAGGTGTTGAGTGATGCGAACTTGTTGTCGCCGACCGGGATCACGGTCGCGAAGTACTCCTTGAAGAGCTCTTCGTGCTCGCGCAGGCCGGTGTCGGTGTCGACGAAGATCACGCCCTGCTGCTCGAGGTCCTCGCGGATCGAGTGGTAGAGCACGGTCGATTCGTACTGCGCGGCGACGCCCGCGACCAGCCGCTGCTTCTCGGCCTCGGGGATGCCGAGCCGGTCGTAGGTGTTCTTGATGTCGGCGGGCAGGTCCTCCCAGGTGTTGGCCTGCTTCTCCGCCGACTCGACGTAGTACTTGATGTTGTCGAAGTCGATGTCGGACAGGTCCGCACCCCACGACGGCATCGGCTTGCGGTCGAAGAGGCGCAGGCCCTTCAGGCGCAGGTCGAGCATCCACTCCGGTTCGCCCTTGCGGCCAGAGATGTCGCGGACCACGGCGTCGTTGAGGCCGCGCTTGGCCGTCTCGCCGGCAAGGTCGGGGTCGTGCCAGCCGAACTCATAGCGACCGATGCCTTCCAGCCCGGGGTTCAGCTCTTCGATGCTCGTCATGATGACGCTCCGTCCTCGCGTGGATGGGGGATGCAGGTGGTGCACACGCCGTCGCCGTGTGCGATGGTGGCCAGTCGGGCGACATGGGTGCCGAGGACCCGACTGAAGGCCTCGGTCTCGGCGTCGCACAGCTGGGGGAACTCGTGGGCCACGTGGGAGACCGGACAGTGCTGTTGGCACAGCTGCTCGGTGCCCTGGCCGAGGCCGCTGTCGGGCAGCTCGCGGACATGCGCGGCGTAGCCCTCGTCGCGGAGCACGCGGGCGAGCACCTCGGCCGAGGACAGGGCAGGGTTCTGCGCTGAGACCCGGGCAAAGTCGCGCTCGATGAACGCCACCCGGCGGCGCGCGAACTCAAGGACCGCTTCGGAGCCGGCCGTCTCGGCGAGGAACCTGAGCGCCTCGGCGGCCAGGCCGTCGTACTGCTGGTCGAACCGGTCGCGGCCCTCCTCGGTCAGGGCGAAGGTGCGCGCCGGCCGACCGCGACCGCGGGGACCGCTGGCGCGTGCCTCGGTCGCGACCACCGCACCGTCGGCGACCAGGTGGTCGAGGTGGCGGCGCACGGCGGCCGGAGTCAGGCCGAGCCGGTCGGCGAGGCTGGCCGCAGTGGACGGCCCGTTCTCGAGGATCGAGTGGGCCACCCGGGTGCGGGTCGACGCCTCACCGGCTGCGGGAGCGACGGCTGGGGCGAATTCCACAACAACAGTGTGACGTTAATACCCCGTCCGGTTCAAGTCGGGGGTGGTCATCGCCCACCGCGGCCCGTTCCTAGACTGGCCGGGTGCGCCCCGACTCCCCTGCTGCCGTGGAGGTGGCTGGGTTGGTCATGCGTTATGGCGCGAAGACCGCGGTCGACGGATTGACCCTCAGCGTGGCCCGGCACAGCATCACCGCCGTGCTGGGTCCCAATGGCGCCGGGAAGACCACCACCCTGGAGACCTGCGAGGGCTATCGGCGCCCCCAGCAGGGCTCGGTCCGCGTGCTCGGGCTGGACCCGATCGCGGACCGGGCTCGGCTGCTGCCCCGGATTGGGGTGATGCTGCAGGAGGGCGGGGCCTGGTCCGGTGTGCGGGCCGACGAGATGCTGCGTCACCTCGCTCGGCTGCACGCCCATCCGCTCGAGGTCGAGGTGCTGGTGGACCGGCTCGGTCTCGCCGAGTGCGGGCGGACTCCCTATCGTCGCCTCTCCGGTGGCCAACAGCAGCGGCTCGGCCTGGCGATGGCCCTGGTCGGCCGACCGGAGCTGGTCTTCGTCGACGAGCCGACCGCCGGGATGGACCCGCACGCCCGCCGGGCCACCTGGGAGCTGCTGGAGGAGATCCGCGGTGACGGGGTCACCGTGGTGCTGACCACGCACCATATGGACGAGGCCGAGCGGCTCGCCGACGTGGTGCACATCCTTGATCACGGCCGGCTGGTCGCGTCGGGCTCACCTGCTGAGCTGACCGACGGTGGCCGGCTCGATCTCGAGGACGTCTTCGTCGACCTCACCGACCCGGGTCGAACGTCATGAGCGGTCCGTTCGCTCCCTCGCCTGGCGCCGCCCCACTGGGCCGTCAGGTGCTCGCCCAGGCCGGGATGGAGACCCGGCTGATGCTGCGCAACGGCGAGCAGTTGCTGCTCGCCATCGTGATCCCGTTGATCGTGCTCATCGGCGCGGTCGAGGGCGCGGGCCGACTCGGCATCGACGTCGACCATCGGCCCATCGACCTGTTCACGCCGGGGGTGTTCGCCCTGGCGGTGATGTCCTCGTCGTTCACCTCGTTGGCCATCATGACCGGCTTCGAGCGGCGCTACGGCGTGTTGAAGCGGCTCGGCTCATCTCCGCTCCCCCGGCACGGCCTGCTGCTGGGCAAGACCGGCGCGCTGGTCGCGGTGTTGGCAGTGCAGCTCGTCGTCATCGGCGTGGTGGCCGTCGCGATGGGCTGGCAGCCCGAGGCTGGCTGGCTCGGCGCCCTCTTGGCGGTGGTGCTCGGCGTGGCCGCCTTCGCCTCCCTCGGGTTGTTCGTCGCGGGCGTGCTGCGTGCCGAGGCGACGCTGGCGGTGACGAACCTGGTCTATCTCCTGCTGCTGGCGGCGGGTGGCGTGGTGTTGCCCACGTCGTCGTACGGCGGGATCGGGCCGCTGCTCGCACTGCTGCCGTCCGGCGCACTCGGCGACGCACTGCGCTCGGCGTTCCTGGACGGCACCGTCGCCTGGGGCAACCTGCTCGTGCTGGTGGTCTGGGCTGTGGTCGGCACCCTGCTCACGGCCAGGACCTTCCGATGGGAGTGAGCGAGCCCTCCCTCAGCCCGTGGGTGCGGCGGATGGGTTGGGCCAGCCTGGCCGCCAACCTGGGCCTGATCGTGACCGGCGGTGCGGTCCGGCTGACCGGCTCCGGCCTGGGCTGCCCGACCTGGCCGCGGTGCACGTCGGAGTCGTTCACGCCACACGGCGCCCTGGACCTGCACTCCGCGATCGAGTTCGGCAATCGGACGCTCACCTTCGTGCTGGCCGCCGTGGCGATCGGCACGTTCTGGGTCGCCTGGCGGTCGCGGCGGTCGGATCTGACCCGGCTCGCCCTGCTGCTCGGCCTGGCGATCCCGGCACAGGCGCTGCTCGGCGGGCTGACCGTGCTCACCCACCTCAACCCGTGGGTGGTCTCGCTGCATCTGCTGCCGTCGCTGGGCATCGTCTCGCTGGCCGTGGTCTTCTTGTGGCGGATCGACCATCCGGCCCCCGTGATCCGCCGTGGCGCCCTGACGCAGCTCGCCTGGTGGGTCTTCGGCGTCGCCTGGGCGGTCTTCTACGTCGGCACCGTCGTGACCGGCGCGGGCCCGCACGCGGGCGACTCAGGGGCGGCCCGCAACGGGCTGGACCCGCTGGAGTGGAGCCAGGCCCACGCGGACCTCGTCTTCCTGCTCCTCGGACTGACCCTCGGCCTGGTCTACGCCGTCCGGGCGGCCAACACTCCCCCGATCGTCCGCCGAGCGGCCCTGGTCCTGCTCCTCGTCGAGCTGAGCCAAGGCCTGATCGGCTTCGTGCAGTACTTCACGCACCTGCCCGTCCTGGTGGTCGGCCTGCACATGCTCGGCAGCGGCCTCACCGCGGCCGCCGTCACCTGGGCGCTGCTCACCGTCCGCGAGAGCGGACGAGAGGAATCAGGGCACAAGAAATGACGACGGTTCGCCTGCACCCCCGTGACCAGGCTTACCGTCGTCAACAGTAAAGACGCAGCAGCGGCCGATTCGGTTGCGTCTTCGGCGAGGTTTCTTTGCGATTGCCTCATCTGGTGGATCAGGTTTCGTCCCCGGTCGCCCTACCGCGAGGGTCCCGAAGCCATGACTCCCGACCAATCTGGATGCGCTTGCCGGCGTCGAGAAGGAGATCAGGCACCCGCGGCAATGCCACAGCGTTCGACCGCGAGTAGCGCCGCCAAGCATCGCCATCGTCTGGGAGGTGTCGATCCACGACAAGCGCGCGTGTGTCGTCGACTATGCACGCGCACAACACCAGAGCGGCTACGACTCGCTCAGCCTCCTGACGGAGCAGGCCCTCTAGGCCGAAGGCCACGCACAGCCCTCCGGGATCCACGGTCACCGTGACATCGGTGTCCTGTCGAAGCCAAAGTTGAAACGTCAGCGGGCGGTCCGACACCCACTCAGCGACGATGAATAACAGCGGCGTCTCGCGTCGCGAGCCCACCTCGTCGAAGACGTAGGTGCTCCCGTCCACTGGGTGACGACACCCAGTCCGTGCTCATCCAGCAGGTCCAGCAGACGCTCCCACGCTTGCAGGGCTCCTGCTGAGGAGCCACCACGCTTCACCTTGACCCATCGTTACCGCCTCCCCTGTCCGGGTTGGTGCTGGGGAGCATAGAGCGACGGCGGCTGGTCAAGGCCGTCCCAGTAGATCCACAGATACCCACAGGAGGGGCAGCGATACATCACGGTAGTGGCCTGGTAGACGTCCTCGGCCTGGACGAGTCCTTCGAATGCGTCGAAGTCCGTGTCCGACAGCAGGTGCCACTCACCGGGGTTCGGTATCGACCCCGAAGTGGCGATGGTCTCCCCACACGCACACCTGAATCTGGCCACTACGCAGCTGCCTTCGCTCGCGATTGAACTGATCAATCTATCCAAGTTCCAACCCGGCCGACGCCGGAACCGTTGCTGGCCCCGACAAGGACGTCCCCTGTGCGGGCGCGCTCGTCATTGCCCGAGTGGATTGATGCACGATGACATCGACGGCACCAGTGCCCGGCTGGGTCCGAGGTAGGCCTCCGGCCCGCTCCATTTCATCGCTGGCTACTCGCAAAGCGCCCTGGAGGCGATCCCCCGCGGCGTCGACCGCGATCACGAATGGCACGTTCTGGCTACGTCAACGATCCACAATATTGGGGAGCAGTGACAGGAACGAGTCTGCGATCGGCGACGACTCGGCCAGCCTACAGACGAGAACCAGGTAGCCGTAAGTATTCCCAACCACTCGAGATCTGAGATCAGATCGACTGCTGCGTCGAGCCCGCTCGCCTCCTGAGGAAACATGAACGCCTCGGGGAGACACCGACCGAGGGCGACATTGTCCGACACCCCAGTCAGATCGAGTTCAACGACGCTCATCCCTCTTCGATGCGCCTCTCCGCGGAGACGGTCACGCAGGAGGGAGACGGCCCCGAGATGGAGGGCGAATAGCTCAGGGATCCTGTCGGGCGCGATCGGGACAGCGAACCCGGGCAAAGTGGCGACTCCACACGCCCACATCCGCTACAGAACTAGCCTCGTCGGATCGAGAGCATCCGCAGCCCAGAGCGCGCCATCGCCGTCAAGCACCCACGTTGGATTCGCACGTTGCTCCGCGACTATGCGAACCCACTTAACAAAGACCGCCTCCGAACGGCACTCAACCCAGCATGCAGTCGCGCTGAGTTGGTCGAAGTCACTCGCGTCTCCGTGGATGTGAGTCGGTGCTTCCCGCAGGTCGGCCTCTGACTCGGGGCCAACGATGCCGAATACCGTGAAGAGGCAGTCACCATCCGTAAGTTGGGTCGTCCGATCCGGGGCGGTTCTCGCGCCGAAGGCTACGAGGGTGCGCCTCATGTCCCCATATAGGTCCGAGCCATTGGCGAGGACGAAGGCGCCCTTCATCCGGGCTCCCTGGCGATGTCGATCAACTCCTTGATCATGATCGGCCTCTCTTCAGGACTCGGGGCCACTCGGATGGCGTCGTGTTGTCGGCGACGTATATCCCCCACCACTCCTCAGACCGATCCACGGCGATAGCGATCGAAGGGTCGACCCCTTTGATCGGGCGCACCGTGACGCTGTCGAACTCCTCCCATCCCTCGTCGGTGCAATCCAGCACTTTCGCCTCTCCGAGCGGTCTCGAAGCGATCGGTGCGGATGGGTTGAGCCGATTGTGCGAGCGATATCGAGTGCCGTCGAACTCGATTCTGGCGGTGCAGTCGCCTGAGGTGCCGTCGGGTTCAGCGCAGCCCGATGCACTCAGAAGCGGCAGCGCGACGGTGACGATGGCCAGCCGCAGACTCCACCCCCTCGAGAGCATGGCAGTCAGCCGTCAGCGGGACAGCAGCGGATCGATGGCGACGGCGACGAAGAGGAGGGCGAGGTAGAGGTTGGAGATGTGGAAGAGGCGCATCGGCTGGATCTCGGCGAGGACGTCGGAGCGGCGGGTGCGGGCCCACATCCGGTGCGCCTCAACGAGGAAGATCGCGCCGAGGACGACCGCGGTGACCAGGTAGAACAGGCCGGTGTCGGCGACGCTCCACAGCGCAAGCGAGGTCAGCACGGTGGCCCAGGTGTAGAGCACGACCTGGCGGCCGACCGTGGCGGCCGGGGCGACCGCGGGGAGCATCGGCACGTCCACCCCGGCATAGTCCTCGCGGTAGCGCAGGGCGAGCGCCCAGGTGTGCGGTGGCGTCCAGAAGAAGACGACCAGGAACAGGACCACCGGGGTCCAGGCCAGCTCTCCGGTCACCGCGGTCCAGCCGATCAGCGCTGGGAAGCAGCCGGCGATGCCGCCCCAGACGATGTTCTGTGTCGTCCGACGCTTGAGCAGCATCGTGTAGACGAACAGGTAGAACGCCTCGGCGGCCAGCGCGAGCAGCGCCGAGAGCCAGTTCACCCAGACGGCGAGCACGACCGTGGCGACCACGCCGAGGATCACGCCGAAGACCAGCGCGGCGCCCGGCGAGACGATGTGTCGGGGCAGCGCCCGCCGACGTGTTCGGCGCATCTGCTCATCGATGTCCCGGTCGTAGACACAGTTGAGCGCGCTCGCGGAGCCGGCGGACAGGGTGCCGCCGACGACGGTCGCGGCGACCAGGCCGAGCGGCGGGATGCCGCGGGCGGCGAAGAACATCACCGGCACCGTGGTGAGCAGCAACAGCTCGATGACGCGCGGCTTCATCAGGCCGACGTACGCCGCGACGACGTCCTTCACGCTGGCACGCGAAGCGGCTGTGGCGGGTGCCGCTGAGGACCGGGTGGTCGACCGGTCAGCCGGTGTGCCTGGGGAGGCGGAATGGCTGACATCGGTCACTCGCGGAGTCTATCCCTCATCATGAGTAGGCTCGGTGGTGCCGTTTGACCCTGTCGCTTGACCCGTCTCCCCGAGAGGACGTCCGTGAGCACCCAAGCAGCCCCCCTGGAGTGGACCGACACCGACAAGCAGGCGGTCGACACCGTCCGCGCCCTCGCGATGGACGCGGTCCAGAAGGTCGGCAACGGCCACCCCGGCACGGCCATGTCGCTGGCTCCGGCGGCGTACCTCCTCTTCCAGAAGGTGATGCGGCACGACCCCGCCGCCACGGACTGGATCAACCGCGACCGGTTCGTGCTGTCGTGCGGCCACTCCAGCCTCACCCTCTACATCCAGCTCTTCCTGGGCGGCTTCGGTCTGGAGATGGCCGACCTCGAGGCGCTGCGCACGTGGGGCAGCCTGACCCCCGGTCACCCCGAGCACGGCCACACCCGCGGTGTCGAGGTGACCACCGGGCCGCTCGGCCAGGGTGTCGGCAACGCGGTCGGCATGGCGATGGCCGGCCGCCGCCTGCGCGGCATGCTCGACCCGGACACGCCGGCGGACGAGTCCGTCTTCGACCACTACGTCTACGTGCTCTGCTCCGATGGCGATCTCGAGGAGGGCGTGAGCGGCGAGGCGTCGTCCATCGCCGGGACCCAACAACTGGGCAACCTGGTGGTGATCTACGACGACAACCGGATCTCCATCGAGGACGACACGGCCGTCGCCTTCAACGAGGACGTCTCGAAGCGCTACGAGTCCTACGGCTGGCACGTGCAGGACGTCGACTGGACCCACGGCGGCACGGAGTATCACGAGGACGTCCAGGCACTCTACGACGCCATCGTCGCGGCGAAGGCCGAGACCGACCGACCCAGCTTCATCAACCTCCGCACCATCATCGCCTGGCCCGCGCCGAACGCCCAGGGCACCGGCAAGGCCCACGGCTCCGCGCTCGGCGCCGACGAGGTGCGCGCCACCAAGGAAGTGATGGGCTTCGACCCAGACCAGTCCTTCGCGATCGCCGACGACGTGCTGGCCCACACCCGCGGCCTGCTGGAGCGTGGCGCCGCGTCGCGGGCGGCCTGGGGCGAGGCGTACGCCGCCTGGGCAGCGGCCCACCCCGACCAGGAGGCCCTCCTGCAGCGGCTCGAAGAGCAGCGGCTCCCGGAAGGCTGGGCCGACGACCTGCCCACCTTCGAGGCCAACCCAGGTGGTGTAGCGACCCGCAAGGCCTCCGGCGAGGTCATCCAGCGCCTGGCCGCGAAGCTGCCCGAGCTCTGGGGCGGCTCGGCCGACCTGGCGGAGTCCAACAACACCACCATCGAGGGGGCGCCCTCCTTCATCCCCGCCGACCGGAGCACCAAGCAGTGGTCGGCTGACCCGCTGCACGGCCGGGTGCTGCACTTCGGCATCCGCGAGCACGCGATGGGCTCGATCATGAACGGCATCGCCCTCAACGGCGGGACGCGCGTCTTCGGCGGCACGTTCTTGACGTTCTCCGACTACATGCGCGGCGCGGTCCGGTTGGCGGCGCTGATGCAGCTGCCGGTCACCTACGTGTGGACCCATGACTCCATCGGCCTGGGCGAGGACGGTCCCACCCACCAGCCCGTCGAGCACCTGGCTGCGCTGCGCGCCATCCCGGGCCTGGACGTGGTCCGGCCCGCCGATGCCAACGAGACGGCGGCCTGCTGGAAGGCGATCATCGAGCACACCGACCGGCCGGCCGGGTTGACCCTGACCCGGCAGAACGTGCCCGTCTTCCCACGGGGCACCGACGGGTTCGCCGGCCTGGAGGACGTGCACCGTGGCGGCTACACCCTCCTCGACACCGACGGCACTCCAGATGTGATCCTGGTCGGCACCGGCTCCGAGGTGCAGCTCGCCGTGGACGCGCGCGGGCTGCTCGCCGAGAAGGGCATCGCGGCGCGGGTGGTCTCGATGCCCTGTCGCGAGTGGTTCGACGCCCAGGACGCGTCCTACCGCGACGCCGTCCTCCCGCCAGACGTGCGCGCACGCGTCTCGGTCGAGGCAGGCGTGGCGATGGGGTGGCGCGAGGTCGTCGGCGACCACGGCCGGATCGTCTCGCTGGACCATTACGGCGCGTCCGCGGACCAGGCCACCCTGTTCCGCGAGTTCGGATTCACCGCCGACCACGTGGCAACGGCGGCCCAAGAGAGCATCAGTTCGGTCGCGGGCTGACCCGGCCGAGGAGAGGAAGCAACCATGTCCGAGCGACTTCAGCAACTGAGTGACGCCGGCGTCTCCATCTGGCTGGACGACCTGTCCCGCGATCGGATCGAGACCGGCAACCTGGCCGAGCTGGTCAAGGCCGACAACGTGGTCGGGGTCACCACCAACCCGTCGATCTTCGCGGCCGCGCTGGCCGAGGGTGAGCGGTACGACGACCAGGTGGCCGCGCTGGCCGCCGACGGCGCCGACCTGGATCGGACCGTCTTCGAGCTGACCACGACCGACGTACGCAACGCCTGCGACATCCTCCGGCCGGTCTTCGACGCCACCGGCGGCGTGGACGGCCGGGTGTCGATCGAGGTCGCTCCCGACCTGGCCTACGACACCGACGCCACCGTCGCCTCCGCCCGGGCGCTGCATGCCGAGGTCGACCGGCCCAACCTGCTGATCAAGATCCCCGGCACTCCCGAAGGCTTCCCGGCCATCACGGAGACGCTGGGGGCGGGCATCAGCGTGAACGTCACCTTGATCTTCGGGCTGGAGCAGTATGAACACGTGATGGAGGCGTTCATCGCCGGCATCGAGAAGGCCAGGGACAACGGGCTGGATATCTCCACGATCCACTCGGTGGCCTCCTTCTTCGTCTCGCGGGTCGACACCGAGATCGACGCGCGCCTCGACAAGATCGGCGCCGACCCCGCCCTCCAGGGCAAGGCGGGCGTGGCCAACGCCCGGTTGGCCTACCAGGCCTACGAGCGGTTCTTCGACACCGACCGCTGGGCCGCGCTCGCAGCGGCCGGCGCCCACCGGCAGCGCCCGCTGTGGGCCTCGACGGGTGTGAAGAATCCGGCCTACCGCGACACGATGTACGTCGACGACCTGGTCGTGGACAACACCGTCAACACCATGCCGGAGAAGACGCTCCGGGCCGTCGCCGACCACGGCGACATCCGCGGCGACCAGGTCCGGCCCTACTACGCCGAGGCGGCCGCCGACCTGGCAGCGCTGGCCGCGGTGGGCATCGACTACGACGACGTCATCGCGACGCTGGAGAGCGAGGGGGTCGAGAAGTTCGTGACGTCGTGGCACCAGCTGCTGGACACCGTCCGGGCCAGCCTGGAGCAGGCGAAGAGCCGCCAGTGACCACGCCCGTGGCCGACGAGCCGGTGGACCCGACCTCGACCCGAGCCTGGATCCGCCTCGACGAGCTGGCCGGGGAGCTCACTCCCGACCTGCCTTCGTGGTTCGCCGACGACCCGGGCCGGGTGGAGCGGTTCAGCTTCCAGGCGGCAGATCTCTACGTCGACCTCTCCAAGAACCTGGTCGACGACGCCGTCGCCGCGGCGTTGATCGAGCTGGCGGCAGCGGTCGGTCTGGAGGAGCGGCGCGACGCGATGTTCCACGGTGAACGGATCAACGTGACCGAGGACCGCTCCGTGCTGCACACCGCCCTGCGACTGCCCGCCGACGCCGTGCTCGAGGTCGACGGGCAGGACGTGGTCGCCGAGGTGCACGACGTGCTCGGCCGGGTCTACGACTTCGCCGACCGGGTCAGGTCGGGGGCGTGGACCGGCGTGACCGGAGAGCGCATCCGCACGGTGGTCAACATCGGCATCGGCGGCTCCGACCTCGGCCCGGTGATGGCCTATCGAGCGCTCCGGCCCTATCTGCTCGACGGGCTGGAGTGCCGCTTCATCAGCAACATCGATCCGACCGACTGCGCCCTGACCCTCGCCGACCTCGACCCCGCCACCACCCTGTTCATCGTGTCGAGCAAGACCTTCGGCACACTCGAGACGCTCACCAACGCCCGGCTGTGTCGGTCCTGGCTGCTCGACGGTCTGCGGGCGGCCGGGGTCACGGCTCCGGACGCCGAAGCCGTGGCGAAGCACTTCGTCGCTGTCTCCACGGCGCTGGACCGGGTCGCCGAGTTCGGCATCGACCCGGCCAACGCCTTCGGCTTCTGGGACTGGGTCGGTGGGCGCTACTCGGTCGACTCGGCGATCGGCACCTCGCTGGTGATCGCGATCGGACCGGAGCGGTTCGCCGAGTTCCTTGCCGGCATGCACGCGATGGACGAGCACTTCCGGACCACTCCCCTCGCGGCCAACGTGCCGGCGCTGATGGGTCTGCTCAACGTCTGGTACGTCAACTTCCTCGGCGCTGAGACCCACGCCGTGCTGCCCTACTCCCAGCTGCTGGAGCGGTTCCCGGCCTACCTCCAGCAGCTCACCATGGAGTCCAACGGGAAGGGCGTCCGATGGGACGGCTCCCCCGTCACGACCGACACCGGTGAGGTCTTCTGGGGTGAGCCCGGCACGAACGGTCAGCACGCGTTCTACCAGCTGATCCACCAGGGCACCCGTCTCATCCCGGCCGACTTCATCGCGGTCGCCACCCCGCCGTACGCCCTCGGCGACGGGGACGTCGACGTGCACGAGCTGCTGCTCTCCAACTTCTTCGCCCAGACGAGGGCATTGGCGTTCGGCAAGACCGCCGACGAGGTGCGCGCCGAAGGCACACCGGAGGCGATCGTCCCGGCCCGCGTGTTCACCGGCAACCGGCCGACCACGTCGATCATGGCGCCGGAGCTGACCCCGTCGGTGTTGGGGCAGCTGATCGCGCTCTACGAGCACGTCACGTTCACCGAGGGCGTGGTGTGGGGCATCGACAGCTTCGACCAGTGGGGTGTCGAGCTCGGCAAGCAGCTCGCGTTGCAGGTGGCTCCCGCCGTCTCCGGCGACGCCGACGCCCGAGCCGGCCAGGACCCCTCCACCCAGGCCCTCATCGACTACTACCGCGGGCACCGCCGCTGATGGTCGGCAATCCGCTCCGCGATCCGCAGGACCGTCGCCTGCCGCGGATCGCAGGGCCGTGCGGGATGGTGCTCTTCGGCGTGACCGGCGACCTGTCCCGCAAGAAGGTGATGCCGGCCATCTACGACCTCGCCAACCGCGGTCTGCTGCCGCCCGGGTTCTCCCTGGTCGGCTTCGCCCGGCGGGACTGGGCCCATCAGGACTTCGCCCAGATCGTCCACGACTCGGTCCGCCAGCACGCCCGCACCGAGTTCAGGGAGGAGGTCTGGCAGCAGTTGGCCGAGGGCTTCCGGTTCGTCCCCGGGGACTTCTCCGACGACCTCGCCTTCGAGGGGCTGCGGCGCACCATCGAGGAGCTCGACGTGGTGCGCGGGACGGGCGGCAACCATGCGTTCTACCTGTCCATCCCACCGCGCTTCTTCGGCGAGGTCGTCCAGCAGCTGCAGGAGCACGGGCTGGTGGACCACCGCGAGGGCTCCTGGCGGCGGGTCGTCGTGGAGAAGCCGTTCGGCCACGACCTGGCGTCCGCGCGCGAGCTGAACGACATCATCGGCCAGGTCTTCCCGAGTGGGTCGGTCTTCCGGATCGACCACTATCTCGGCAAGGAGACCGTGCAGAACATCTTGGCGATGCGCTTCGCCAACGCGATGTTCGAGCCGTTGTGGAACGCCAACTACGTCGACCATGTGCAGATCACCATGGCCGAGGACATCGGCATCGGTGGCCGCGCCGGCTATTACGACGGCATCGGTGCCGCTCGAGACGTGATCCAGAACCATCTGATGCAGCTGATGGCGCTGGTGGCGATGGAGGAGCCGCCCTCCTTCGATGCGGAGAACCTGCGCCAGGAGAAGCTGAAGGTCCTCTCCTCGGTGTCCCTGCCGAACCGGCTCGACCTGCACACTGCGCGGGGACAGTACGCCCCCGGCTGGGCCGGTGGGATCAAGGTGCCCGGCTATCTCGAGGAGGACGGGATCCCTCGGACCTCGACCACCGAGACGTTCGCGGCGATCCGGCTCGACATCGACAACAGACGGTGGGCCGGGGTGCCCTTCTATCTGCGCGCGGGCAAGCGGCTCGGCCGCCGGGTCACCGAGGTCGCGGTGGTCTTCAAGGGCGCCCCGCACCTGCCCTTCGCCAAGGCCGCCACCGAGGACCTCACCCAGAACGCCTTCGTCATCCGGGTCCAGCCCGACGAAGGCCTCACCGTGCGATTCGGGTCGAAGGTGCCCGGGACGGCGATGGAGATCCGGGACGTGTCGATGGACTTCGCCTACGGCGGCTCCTTCACCGAGGCGTCGCCCGAGGCCTACGAACGACTCATCTTGGACGTGCTGCTCGGCGACCCCCCGCTGTTTCCCCGGCACGAGGAGGTCGAGCTGTCCTGGCGGATCCTGGATCCGATCCTGAACCACTGGGCTCGCAAGGGTCGACCGGACGCCTATGAGTCCGGCACCTGGGGGCCGCATTCCGCCGACCTGATGCTGGCCCGGGACGGCCGCACCTGGAGGAGGCCCTGATGGCGCGCATCACCGAGCTGACCGACACCGACTCGGCCGAGATCGCCGCGGAGTTCGTCCGGGCTCGCACGCGCGCCGGCAGCCCGGTCATGGGCATGGTGATGACCACCGTGATCGTCGTGGACGAGGATGCCTCGGTCGCGGCGATGGAGGCCGCCAAGCAGGCCTCGCACGAGCACCCGGCCCGCGTGCTCGGGGTGATCCTGGGCAGCCCGCGGGGCCCCAGCCAGGTGCACGCCCAGGTCGGCATCGGCGACGGTTGGAGCGGAGAGACGGCGGTGATCAGGCTCTCGGGAGAGGTCGTCAGACATCCCGAGTCGGTGGTCCTCCCCCTTCTCCTGCCCGACTCCCCCGTCGTGGTGTGGTGGCCGCGCGACCACCCCGAGCGGCCGGCTGAGGACCCGATCGGTCGACTCGGCCAGCGGCGGATCACCGACGCCGCCTTCGTGACCCGCGGCAAGACCAAGGCTCTGCGCGAACAGTGCGCGGCCTACGCCGAGGGCAACACCGACCTCGCGTGGACCCGGATCACGCCGTGGCGGGCGATGCTCGCCGCCGCTCTGGACCAGCAGCCGCTGAAGGTCACCGACGTGGTGATCCGCGCCGAGCGGATCAGCCCCAGCGCGGATCTGCTGATGGCGTGGTTGAACGACCGGCTCAAGGCGCCGGTGCGGCGCCTGGTCTCCGGTGGCCCCGGCATCACCGAGGTGACCATGAACACCCGCGAAGGCCCCATCAGCATCACCCGGGCCGACGGCAAGCTGGCGACCTTCTCCTCCCCCGGTCAGCCCGACCGGCCGGTGGCGCTCCGCCGCCGACAGGTGCCCGAGCTGCTCGCCGAGGAGCTTCGCCGGCTGGACGAGGACGACGTCTATGCGGCCACCGCTCGACGCCTGGTCAAGCTGACCGCGGACGGGGAGACGCACGCACGAGGGAGGAAACGCTCATGACCCCAACAGCGACCGAGCCCACCGTCGAGGTGCTGCCCGACGCGAGCGCGCTCGCGACCCGGGTGGCGACCGAGCTGCTGGCCCGCATCGTGGCCGCCCAAGCCTCCGGTGAGGAGCCGCAGATCGCCCTGACCGGCGGCACCATCGCCGATGCCATCCATCACGAGGTCAGCCGGCTGGTGCCTGGCTCGGGCGTCGACTGGTCCCGGGTCGGGATCTGGTGGGGCGACGAGCGCTTCGTCGCCGCGAACAGCCCCGACCGCAACGCCGGCCAGGCCCGAGCCGCGCTGCTGGACCAGGTGCCCATCCCGGCGGACCACGTGCACGAGGTGCCGGCCAGCGATCAGGCTGCCGACCCCGATGCGGCCGCAGCGGCGTACTCCAGCGAGCTGCGCGCCTTCGGCGGCGGCGAGTTTGCCGTGCTGATGCTCGGGGTCGGGCCGGACGGCCACATCGCCTCGCTCTTCCCGGGCTTCCCGCAGGTCGAGGTCGAGGACAAGATCGCGGTCGGGGTGACCGGCTCGCCTAAGCCGCCCCCGGAACGGGTCTCGCTCACCCTGCCGGCGCTCAACCACTCCCGGGCGGTGTGGTTCGTGGCCAGCGGCGAAGGCAAGGCCGCTGCAGTCGCGGCCGCTCTCGACCCGTCGGCGGCTGATCCGCTTCCGGCCGCGCGCGTGCGCGGGCACGGCGAGACGGTCTGGTTCCTCGATGCGGCCTCGGCCGGGGACCTCTAGAACGTCTAGAAGATGATGTCGCCCGCCTTGCGGCGGCTGCGCAGGGTCTGCAGGGCTTCGTTGAGGATGTCCTTGGCCTCTGCGTCGGAGCGGCGCTCCTTCACATAGGCCAGGTGCGTCTTGTAGGGCTCGATCCGAGGAGCAGGAGGCGGGTTCTCGGAGTCGAGCGAAGCCGGGAGCCCGCACTTGGGGCAGTCCCACGACTCGGGGATCTGCGCCTCGACCGCGAAGGTCACCACCGAGCGATGCTCGTGAGAGCAGTAGTAGGCCACAGCCTGCCGGGGCGCTGCTTCGCCGCGCTCCGCCTCACCCATCGGGCCCGCGCCGACACGGCTGCCCCGAATAGCGTTTCCACCACCAGCCACTGAAGGAGTCCTTTCAGCCCTTGTGCGCCATCCACAGCCCGAGGGCAATGATGGTGGCGAACCAGACGACGCCAATACCGACTGTGAAGCGGTCGAGATTGCGCTCGGCCACCGAGCTCCCGCCGAGCGAGCTGGACATGCCTCCCCCGAACATGTCCGACAAGCCACCACCGCGACCCTTGTGCAGCAACACCAGCAGCACCAAGATGGCGCTGCTGATGAGCAGGACGATGGTGAGAGTGAGAGTCACGGTCGCAAAGCCTACTTCACAGCCTGTGGATTCACAGGATCGGCATGTCGTAGTAGCGGCAGATCCCACCGAACTCGTCGGCCTGCAGGCTGGCGCCGCCGACCAGGCACCCGTCCACGTCGGGCTGCTCCATGATGCCGGCGACGTTCGCCGCCTTCACCGAGCCGCCGTAGAGGATGCGTACGCCGTCCGCGGCGGCGTCACCGTGCACCTCACGGATCCACTCGCGGATGGCGCCACAGACCTCCTGGGCGTCGGCCGGGGTGGCGACCTCGCCGGTGCCGATGGCCCACACCGGTTCATAGGCGATCACCAGCCCGGCGACCTGCTCGGCGCTGAAGCCGGCGAGCGAGCCCTCCACCTGGGCCAGCGTGTAGGGCACCTGGTCGCCGGCCTGCCGGATCTCGAGTCCCTCGCCGACGCAGACGATCGGGACCATGCCGGCCTCGAGGCTGCGATGCGCCTTGGCGTTGACGATCTCGTCGCTCTCCGAGTGATACTCGCGGCGCTCGGAGTGCCCGACCACGACATAGCTGCAGCCGAGCTTGGCCAGCATCGCCGGGGAGATCTCCCCGGTGTAGGCGCCATCCTCGTGCGTCGAGACGTCCTGAGCGGCGTACTTGATCGACAACTTGTCGCCGTCGACCAGGGTCTGCACCGAGCGCAGGTCGGTGAACGGCGGCACCACGACTACCTCGACGGCACTGTAGTCGTGCTTCTTGTCCGACAGCGTCCAGGCGAGCTTCTGGACCAACACCACCGCCTCTTGGTGGTTGAGGTTCATCTTCCAGTTCCCCGCCATCAGCGGGGTGCGGGTGGTGGCCATGGGACCTTCCTGTCGAGGATCAGAGCGTCGGGGATCAGGCGGACTGCTCGAGCACGGCGATGCCGGGGAGCTCCTTGCCCTCCAAGAACTCCAGGCTCGCGCCTCCGCCGGTCGAGATGTGGCCGAAGGCGGCCTCGTCGAAACCGAGCGTGCGCACCGCCGCGGCGGAGTCGCCACCGCCGACGACCGAGAGGCCGGGCACTGCGGTGAGCGCCTGTGCGATGGCACGAGTGCCGTCGGCGAAGGCGGGCGTCTCGAAGACGCCCATTGGTCCGTTCCAGAAGACCGTCTGGGCATCGGCGAGGGCAGCGGCGAACGCGGTCGCCGACTCCGGTCCGATGTCCAGGCCGAGGCTGTCGGTGGGGATCGCCGATGCCGGCACCACTTCTGGCTGCGGGTCCCGGTCGGCGCTGGGGAACTCGGTGTCCACGACGATGTCGGTCGGCAACAGCAGCTCGACCCCCGCGGCAGCAGCCCGCTCGAGGTAGCCCCGGCAGGTGTCGATCTGGTCCGCCTCGAGGAGGCTCTTGCCGACCTCGTGACCCTGCGCCGCGAGGAAGGTGAAGACCATCCCGCCACCGATCAGCAGCCGGTCTGCCTTGCCGAGCAGGTTGTCGATCACGCCGAGCTTGTCGGAGACCTTCGAGCCGCCGAGCACGACCACGTAGGGGCGCGCCGGGTCGACCGTCAGTCGGCGCAGCACGTCGACCTCTTTGGCGACCAGGCCGCCCATCGCCGACGGGAGCCGCTGCGCGACGTCGTACACCGAGGCCTGCTTGCGGTGCACCACCCCGAAGCCGTCGGAGACGAAGGCGTCCGCCAGCGCGGCGAGCTGGTCGGCGAAGGCACCGCGCACGGCGTCGTCCTTGCTGGTCTCGCCCTCGTTGAAGCGGACGTTCTCCAACACGGCGACCTGTCCGTCGGTCAGCGCAGCGACGGTGGCCTCGGCGCTCTCCCCCACCGTGTCGGTGGCGAACGCCACCGGCTGGCCGAGCAGCTCACCGAGACGCGCCGCGACCGGCGCCAGTGAGAACGCGGGATCGGGTGCGCCCTTCGGACGGCCGAGATGGGCGGTCACGATCACCCGCGCGCCGGCGTCGGCCAGCGCCCGGAGGGTCGGAACGCTGGCCCGGATCCGGCCGTCGTCGGTGATGGTCGTGCCGGCCAGCGGCACGTTGAGGTCGGACCTGACCAGGACGCGCTTGCCCCTCAGGTCCCCGAGGGACTCCAGACCGGACACGAGGCTGCTCCCCCTACAGCGAGGAGCCGACGAACGACACCAGGTCGATGAGGCGGTTGGAGTAGCCCCACTCGTTGTCGTACCAACCAACGACCTTGACCTGGTTGCCGATCACCTTGGTCAGCCCGGAGTCGAAGATGCACGAGCTCGGGTCGGTGACGATGTCGGCGGACACGATCGGGTCCTCGGTGTACTTCAGGAAGCCCTTCAGCGGGCCCTCCGCGGCGGCCTTGACGATCGCGTTGACCTCGTCGACCGAGGTCTCCCGGCCGGCCTCGAAGGTGAGGTCGGTGGCCGAGCCGGTCGGCGTGGGGACGCGCAGGGCGTAGCCGTCGAGCTTGCCCTTCAGCTCGGGCATGACCAGACCGATCGCCTTCGCGGCGCCGGTCGAGGTCGGGATGATCGACAGCGCGGCAGCGCGGGCCCGGCGCAGGTCGCGGTGCGGACCGTCAAGGAGGTTCTGGTCGGAGGTGTAGGCGTGCACGGTGGTCATCAGACCCTTGACGATGCCGAGCTCGTCGTGGAGCGCCTTCGCCATCGGTGCGAGGCAGTTGGTGGTGCAGGAGGCATTGGAGATGACGTGATGCTTCGCGGGGTCGTAGTCGGTGTGGTTGACCCCCATCACGAAGGTGGCGTCCTCGTTCTTCGCGGGCGCGGAGATGATGACCTTCTTGGCGCCACCGTCGATGTGCGCCTTGGCCTTGAGAGCATCGGTGAAGATGCCGGTCGACTCGACCACGATGTCGGCACCGACGTCGCCCCAGGCGATGGCGGCCGGGTCGCGCTCCTCGAAGACGCGGACGCGGGAGTTGCCCACCGTGATGGACTCGTCGTCGTAGCTGACGTCGTCGGGCAGCACGCCCAGCACGGAGTCGTACTTGAGCAGGTGGGCGATGGACTGGTTGTCCATCAGGTCGTTGGCGGCGACGATCTCGATGTCGGCGCCGGAGGCCTGTGCGGCGCGGAAGAAGTTGCGCCCGATGCGGCCGAAGCCGTTGATACCTACGCGAACAGTCACGGTGACTCCTCAAATCCCGGTGGGTGAAGGCACATCGCACCGCTTGTGGCGGCCTGCGTCATGCCGGTCGCCCTCACCCTATCGCCCGTCCGGGACGCTCCTGACCGGCTGTCTCAGGGAGTCGACCGTAACGCTCGACACACTGACGAGAGCCGTGCGGATCAGGCGTCCTCGGCCAGCATCTCGGGGGTCAGCGACGCTTCGGTGTCAGGGATGCCGAGCTCTTCGGCGCGCTTGTCGGCCATGGCCAACAGGCGCCGGATCCGGCCCGCGATCGCGTCCTTGGTGAGCACCGGCTCGTGCAGTTGGCCGAGCTCCTCCAAGGAGGCCTGCTTGTGCTCCAGCCGGAGATCGCCAGCCATCTTCAGGTGGTCGGGGACCTCGTCGCCCAGGATCTCCAGGGCACGCTGCACGCGGGCGCCGGCAGCGACAGCGGCGCGCGCGGAACGACGCAGGTTGGCGTCGTCGAAGTTGGCCAGCCGGTTGGCCGTGGCGCGCACCTCACGGCGCATCCGACGCTCCTCCCAGGCCATCAGCGACTCGTGTGCGCCGAGCCTGGTCAGCAGGGCTCCGATCGCGTCACCGTCCCTGATCACCACCCGATCTACGCCGCGCACCTCACGGGCCTTTGCCTGGATGCCGAGTCGACGAGCGACGCCGACCAGTGCCAGGGCGGCCTCGGGGCCGGGGCAGGTGACCTCCATCGCCGAGGAGCGTCCCGGCTCGGTCAGCGAGCCGTGAGCCAGAAAGGCACCACGCCAGGCCGCCACGGAATCACAGCCGCCCCCGGACACCACGGCAGGCGGGAGCCCGCGCACCGGCCGACCGCGGTTGTCCAGCAGTCCGGTCTGTCTGGCCAGCGACTCTCCGTCCCTGGTGACCCGGACCAGATAGCGGGTGCCCTTGCGCAGACCGTTGCCCTGCACCACGGCGACCTCGCACTGGTGGCCGTAGACGTCGGCGATGTCCTTGCGCAGTCGGCGAGCGGCTGCTCCGGTGTCGAGCTCGGCTTCGATGACGATCCGGCCGCCGACGAGGTGCAGGCTATTGGCGAACCGGAGCAGTGAGGCCACTTCGGCCTTGCGACAACAGGTCTTGGTGATCTGCGTGGCAGCGAGCTCCGCCTTGACCTGTGCCGTCATCGCCATGCGGTGAATCCTCGCACGGCCGTCAACGACCCTCGGCCGTGCCGTCGATGATGCTGCGGTAGGCAGCGGCCAGTCCGGCCTGGTCGTGGCGTGGGGTGCCGTCGCCGCGCGCCACGTCGGCGATCACGAGCTGCGCGCCGTACGACGCCACGGTGGCGGCCAGCGATTCGGGGTCAGGGACCGAGGTCGGATCGGCCAGCACGGTGTGCACCTTCAGCGCCGGGGCGTGCGCGATCAGGGCCGCGAGGTGCTCGTCCGGGCCGTAGCCCTCGGTCTCCCCGTCCTGAGAGCCCAGGTTGAGGGTGACCACGACCCGTGCGGCGGTCGTGGTGAGGGCGTCGTGCAGATCGGGCACCAGCAGATGCGGGATCACCGAGGTGTACCAAGAGCCCGGACCGAGGACCACCCAGTCGGCGGCTCGCACTGCGGCCACCGCCTCCGCGCAGGCCACGGGCTCCGCCGGCTCCAGGTCGATGCTGACGATCCGACCCGGAGTGGTGGCGACCTGGACTTGTCCCCGCACGATCGTGCGGGCGTCCGGCCGGTCGGAGTCGGCGCCCTCGACCTCGGCGCGGATGTCCATCGGCGTCACCGCCATCGGCAGCACCCGGCCCTGCGCGCCGAGCAGCCGGGCCACCCAGTCGAGGCCCTCCACCGGATCGCTGAACAGGTCCCACAGACCGACGATGAGCAGGTTGCCCACCACGTGACCGTGCATCTCGCCGGCGCCGCCGAAGCGATGCTGGACCACGCGCTCCCAGGTGCGCCCCCACTCGTCGTCGCCACAGAGCGCTGCGAGCGCCATCCGCAGGTCACCAGGAGGGAGCACACCGAACTCTCCGCGCAGACGCCCGGAGGAGCCGCCGTTGTCGGCGACGGTGACCACCGCCGTCAGGTCGCTGACGACCCGTCGCAGCGCGGCGAGCGAAGCATGCAGCCCGTGTCCGCCGCCGAGAGCGACGACGCGTGCGTCGAGCGTGACCGAACCGGGGCTCACTCGCGCCCCAGGTCGCGGTGTTGGGGCTCTGCGTCGTGGCCGCGGGCGGTCAGCTCCGCCGCGATCGCCTCGGTCATCGCGACGCTGCGGTGCTTGCCGCCGGTGCAGCCGATCGCCACGCGCATGAAGCGTTTGCCCTCGCGGAGGTAGCCCTCCGCGACGGTCTCGAGCAGCGCGACGTACTGGTCGAGGAACTGCTTGGCCTCCGGCCGACCGGTGACATAGGTCGCCACCGGCGCGTCACGTCCGGTCAGCGGCCGCAGCTCGGGCTGCCAGAACGGGTTGGGCAGGAAGCGCATGTCGGCGACGAAGTCCGCGTCGACGGGGATGCCGTACTTGAACCCGAAGCTGACCACCGACACCTTCAGCCGAACCGTGTCGGGCGTGCCGAACGCCTCGGCGACGCGGTCGGTCAGCTGGTGCACGTTCAGGTTGGTGGTGTCGATGACCAGGTCGGCCGTGCTGCGCAGCTCGGCGATCGCTGCTCGCTCGCGCAGCAACCCGTCGAGCAGCCGTCCGCCGCCCTGCAACGGGTGCGGCCGTCGAGCCGCCTCCTGGCGGCGAACCAGGACATCGTCGGTGGCGTCCAAGAAGAGCAGGGTGGTGCGGCGGCCGGTGAGCCCTTGGGCCAGGTTGGCCCTGAGGGTGTCGAAGAACGAGCCCGAGCGGACGTCCACCACGACGGCGATGGGCTGCTCGGTGCCGCGGCTCTCGTCGACGAGGCGGACGACGTCCTTGAGCAGGGTGGGCGGCATGTTGTCCACGACGTAGAAGCCGAGGTCCTCCAGCTCCTTGGCGGCGGTGCTCCGCCCGGCTCCGGTCATGCCGGTCACCACGACCAGCTCGCCGCGCTGCTCGGTGGTCATGGGTCCTCCTGGATCTCGCCGGTGGCGGTGTTGACGGAGACAGTCTTGCGGGTCGCGGCGTGTCTCTCGACCGCTTCCTTGATCGCAGTGGCGGTGCGTGGGCCGATGCCGGGCACAGCGGCGAGCTCCTCGACCTCTGCGGCGCGGAGCTTCTTCAGCGAGCCGAAGTGCTTGAGCAGGGTCTTGCGGCGAACCTCGCCCAGACCGGGGATCTCGTCGAGCATGCTGTCGACCATCGTCTTCGACCGTCGCGAGCGATGATGGGTGATCGCGAAGCGGTGCGCCTCGTCACGGATGCGCTGCAGAAGATAGAGGCCCTCGGACGAGCGGGCCAAGATGACCGGGTCCTCCTGACCTGGCAGCCACACCTCCTCCAGTCGCTTGGCCAGGCCGCAGACCGGGATGTCATCGATGCCCAGCTCGTCCAGCGCCCGCTGCGCCGCGGCAACCTGTGGTGGCCCGCCGTCAACGACGACCAGACCGGGGGCATAGGCGAACTTGCGCGGCCGACCAGTCTCCGGATCGACCAGCATCGGACCTTCGGCGTCCCCGTCTCCTCCGTCGGCCCCATCTCCTCCATCGGTCAGGGCGGTCTCACTGCGCGCCTGCTCGTCGAGCAGCCGCCGGAAGCGTCGGGTGATCACCTCGTGCATGGAAGCGACGTCGTTCTGCCCGTCGACGCCCTTGATCACGAAGCGGCGATACTCGCTCTTGCGGGCCAGCCCGTCCTCGAAGACCACCATCGAGGCGACCACCTCGGTGCCCTGCAGGTTGGAGATGTCGTAGCACTCGATGCGCAGCGGCACCTCGTCGAGCTCGAGGGCGCGCTGGATCTCCTCCAGGGCTCGGTTGCGGGTGGTCAGGTCGCTGGCCCGCTTGGTCTTGTGCAGCGCCAGCGCCTGGGCGGCGTTGCTGGCCACGGTCTCCTGCAGCGCGCGCTTGTCGCCGCGCTGCGGCACCCGGATGCGCACCCGGCTCCCTCGCAGGTCGCCGAGCAGCTGCTCGAGCGTGGCGGCGTCCGGCGGCAGGGCGGGCACGAGCACCTCGCGCGGGATCGAGTCGGACTCGGCGGAGTAGAGCTGCAACAGGAAGTCCTCCACCAGCTCGCTGGTGCCGCCCTCCTCCACCCGGTCGGCGACCCAGCCGCGCTGGCCGCGGATCCGGCCGCCACGGACATAGAAGATCTGCACGGCGACCTCGAGCGGATCCTCGGCCAGCGCGATCACGTCGGCGTCGGTGCCGTCACCGAAGACGACCGCCTGCTTCTCCAACGCCTTCTGGAGGGCACCCAGGTCGTCTCGGAGCCGCGCCGCACGCTCGAAGTCGAGCTCGTCGGAGGCGGCGTACATCTCCCGCTCGATGCGACGCACGAACGACGACGTGTTGCCAGCCATGAAGTCGCAGAAGTCGTCGACGATCTGGCGGTGCTCCTCGGCGGTGACGTTGCCGACGCAGGGTGCGGAGCACTTGTCGATGTAGCCGAGCAGGCAGGGCCGGCCGATCTGACCGGAACGCTTGAAGACCCCGTTGCTGCACGATCGCATCGGGAAGACCCGCAGGAGCAGGTCCACGGTCTCTCGGATCGCCCAGGCGTGACTGTAGGGCCCGAAGTAGCGGGTGCCCTTCCGCTTGGCCCCACGGCCCACCATCACCCGAGGGAACTCGTCGGACACCGTGACCGCGAGCCAGGGGTAGGACTTGTCGTCGCGGTACTTGACGTTGAAGCGGGGGTCGAACTCCTTGATCCAGGAGTACTCCAGCTGCAGCGCCTCCACCTCGGTGGCGACCACCGTCCACTCCACGCTGGCTGCCGTGGTCACCATGGTGGCGGTCCGGGGATGGAGCGCGCCGATGTCTTGGAAGTACGACGACAGCCGGGCTCGCAGGCTCTTCGCCTTGCCGACGTAGATCACCCGACCGCGCGAGTCCCGGAATCGGTAGACACCCGGCTGGATCGGGATCGACCCCGGCTCGGGGCGGTACGACGCGGGGCTGGGCACGCTCCCACCCTACGAGCGAGCGAGGACAGTCGTTCGGTGCATGCTCGTGCGGATCGAGGCGGTGATCTGTGCGGGGTGCCCCTTTGGGGTTGCTGGCCGGGCCGCTGAGGTCGTGGCCTGCCCAGGTCGGCGTCTGACGCGGTCTTCATGCGTCTGCCGCGATGCGGGGCCGGGACAATCGATGCACCTATCCCTGGGACCAAGAGCCGCCCTGGTCGCCAGTAGTCACACGGGTTGCTGCTTTCCCAAGGTGACTAGAGGTCCCTGCACTTACCGTGCGTCGTTCACCGAGGTAAGTGCAGGCACAACGACATACCTTGTGAAAGCAGCGACAGGAGTGACCACCGGCCACCAGCAACCCGGCCGCCAGCCAAACCAGGACTGCCTCTCCCGGGACTTGCGCCGTCAGCCGGCGAGGATGTTGCCGCCCTTGACCTCGAGAGCGAACCCGGCGAGCGGGCTGGTCGCGGGTCCCTCGACCGGGGAGCCGTCGGTGGTGGAGAACATGCTGCCGTGGCACGCGCAGTGGATGTTGCCGTCGACCAGGTCGGTGACGGGGCACTGCTGGTGGGTGCAGGTGCGGTTGAAGCCGTGGAAGTCGCCCTCGGTGGGTTGGGTGATCACCACGGACGGCTCCTCCAAGAACACGGCGCCGCCCACCTCGATGTCGGCGGTCTTGGCGAGCACGTCGCCGCCGCCCCCTGAGCCTGAGCCGCCCGAATCCGAGCCCGAACCCCCTGATGCGGAGGTCGCAGCCGACGACGGGGTGTTGGCGTCGGTCGCCGTGCTGCCACCGTCGCTGCCACACGCGGCGAGCAGCGGGACGCTGACCCCCGCGGCGGCGCCGACGAGCGCCTGGCGGCGGTTGAGTCCTGAGGTCACGGGGGCTCCTTCGATCCGAGGAGGGCGGTCGGTCCAGACGCTAGCCGCGGTTGCTGTGAGTGCTATGTCGATCTGCTGTGAGTCTTCCGCCGCGCCGTGGCGCTCCGACCACCGTCGAGCAGCGGGGCGAGGAACTGCCCGGTGAAGCTGTCCGGGTTGTCCGCCACCGACTCCGGGGTGCCCTCCGCGATGACGGTGCCACCTCGAGAGCCACCCTCGGGTCCCATGTCGATGATCCAGTCCGCAGTCTTGATGACGTCGAGGTTGTGCTCGATGACGAGCACGGTGTTGCCCTGGTCGACCAGACGGCCGAGCACGAGCAGCAGCTTGCGGATGTCCTCGAAGTGGAGGCCAGTGGTCGGCTCATCGAGGACATAGACCGTGCGGCCCGTGGAGCGCTTCTGCAGCTCGGAGGAGAGCTTGACCCGCTGGGCTTCGCCGCCGGAGAGCGTGGTCGCCGGCTGGCCAAGGCGGACATAGCCCAGGCCGACTTCGCAGAGCGTCTTCATGTGCCGGGCGATCGCGGGCACAGCGGCGAAGAACTCCGCCGCCTCCTCGATGGGCATGTCCAGCACCTCGGCGATGGTCTTGCCCTTGTAGTGCACCTCCAGGGTCTCCCGGTTGTAGCGCGCACCGTGGCAGACCTCGCAGGGGACGTAGACGTCCGGAAGGAAGTTCATCTCGATCTTGATCGTGCCGTCGCCCGAGCAGGCCTCGCAGCGGCCACCCTTGACGTTGAAGGAGAACCGGCCCTGCAGGTAGCCGCGCATCTTCGCCTCGGGCGTCGAGGCGAACAGCTTGCGAATGTGGTCGAAGACGCCGGTATACGTCGCCGGGTTGGAGCGCGGTGTCCGCCCGATCGGCGACTGGTCGACGTGGATCACCTTGTCGACATGCTCCAGGCCGGTGATGGTCTTGTGCCGCCCCGGCACCGCACGCGCGTTGTAGATCTGCTTGGCCAACGCGGTGTAGAGGATGTCGTTGACCAGGGTGGACTTGCCCGAGCCCGAGACGCCGGTGACGGCCACGAACAGGCCGAGTGGGAACGCCACATCGATGTCACGGAGGTTGTGCTCACGCGCCTCCACGACCTTGAGCTGGCGGCCCTTGGTGCGCGGACGGCGTACGGCGGGGACCGGGATCTCGCGGCGACCGGAGAGATACTGCCCGGTCATCGAGTCACGATGCTTGAGCAGCTGCGCGACCTTGCCGCTGTGCACCACCTGACCACCGTGCTCACCGGCACCGGGGCCGATGTCGACCACCCAGTCCGCGGTGCGGATGGTGTCCTCGTCGTGCTCGACGACGATCAGGGTGTTGCCGAGGTCGCGCAGGCGGATCAGGGTCTCGATCAGGCGTTGGTTGTCGCGCTGGTGGAGGCCGATCGACGGCTCGTCCAAGACGTAGAGGACGCCCACCAGACCGGCCCCGATCTGGGTGGCCAGCCGGATGCGCTGCGCTTCACCTCCGGACAGCGACCCGGAGGGCCGCGCCAAGGAGAGGTAGTCGAGGCCCACGTCGAGCAGGAAGCGCAGCCGCTCCTGGATCTCCTTGAGCACCCGCTCGGCGATCTGCCGCTCTCGGGCGGACAGTTCGAGAGTGGCCAGGAACTCGGCGCACTCGTTGATCGGCAGCGCACACACGTCGGCGATGCTCAGCCCGCCCAGGGTCACCGCCCGGGATACCGGCTTGAGTCGAGTGCCCGCGCAGGCAGGGCAGGGCACCTCACGCATGTAGCCCTCGAAGCGCTCCCGACTGGTGTCGGACTCCGCCTCGCGGTGGCGGCGTTCGATATAGTTGCGAACCCCCTCGAACTGGGCGTAGTAGGCGCGCTGTCGGCCGTAGCGGTTAGTGCTGACCACATGCACCTTGGTCGGGTGGCCCTCGATGACGGACTTGCGTGCCTTGGCCGGGAGCTTCTCCCATGGAGTGTTGAGGTCGAAGCCCAGCTCCTCGCCGAGGGCGTGCATGAGCTTGAGGAAGTAGTCCGCGACGTGGGCGCCGCTCCACGGCTGGATCGCTCCCTCGCCGAGCGTGGCGCTCGGGTTGGGCACCACCAGCTCGGGGTCGACCTCCATCCGGGTGCCGAGACCGTGGCACTCCGGGCAGGCGCCGAAGGGCGAGTTGAAGGAGAAGGAGCGCGGCTCCAGCTCGTCGGTGTCCAGGTCGTGCTCGTTGGGGCAGGCCATCCGTTCGGAGAACCGCATCTCGCGGTGCGGGTCGTCCAGGTCGACGTCGACGAAGTCGAACAGGACCAACCCTCCGGCCAGGCCCAGCGCGGTCTCGACGGAGTCAGTGAGCCGACGCTTGGCCGACGGCTTCACCGCGAGCCGGTCGACCACGACCTCGATGGTGTGCTTCTGCTGCTTGTTGAGCTTGGGCGGAGAGTCCAGCGGATGCGTGTCGCCGTCGACCCGCACTCGGGAGAAGCCCTGGGTCTGGAGCTGCTTGAAGAGCTCGAGATACTCCCCCTTGCGGCCGCGGATGATCGGCGCGAGCACCTGGAACCGGCGCCCTTCGTCCAGCGCGAGGATCCGGTCCACGATCTGCTGGGGGGTCTGCCGCTCGATCGCGGCGCCACAGATCGGACAGTGCGGTCGGCCCGCTCGGGCGTAGAGAAGGCGCAGGTAGTCGTAGACCTCGGTGATCGTGCCGACCGTGGACCGCGGGTTTTTCGAGGTCGACTTCTGGTCGATCGACACCGCCGGCGAGAGGCCCTCGATGAAGTCCACGTCCGGCTTGTCCATCTGGCCCAGAAACTGACGGGCATAGGCCGAGAGTGACTCGACGTAGCGCCGCTGGCCTTCGGCGAAGATGGTGTCGAAGGCCAGCGAGGACTTGCCGGAGCCCGACAGTCCGGTGAACACGATCATCGAGTCACGGGGAAGGTCGAGGGAGATGTCCTTCAGGTTGTGCTCCCGGGCGCCCCGGATGATGAGCTGGTCGGCCACTGCGGTCCCCGTCGGATCGGAATTCGTGCTGCTCACTGGTTCGAACAAGTGTTCGCTATCTTATCGCGCGGCACAACCCGGCGCGCCGCTCGATGGCCACACTCTCACGGCCCACCGACAGCACGTCAGGATGGAGCCCATGACCGACTTGCACGATGCCGTCCGCGAGGCCACGCGGCGTCTTGTCCGCTCCGTCGACGCACTCACTGACGAGGGCTTCACAGAGGCGTCTCAGCTGCCCGGCTGGACCCGGGCGCACCTGGTCGCCCATCTCGCCCTCAACGCGGAGGGGCTCGGCGGGGTGCTCCAGGCGCTCGCGGCGGGCGAGACCCGGACGATGTACGCCTCCCAGCAGAGCCGCGACGCCGATATCGACGAGCTGTCCGGTGCCTCTCCCTCCGGGCTGCGCGACCGGCTGCTGGGCAGTTGCGCCCTGTTCAACGACGCGATGCACCGTGTCCCCGACGACGCCTGGGAGGGGCGCTTCGAGCGCACCCCAGGTGGCCCACAGTTCCGGCGCACCTCGATCCCGACGATGCGGCTCCAGGAGCTCGAGATCCACCATGCCGACCTCGCTGTGGGCTACTCCGCCGCAGATTGGCCGGCCGAGTTCGTCGACCTCATGTTCACCCGGGTCGTCCAGGATCGCGCCGACGGGCCGGCCATGCTGCTCCGCACGCCCGAGGGCGAGGTCACCATCGGAGAAGCGGGTCCCGTCGTCGTGGGCTCTCGAGCCGCCCTCACCTGGTGGCTGCTCGGCCGAGGCATGGGCGAGGGGCTCACCGCCGACCCGACGCTGCCTACGCTGGGCCCATGGCGATGACCGAATCAGGCAGCTACACCGGCGCGGTATCCCCCGGCGGGCCACCGGACACCCGTGAGCTGGCCGCGTTGACGATCCGCAAGGTCGCAGTCGACCCGCAGATGTCCAACAACTGCTATCTGCTCACCTGTCGCGCGACGGGTGAGCAGCTGCTGATCGACGCGGCCGACGAGCCTGCCGTTCTGCTCGAGCTGATCGGCGAAGGACTGCAAACCGTGGCCACCACCCACCAGCACTGGGATCACCACCGCGCGCTCCGCGACGTCGTGTTGGCGACGGGCGCGACCACGGTCGCGGGCGCGCCGGACGCGCAGCCGATCGCGGAGCAGACCGGAGTCACCATCGACCGTGAGGTCGGCGACGGGGACACCATCACCGTCGGCGACTGCGTGCTCCGGGTGATCGCGATCGCGGGTCACACGCCCGGCTCCATCGCACTGGTGTACGACGACCCAGACGGACACCCGCACCTGTTCACCGGCGACTCGCTCTTCCCGGGCGGCGTCGGCAACACCTTCGGTGACGATGCCGCCTTCCGCCAGCTCATCGACGAGGTGGAGACCAAGGTCTTCGGCACCCTGCCCGACGACACCTGGTTCTACCCCGGCCACGGCAACGACGGGAGCCTCGGCGAGGAGCGTCCACACCTCGCCGAGTGGCGCGAGCGCGGCTGGTAGCCCGCAGGATCAGAGCCGGTCGCGGTCGTTCGGGTCGAGCCAGTTCGACAGGTCCGGGCCGAGTGGGATGACCTGCGACGGGTTGATGTCGCTGTGCACGACGTAGTAGTGCGCCTTGATCTGGGCGAAGTCGGTGTTGTCGCTGAACGCAGGGAGGGAGTAGAGGTCGCGGGCGTAGCCCCACAGATTCGGCATCTCGTCGAGCTTCTGTCGGTTGCACTTGAAGTGGCCGTGGTAGACGGGGTCGAAGCGGGCCAGCGTGGTCCACAGGCGTACGTCGGCCTCGGTGAGCCGGTCGCCCATCAGATAACGCCGCGCCGCGAGTCGCTCCTCGAGCCAGTCGAGCGCGGTCCAGAGCCGGTCGTAGGCGGCGTCGTACGCCTCTTGGGAACCGGCGAAGCCACAGCGGTAGACGCCGTTGTTGACCTCGGTGTAGATCCGCCTCATCACCGGCTCCATCTCCTCGCGGAGGTCTGTCGGCCACAGGTCGGGGGCGTCGGCACGGTGGAACTCGTGCCACTCGAAGAAGAAGTCGTGGGTGATCCACGAGAAGTCGTTGGTCACCACCCCGCCGGTGGGGACGTCGACGATCGCGGGCACGGTGATCCCGCGCGGATAGGCCGGGAAGCGCGCGAAGTAGGCCTGTTGGAGCCGCTCGATGCCGAGCACGGGATCGACGCCGCCGGGGTCTAGGTCGAAGGTCCAGCTGCGCTGATCGTGGACCGGGCCGGGCATGCCGACCGAGATCATCTCCTCCAGACCCAGGAGCTGGCGCACGATCAGGGTGCGGGTCGCCCACGGGCAAGCCTTCGCCGCGATCAACCGATAGCGACCCGGCTCGACTGGCCACAGCTCACCGTCGACCGGACCGAACTCGGGGCGCCGCCCACCACGCGTGATCCGGTCAGGGATGTAGGCCGTGTCGCGCGTGTATTCGCTGGTCGCGCGGTAACCACCACGCCCCGAACTGTCCATGACCTCCACTGTAGGAGGTCCGGCGGATGGGCCGCTGGCATGCTGTTCTCGTGCCAGCACCGGAGCCCCTCGAGGATCGCGTCAGTCGGCTGCGGCCCGAGCTGGTTGCCACCCTCTCGCGGGTGTACGGCGACCCTGAGGCGGTCGTCGGCCGGTTGACCACGCTGGTGGAGCGGGCGCATGCCCAGCGACCCGCCGAGCTGGTGGAGCTGGACCGGCATCGGCAGGAGGAGCCGGACTGGTTCCAGCGGCCGGAGGCGCTCGGCTATGCCGCCTACGCCGACAGGTTCGCCGGCACTCTGGCGGGCGTGGCCGAGCGGGCGTCGTACCTCGCTGATCTGGGCGTGACCTACCTACACCTGATGCCGTTGCTCCTCCCCCGGCCCCGACCGAACGATGGCGGCTACGCGGTGCAGGACTATCGGCAGGTGCGACCCGACCTCGGCAGCATGGAGGATCTGCGCGAGCTGTCCGGCGTCTTGCGCGGGCACGGGATCAGCCTGTGCCTCGACCTGGTCCTCAACCACGTGGCACGTGAGCATCCGTGGGCCGAGGCAGCTCGCGCGGGCGACGCCGCCAAGCGCGACTACTTCTTGGTGTACGACGACCGTGAGGTGCCGGACGCCTACGAGCCGAGCCTCCCGGAGGTGTTCCCGGACTCGGCGCCGGGCAGCTTCACCTGGGATGCCGAGCTTGACGCCTGGGTCTGGACGACGTTCCACAACTACCAGTGGGATCTGAACTGGACCAACCCGTCGGTCCTCTGTGAGTTCGCCGACCTGATCCTCGGCCTGGCCAACCTCGGCGTGGAGATCTTCCGACTGGACGCGATCGCCTTCCTCTGGAAGCGGCTGGGCACCAACTGTCAGAACCAGCCAGAGGTGCACGACCTGACTCGCGCGCTGCGGATCGTCGCCGAGATGGGGGCGCCCGCGGTGGCGTTCAAGGCAGAGGCGATCGTCGGGCGCGCCGACCTGCCGGCCTATCTGGGCCTCGGGAAGCACGCCGGCCGGGTCTCCCACCTCGCCTACCACAACAGCCTGATGGTGCAGATCTGGTCGATGTTCGCCAGTAGGGACGTCAAGCTCGCCACCAAGGCCCTCCAGGGTCTGCCGCAGCCGCCGTCGTCGACGGCCTGGGTCACCTATGTGCGCTGCCACGACGACATCGGCTGGGCGATCGCCGACGAGGACGCCGAGGCGGTCGGGCTCACCGGTGAGGGGCATCGACGATTTCTGTCCGACTGGTACTCCGGCCGCTTCCCCGGATCGTGGGCGCGCGGGCTGATCTTCCAGGAGAACTCGACCACCGGCGACCGCCGGATCTCCGGGTCACTCGCGTCGCTGGCCGGACTCGAGCTCGGTGATCCGGACGCCGTCGCCCGGATCCTGCTCGCGCACGCGATCATCTTGGGGTACGGCGGTCTCCCGGTCCTCTGGATGGGCGACGAGCTCGGCCTTCTCAACGATCCCAACTGGGCGGTCGAGCCGGCGCACGCGTCGGACAATCGCTGGGTGCATCGCCAGCAGATGCCGTGGCCCACTCCCCCTGACGTGCACGGGATCAGGACCGGTCTCGAGCATCTCTTGGCGACGCGCCGTCGACTCCCCCAGTTGCACGCCGCCGTGCCGACAGAGGTCTGGGATCCGCGTGACGACGGAGTCTTGCTGGTGGTCCGCCGACACTCGGACGGCCCCCTGCTGACGGCGTACAACGTCACCGAGCAGACCCGGCCCGTGCCGGGCGAGGTTCTGGCCTGGCTGGGACTCGGTGAGGCGGAGCTGATCGACCATCTCAGCGAAGCCGCTCCCGAGCGCACCACCGACGGTGGACTCGTGGTGCCGCCCTGGTCGGCACGGTGGGTGACGAGCACGCCTATCCTGTCCCGGTGATCGAGCTTCGCACGCCCGCCCAGATCGAGCAGATGCGCCCAGCCGGGCGGTTCGTGGCGGAGGTGCTCACCCGCCTCTCCGAGGCCGTCGATGTCGGAGTGAACCTGCTCGACCTGGACCGCCTCGCCCACGACATGATCCGGGAGCGCGGCGCGGAGTCGTGCTACATCGACTACCACCCCTCGTTCGGCGCGATGCCCTTCGGTCACGTGCTGTGCACGTCGGTGAACGACGCCGTCCTGCACGGCCTTCCCCACGACTACACCCTCCTCGATGGCGACCTGGTGTCGCTGGACTTCGCGGCCAGCGTCGACGGTTGGGTCTCCGACTCCGCAGTCAGCATGGTGGTCGGCACCCCGCGAGAGGAGGACCTGCGGTTGATCGCTGTGGCCGAGGACGCACTCGCGGCAGGCATCGGCGCCGCCCAGGTGGGCAATCGGCTCGGAGACATCTCGTTCGCCATCGGCAACGTCGCCCGCGAGCACGGCCTCGGGATCAACCTGCAGTTCGGCGGGCACGGCGTGGGCCGCACCATGCACGGCGACCCGCACGTCTCCAACGACGGCCGCCCGCATCGCGGCTTCCCGCTCAAGCCCGGTCTGGTGATCGCGATCGAGCCGTGGTTCCTGCAGACCACCGACGAGATCTACATCGACTCCGACGGCTGGACCATCAAGTCCGCCGACGGATCGCGGGGCGCGCACGCCGAGCACACGATCGCCATCACCGAGGACGGCCCGGTCATCCTCACCGCTCGGGCGTGACCCTCAAGTGGACGGTTGCACTGATGGCCTACCTAGGACATGGTGGAGCGCATGACCCGGACCTCGCATGCCCTGACGACGTTGATCCTGGCCAGCGTGGGGGCGGTCGCCGTCGCGGGCACGCTGTCTCCCGCAGGGGCTAGTCCGCAGCCGGCGCCGAGTGAGGCCCGGACCACCGGCACCCACCGATCGACCGGCTCGGACATCGACATCCGCAAAGGTGTCACCGAGAAGCACCGGCTGTCGGTCCAGCGCGCCGAGGCACGCGCCAGCGCGCGGCCGGCGACCCGTGCACTCGCGAAGTCGCTGGGCGACGACGCGATCCTCGACATCGACGGCGTGACCGGGACGCCTCGTCGAGTGGCGGTCCGCGGTGGTTTCCTGACCGCTCCGAGCACCGCCAGCCCCGATTCGGTGGCGCTGGCCTACGTGCGCGACCACGCGCCGGCCCTCGGTCTGGCATCGGCTGACCTGTCCACCTTCCGGCTGCGCCGCGACTATGTCGACGTGGCGGGCATCCACCACCTGTCCTGGACCCAGGTCATCGACGGGACTCCCGTCTTCAGCAATGGTCTGCTTGCGGCCGTCACCGCCGACGGCCGACTGTTGGAGGTCGGCGGGTCTCCGGTGCCCGGCGCGCTGGTCGGCAAGCCGGCGCGGGCCCAGCTCACGGCCGACCAGGCCCTCACCCGGGCGGCGGGCGAACCCACCAAGGCCGGACCGCGGAGCACCGCGAGCAAGGTCCTGCTGGTCGCCCGCAGCGGCACCTACCTGGGCTGGCAGACGCTGACCATGGACGCCGACCAACCAGCCGTGAGCGTCGTCGACGCTGCGACCGGCAAGGTGATCTACCGCCAGTCGCTGCGAGTCCACGAGCGCACCGAGAAGGGCCCGCACAGCACGGGTGTGGCCTTCCGCAACCACCCCAAGCCCGCCTACAACGGCGGCGGCAAGTACCTCAAGGTGAACTACACCAAGAAGGGCTGGCTCAGCGGCACCGCGAAGAGGCTCAAGGGCAACAACTCGCACGCCTACTCCGACGTCAACGACGACGGCCGACCGCAGAAGAAGGAGGAGGTCGGCCCGAAGAGCAAGCATCAGTGGAACTACCGCCTCAAGCCCTTCCACCTCAAGCGGATCTCTTGGTGTGACAACCCCAACCCGTGCAGCTGGAACCCCAACAAGCCCTACTCCTGGCGCACCAACCGCGCCCAGAACACCGCGCAGGTGTTCTTCTTCGTCAACAACTTCCACGACTACCTGGAGCGCAAGCCAATCGGCTTCACCGAGGCGGCCGGCAACTTCCAGACCAAGAACTTCTCCGGCAAGGGCAAGGGCCACGACGCGGTCGACACCCAGACCTTGGACGGCGCCAACTCGACCGGCACCGGGCTCCCGGACGGTGCGCACATCGACAACGCCAACATGGACACCCCACCGGACGGACACGCGCCGGTGATGCAGATGTACCTCCAGCACCAGCCGTTCACGTCGTACCCCGACGGCGATCCGTTCCCGCCCAACAACACCGGAGACGAGTCCGACACCGTCTACCACGAGTACACCCACGGCCTGTCGCACCGTCTGGTCATCGACCCGACCGGGCTCTCCACGCTCGGCCCGATCCAAGGTGACGCGATGGGTGAGGCCTGGAGCGACTTCTACGCCTTGGACTACCTGGTCACCAAGAAGCTCGAGCGGGACAAGCCACGTCCCGACGTCCGACTCGGTGAGTACGACGGCGCCGGCGCGGCGCTGGTGCGCACCGAGGCGATCGACTGCAAGGTCTCCTCGGTCGGCAGCCCCGAGTGCACCGGTGGCGACACCGGTCACGCCGGCGGCTACACCTATGCCGACTACGCCAAGATCGTCGGTGGACCCGAGGTGCACGGCGACGGCGAGATCTGGGGCCAGACGCTGTGGGACCTGCGGGCCAAGCTGGGTCACAAGAAGACCGCGAACCTGGTCACCCGTGGCATGGAGCTGACCACGTCGAGCAACCCGTCCTACCTCGACATGCGCGACTCCATCCTGATGGCCGACACCGCCGTCTATGGCGGGGCGCACGAGAACACCATCTGGCAGGTCTTCGCAACCCGCGGGATGGGCTACTTCTCCGGTTCCCTCACCGGTGACGACGCGGCTCCCGCTGCCGACTTCCACACCCCGCCCAGCACCGTGCAGCATGCGGACATTGCCGGCACGGTGACCGACGAGGACAGCGGCGATCCGGTCGAGGGCGCCGTGGTGACCCTGCCCTTCCAGGGCGGCAACCCGGTCAACCCCTCCGCCGTGACCGACGCCGACGGCCACTACACGATCAGCAACGTCGTGGTCGGCGACTACAGCAAGCTGGTGGTCAACGGGGACGGCTACCTTCCGGTCAGCACCCCGGTGACGGTCAGTGTCTCCGGTGCGACCAAGGATTTCTCGATCCGGCGCGACTGGGCCGCCGCCAGCGGTGGGGCCACCATCGCCGACTTCAACGGACCCGACTACAGCATCTACGGCTGCGGCCCCGGCGAGGCCATCGACCTCAGCCAGGCCACGGGCTGGAGCAGCACGACCGGCGACGACGACGGCACTCCGACGACAGACTTCATCGACAAGTTCATCGTCATCGCGCTGCCGACCAAGGTCGACATCACCGGTGTCGGCATCGACCCGGCGGCCACCTGCGGCGACGGCGGCAGCGCCTCCCTCGGCAAGTTCGCCATCGAGACCTCCTCCGACGGCGGGAGCACGTGGACCCCCGCCGCCACCGGGGAGTTCACCCTCGAGGACCGCGGTCTGATCAACCAGGTAGACCTGACCGCCGGCGCCAACGGCGTGGACCACGTCAAGGTGATCATGCAGGGCAACCAGACCCCCGACTTCGAGACGAACTGTCCCGACGGCGCCTACTCCGGCTGCTCCTACACCGACCTGAGCGAGGTCACCGTCTACGGCGCCGCGTCGCCGTAGGGACGGGTGTCTGCCGCGGTGTTCTTGCGTCTGCCGCGGTCTTGTAGTGGCAAAGTGCCTCGTATACCGGGTCCCCAGCCACCATAGGACCGCGGGAGATGGGTCAGGGCCACCACAGCACCGCGGGAGCGCACCACTCCCGAAGCCGAGCGTTCCCCTACTCCTCGGTAGCATGACGGCGTGGGTTTCCTCCGTCGGCGTCTGGTCACCGCCGCGCTGACCGCGAACGCGCTCCGGCCGCCGCAGGGTCCACGCAGCGGCGCCTATGCCTTCCCGGCGGGGCTGTTGACGGGCGAGCTCGCCCCACAGCTGCTCGGCCTGACCGTGGCCGACACGGTGATCAGCGTGCTTCGCCGCAGGGCCAGCTGGCCGGGGCTCGCGGTCGCCGCGGCGACGTCGTACGGCCTGGTCCGGCTGATCCGGGCCAGCCGCGGCGTGCGGGTGCTGGTCGACGATGTGGTGACGCACGACCTGGGCGAGCAGTTGGCGGCCGAGCTGGATCCGGTCACGCCGGAAGAGCTAGCCACCCCGTGGCATCAGCTGGTCACGCCGTTCCGGCGGAGTGACCCGCGAGTGCGGGTCGATCGCGACCTGCGCTACTCCGACGCGGGCGGGCGCGGCCTGCTCGACATCTATCGGCCAGCCGACCGTGAGCACACCTTGGCCCCGGTGCTCGTTCAGGTGCACGGCGGCGGCTGGGTGCTGGGCAGCAAGAACGAGCAAGGCATCCCGTTGATGAACCAGCTCGCCGCACACGGCTGGGTGTGCGTGGCCGCAAACTACCGACTCGCGCCGCGCGACCCGTGGCCGGCGCAGATCATCGATGTGAAGCGGACGCTGGCCTGGGTCAAGGAGCACATCGCCGACTACGGCGGCGATCCGTCGTACGTCGTCATCACCGGCGGCTCGGCGGGTGGTCACCTGGCCGCACTGGCGGCGCTCACTCCGGACGACCCGGCCTTTCAACCCGGCTTCGAGGACGCGGACACCTCCGTGCGAGCCGCCGTGCCGCACTACGGCGTCTACGACATCGCCGCCTCCTCCGGGCTGCGCAGCGCACTTTGGATCCGGGACAACTTCTTCGGTCCCAAGGTGATGAAGCACACCTGGGAGGAGACGCCCGAGGTCTTCGAGCAGGCCTCTCCCCTGTTGCGGATCACACCGGACGCACCGGACTTCTTCGTCATCCACGGTGCCGGCGACTCGTTGGTCTCGGTCGAGCAGGCGCGGGTGTTCGTCGAGCGGCTGCGCGCCGTCTCGCGCAACACCGTGGTGTACGCCGAGCTGCCCGGCGCCCAGCACGCCTTCGACCTGTTCGCGTCGATCCGCTCCGCCCACGTGGTCCGCGCGATCGAGCGCTATCTGACCTGGCACCACCGGCACTGGCAGGCCGGCCTGGTGGGTCAGTGACGGAGAACCCAGTGACAGACCTGTTCGCGCTGGCCCGGGAGACGAAGGGCTTCATGCCGGAGGCTGAGGGGCTGCTGCTCCACCGAGTCGCGCGGACCCAGCTGCCGCGGGGTCCGGTGCTGGAGATCGGCAGCTATTGCGGCAAGTCGGCGATCTATCTGGGCGCGGCGGCGCGCGAGGTGGGCGGCATGGTGTTCACCGTCGACCACCATCGAGGCTCGGAGGAGGTCCAGGCCGGCTGGGAGCATCACGATCCCGAGGTGGTCGACCCCGAGTCGGGTCTGATGGACACCCTCCCGTTCCTCCGCCACACCCTGGCCCGGGCGGGGCTGGAGGAGCAGGTCGTCGTCATCGTCGGTCGGTCCACCAGCGTGTCGGCGCTCTGGCGGACGCCGCTGTCGATGGTCTTCATCGACGGTGGGCACGCCGAGGTGCACGCTCAAGCGGACTACACCGGTTGGGCGCCGTGGGTGCAGGCCGACGGGTTGTTGGTCATCCATGACGTCTTTCCCGATCCGGCTGACGGTGGGCGCCCGCCGTACGACATCTTCTGTCGCGCTCTCGACAGCGGGGACTTCGTCGAGGCCGACGAGCTGGGTTCGATGCGCGTGCTACGCCGAGTGCGCGGAGACGCCGGCGACCCGGTTCGCTGACGGGCAACCACACTGCAGGTCCAGCTCGCCGAAGTGCGGTGCGAGCCGATCGCCGCGCAGCACGCCGGCGGCCGGAGTCAGATCGAAGAGCGCATCGGCCGCCAACAGCACCGCCGCGGCGGTGTACGTCGTGTGCTCGACCGGCCAGTGCACGTCGTCGGGGTAGACGTAGCCGGTCCAGTAGCGGCCGCCCTCGGCGCGCAGGTGCTGCAGGTCGGCGAAGAGCTGCCTGGCCCGGTCGTGGTCGCCCAAGCCCTCCAGCGCGATCGCGAGCTCGGCGGTCTCGGCTCCGGTGACCCACGGGTTGACGTCCACGCACAGGATGCCCAGGCCAGGCCGCACGAACACCTCCCAGCGGCTGGCCAGCAGCGCGCGTGCCGCCTCACCCCTCACGGCCCCTCCGAGGACGGGGTAGTACCAATCCATCGAGTAGGTCGACTTGTCCATGAACAGGTCACGGTGCTCACGCAGGGCGTGGCCCAGCCGCCCACCGGCCAGCTCCCAGTGCGGCTGCGGATCGCCGACCAGGTCGGCGAGCGCGACGCCCGCGCGCAGCGAGTGGTAGATGCTGGACGAGCCGGCCAGCAGCGCCTCCCGGTTGACCCTGGCCGGACCCTCCTGGCTCCACTCTTGCGCCCAGGCGATCCCGCCGAAGGGCAGCTGCATGCCGACGACGAACTCCAGACCTGCCCGCACGGCCGGCCAGATCCGGTCGACCCACTCACGGTCGCGGCGGACCTGCCAGTGGTGCCAGAGGCCGACAGCGAGGTATGCCGACACGTTGGTCTCGCCGCTGGCGTCCTCGACCCGGCCCGCCACGATCTTCAACGGCCAAGAGCCGTCCGAGCGCTGCTGGGTCGGCACCCACGCCAGCGCCCGCTCAGCCGCTGCCGTCTCACCGCCTACGAGCAGCGCCATCGCGCCCTCGACGTGGTTCCAGATGTCGGTGTGCCCGCCCGGGGTCCACGGGATCGCACCCGTCGGCTCCTGCATGGCGACGATGGACCGCGCCGTGTCACGCAGCTGGCCCGTGGAGAGCACCGGGCCGGTCATGCCGGCTTGTGGAGGTAGAGCACGAGCGACTTGCCGATCACGGGGTCGAGCACCCGCTCCGCGAACCGAGTCGTGCGTGGCTTGCGCATGATGTCCCAGACCAGCAGGCGGTGGTAGCCCTTCACGAGGGGGTGGTCGTCGTTCTTCACCCCGACGGCGCACTTGAGCCACCAGTACGGCGAATGCAGGCCGTGGGCGTAGCCCCTGCCGTCCAGGACCAGGCCGGCGTTCTCCGCCTTGGCGATCAGCTCGGCGTCGGTATAGATCCGGATGTGACCGCCCGGCTCGTTGTGATAGTCCGCGGACAGCCTCCAGCAGATCACCTCGGGGAGCCAGCGAGGCACGGTGAGCGCCACCGTGCCACCGGGTCGCACCACCCGCACCAGCTCCTCGAGAGCCTGGATGTCGGCCGGGACGTGCTCGAGGATCTCCGCGGCCACGACCCGATCGAACTCGCCGTCGGCGAACGGCAACGCCAGCGCGTCGCCCTCCTTGATGTCCGCCTCGGCTCCGTCTGGCACCTCGCCGGCAGCTCGCATCGCGGCGAACAGCTCACCCACGGCAGCGAGCTCGTCGGGGTCCTGGTCGAACGCGATCACGTCGGCGCCGCGGCGATACATCTCGAAGGCATGCCGGCCGGCGCCGCAACCGAGATCCAGCACCCGATCGCCCGGGCGCAGCCCCAGCCGGTCGAAGTCGACAGTCAGCATGCGATCACTCCTCGTCCCCACGCTCGCGCCGGTAGTCGGTGATCACCCGCTCATAGGCAGCGGCGACGCCGACCGCAACGGCGCGCCAGCTGAACTTCTCCTGCGCGCGGCGCCGTCCTGCCTCGCCCATCGCCGCTCGGCGCTCCGGGTCGTCGAGCAGCGTGGCGATAGCGCGCTCCAGCTCCCCGACATCGCCCGGAGTGACCAGGAGAGCGCACTCACCGTCCGGACCGACTACCTCCGGGATGGCACCTGCCCGCGACACCACCAGTGGGGTGGCGCAGGCCATCAGCTCGGCGGTCGGCAGCGAGAACCCCTCGTAGAGGGATGGCACGCAGGCGACCTCGGCTGAGCCCATCAGCTCGACCAGCTCCATGTCACTGACGTTGTGCACGAAGTGCACGTGCTGGCCGATGCCGAGCTGCTCCACCAGTCGCTCGGTGCGGCCGCCCTCGACCGGCTTGGTGACCAGATACAGCTCCAGGTCCCGCTCGGTGCGGAGCTTGGCGAAGGCCTCCAGAAGCGTGCTGATCCCCTTCATCGGAGCATCGGCGCTGGCCATCGCGAGGAGTCGACCGGGCACTCGTGGCTGGGTAGGTGGCCGGAACCCTTCGTCCACGCCGAGCAGGATCACCTGGACTCGCTCCGGGTCGACGCCGAAGTCGGCGACGATGTCTCGTTTGGAGGCTTCGGAGGGGGTCAGGATCCAACGCGCCGCGCGGGCCACCTTCGCCTGCATGCGCACAAAGCCGTACCACCGGCGCAGCACCAGCCGGCGCCACCAATGGGGGGCCGCCGCAAGATCGATTCGTCGGTCGAAGGTGATCGGATGGTGGATCGTGGTGATCATCGGGAGGCCGGCCTCCTCGAGACCGAGCAGGCCGGAGCCGAGCACCTGGTTGTCCTGGACGATGTCGAAGTCGTCGATCCGCTCACGGAGCAGCCGCGCGACCCGGGTGCTGAAGGTCTTCGGCTCCGGGAAGCCGGCCACGCACATGGTGAGGAACTCCTCGACGTCCACCCGGTCACGGAACTCCCGGAGCTTCGGGATGCGGAAGGGGTCGGGCTCGCGGTAGAGGTCCAGGCTCTCGACCTTGGTCAGCCGGACTCCTTCGTCGAGGATGGGGTACGGCGGACCCGAGAACACCTCCACCTCGTGACCGAGGGCGACCAGCTCACGGCTGAGGTGGCGCACATAGATGCCCTGACCGCCACAGTGGGGCTTGCTGCGATAGGACAGCAGCGCGACACGCATCCGGGACCTCTCCGATCGGGCACGGACCGAAGCGGCCGTGGAACCTACTGCTCAGTATGACCGACGCCCGGGAGCGGTGGGCGCTTCGCTCAGTCCTCCACCAGCGAGATCGCCTGGCGAGGGCAGGAGAACACCACCCGACGGAGCAGCTCGGCGTCCTCAGGCGGGACATCCTCCTGCTTGACCATCAGGTAGTCGTCGTCATCGAGCTCGAAGTAGTGCGGCGCCATCGCCTCGCAGACGGCGTTCGACTCGCACAGGTCGAAGTCAACGGTGACCTTCATCGTGGATCAGCCTCCCTCACTGGAGTGACCTGGGAACACGTGGGCGCTCGGATCGATCGCGACGGCAGCGTTGTTGACGGCGGTCGCGGCCTCGCCGAAGCCGACGGCGATCAGGCGCACCTTGCCGGGATACTCGGTGATGTCACCAGCCGCGAAGACCCGCTCCAGGTTGGTGCGCATCGAGGAGTCCACCACCACGTGGCGCTTGTCGGTCTCCAGCCCCCACGACTGCAGCGGTCCCAGGTCTGCGACGAAGCCGAGGGCCGCGACGATCGCCTGCGCGGGCCGCTCGACGGGCGGCTCACCATCGACGGTGATCTCGACACCCGACACCATCCCGTCGCCGTGCACCTGGGTGACCTGGGCCCGGGTGATGATCTGCACCGAGGTGGCGCGCACCGCGTCGACGCTGCGCTGATGGGCGCGGAAGGCATCGCGGCGGTGGACCAGGGTCACCGAGGAGGCCAGCGGCTCCAGGTGCAGCGCCCAGTCGAAGGCGCTGTCCCCTCCGCCCACGACGACGACGTCCTTGTCGACGTACGGCTCGAAGCTCGGCACGAAGAACTCCATGCCCCGGCCCAGCCAGCCGTCGCCCGCCGGCAGCGGGCGGGGACTGAACTTGCCGATGCCGGCGGTGATGATCATCGCCTTGGCCGCGATCCGGCTACCGTCGTCCAACCCCAGGGTGAGGCCGCCCTCGGAGGTCTCGAGAGTTTGGGCGGTGCGGTCGAGGAAGTACGACGGTGAGGCCGTCGCGGCCTGCTCGACCAGCCCACTGACCAGGTCACGGCCCTTGACCGAGGGAAAGCCGGCCACGTCCAAGATCGCCTTCTCCGGATACATCGCGGTGATCTGGCCGCCCAGTTCGGGCAGCGAGTCGACGACCGCCACGCTGAAGCCGCGAAAGCCGGCGTAGTAGGCGGCGAACAAACCGGTCGGGCCCGCTCCCACGATCACCAGGTCGACCTCGGCGTCCATGGGTCAGGTCTATCAGACCACCGGGGTCGACATACGATGCACCTCATGGCAGCCGAGCCGCGGCCCCCGACCGGGAACGACCCGTGGGGGCGGTTCTCCCTGGATCCACGCATGCCGGCGCATGCGGGGCTGCGGGCCGCCGACGTCGACCGCGACGTCATCCATCAGGTGCTCGCGGAGGCCTACTCCGAGGGCCGACTGGACCGCGGGGAGTTCGACGAGCGGACCGAGGCGGTCACCCACGCGAAGCTGCTGGGCGAGCTCCCCCACTTCGTGGCCGACCTGCTGCCGACGCTTGCTCCCCCGGTCGGCGTAGCCCGCATCGACCTACGCACCCGGGCCGAGGAGAGCTTCCGCCGCGCGCGTCGGGAGGCGATCTTCGGTTTTCTCACCGCATCCATCGTCTGCTGGGGCATCTGGTGGGTGCTGATGGGCCCGCGCGGCTTCCCCTGGCCGATCTTCGTGATGCTCGGCACCGGGATCAACGCGCTGCGGGTCACCACCTCGCGGTCGGACTACGTCGCCTCCGAGGTGCGCCGTCTGGAGAAGAAGGAGCAGCGAGCCGTCCGGCGGCTGCCTCCGGGTGGGCCGTGGTGAGCGCTGCCCTACCGACCGGCTTCGGCTTCGAGGGCGTCCGACGGCACCCGTCGGCGGTCCTGCTCGTGGGGCAACTGCTGGGCATCTTGACCTACCCCTTCCTGGGCACGTCCACGGCAGGACGTCTGCTGCTCGGTGTGGTGGGAACGGTGATCGTCGCGCTTGCCCTGTGGGCGGTGCATGCAAGTCCGGCGCGGACGTGGATCGCGCTGATGCTGGGTGCACCGGCAGTGGTGCTGGCGATCTGGGAGGCGTTTGCGCCCACCTCCGACGCCGTCGTACTCACCTCGGCGCTGGTGCATGCGCCGTTCTACTTCTACGTGTCGTGGGCGATGATCAGCTATCTGTTCGCCGACAGTGAGGTCACCACCGACGAGCTCTACGCGACCGGCGCGACCTTCACCGTCGTGGCCTGGGCCTTCGCCTACGTCTTCGTCGCCACCCAGATCGTCTGGCCGGGCTCCTTCGTCGGACCGACTCCGGGCGACCAACCGTGGTTCAGCCTGCTGTTCTGCTCCTTCGCCAGCCTGACCGGGGTCGGTCTCTCCGACATCCTCCCCGCGCTCCCCCAGGCCCGCGCGGTCGTGATGCTCGAGCAGTTCGCCGGCGTGATGTATCTCGCCCTCGTCGTCTCCCGCCTGGTCGGCCTCACCGCCATGCGCGGCCTGCGCCGCGACGACCGCGATTGAGCGGCAGCCGGTCGGGCTGTCGGGAGCGCCGCTCTCACGGCGTAAGAACGCCGATTGTGACCGCCGTGGTGACACGGGACAGTCTCGGATGTGCGGAAGGAAGCGACGGTGAACAGCAAGATCACCCTCGACAAGATCACCCTGGGCGAAGGCAATCTAGGCCCCATCACCCTGGGCGTTGGCACGCTCACCCTCGACGACGTGGTCGCGGTCGCCCGCCGCGGCGCCGAGGTCCAGATCGGCTCCGACGTCGCGGAGGCGATGGCGGCCAGCCTCAGCTGGGTTCGAGAGGCCGTGGCCGGTCAGCCCGGCCAACCGGTCGAACCGATCTACAGCATCAACACCGGCTTCGGATCGTTGGCGGGGCGGGAGGCCTTCCAGGACCCCGCGATGGCCAGCGACCTGTCCCGCCGCCTCGTGGTCTCGAACGCCAGCGGGGTGGGCCGGTGGCTGGACACCGAGGTGATCCGCGCCGCGATGACGATCCGGATCGCCAGCCTGGCCCGCGGCCACTCCGGTGCGCGCCCGGAGATCATCGAGACGATCGCCGCGATGCTGAACCGCGGTGTCGTGCCCGCCGTGCCCGAGTTCGGCAGCCTCGGCGCCAGCGGTGACCTGATCCCCCTCGCGCACCTCGCCATCGTCGCGAGCCGCGACGGCGGCGAGGACCTCGACGAGGAGTCCGGCTACGCCTGGTTCGACGGAGAGCTGCTCAGCGGCAAGGAGGCGATGCGGCGGGCCGGCATCGAGCGGCTCGTGCTCGGGCCCAAGGAGGGGCTTGCGATCCTCAACGGCACGTCCTTCTCGACCGCGCTGGCCGGCCTGGCCTTGTACGACGCACAGAACCTCGCCCTGACCAGTGAGGTCACCGCGGCGATGACGATCGAGGCACTGACCGGGTTCGGCGACGCCTTCGTGGCCGAGATCCACCAGGCCCGCGGCCACCAGGGCCAGATCGACTCGGCCGCCCATCTGCGGTCACTCCTCGCGGGCAGCCAGCTCGTCGACGGCGGCGCCGACCAGGACCCGACCCGACAGCCACCGCAGGACGCCTACTCCCTGCGGTGTGTGCCTCAGGTCCTCGGGCCGGTCCGGGACACCCTTGCCTTCTGCCGCGGCATCGTGGAGCGCGAGATCAACGCCGCGACCGACAACCCGCTGATCTTCCCGGGACTGCCGCCGAGCCGCACCCTGAAGGCGGTATCGGGCGGCAACTTCCACGCCGAGTACCTCGCCTTCGTCTCCGACTTCGTCTCGATCGTCACCACGGAGATCGGCAGCATCACCGAGCGGCGTCTCTTCCGGCTCGACGACGGCACCCTCAACCGAGGTCTGCCCGACATGTTGGTCGACTCCAAGGACGTCGGCATGGACTGCGGCTACATGCTGCCGCAGTACCTCGCCGCTGCGCTGGTCTCCGACTGCAAGACGCTGGCCCACCCCGACAGCGTGGACTCGATCCCCACCTGCGCGAACCAGGAGGATCACGTCTCGATGGCGAACAACGCCGGCCGGCATGCCCGGCAGGTGGTCGCCAACATCGAGACCGTGGTCGGCACCGAGCTGGTGATGGCCGCACAGGCCCTCGAGCTTCGCCTGGCCAAGGCCGGCCTCGACAGCACCGCGATCTCGCCCTCCGCCCGAGCCGTGCTCGACCTGGTCCGAAGCACGCCCACCGAGGACGGCCGGACCATCGACCACCTCACTCGCGACGTGGTCATGTACCCCCGGATCTGGGCCGCCACCGCTCTGGTGCACACCGGGGCCGTCCAGGACGTGAGTGCAGCCGCCGTCAACCCGACCCGTCACGACACGCCACACCACGACACCACGCATCACGCCAGCACGCATCACGAGACAAGGGAGCACTCATGACCGCCGAAGCGATCCGCAAGACCGAGCACATGCCGGTCAGCTATCCGCCCTTCGAGAAGAAGGAGGTGGTCCACGACGTGAAGGCTCAGCGTGGCGACACGCTGCGCTGCAAGGGCTGGAAGCAGGAGACCATCCTTCGGATGCTCGAGAACAACATGGAGGTGGCCGAGCACCCCGACGAGCTCGTCATCTACGGCGGCATCGGCAAGGCGGCCCGCAACTGGGAGTCGTACCACGCCATCGTGGAGAGCCTGAAGAATCTCGAGAACGACCAGACCCTCGTCGTCCAGTCCGGCATGCCGGTCGCGGTCTTCGGCACCCACGAGCTCGCCCCGCGAGTCGTGATGGCCACCACCAACTTCGTGCGGCCGTCCTGGGACCGCTTCTACCAGTTGCACGACGACAACCTGACCATCTTCGCCCAGTACACCGCGGCCCCGTGGGAGTACATCGGCACCCAGGGCGTCATCCAGGGGACCTTCGAGACCCTCCGCTCAGTGGCCAACGTGCACCTGGACGGGACCTGGGAGGGCAAGATCCTGCTCTGCGCGGGCATGGGCGGCATGGGCGGCAACCAGCCACGCGCCATGACGATGCTCGGCGGAGTGGCGGTCTGCGCCGACGTGGACGAGCGGATCATCCGCAACCGGCTCAAGGTCGGCTACTGCGACGTGATCGCCGACTCCATCCCCGAGGCTCTGGAGATGGCCCGCAAGGCCGCCGATGAGAAGCGCCCGCTGGGCATCTCGGTCGTGGCCAACGCGACCGAGCTGTTCGAGTACGCGCTAGAGCATGACTTCCGCCCCGACGTGGTGACCGAGATGACCCCGGCCCACGACCCGGTGGCCTACGTGCCGGTCGGCTACACGATCAGCGAGGCCGAGGAGTTCCGCAAGCGCGACCGGGACGCCTACTTCCAGGTGTCGCGCGAGGCGATGGTGCGCCACCTGAACGCGATGAACGCCTTCTACGACCTCGGCATCCCGACCTTCGAGTACGGCAACCAGATCCGCCGCGAGGCCGAGCTCGGTGGCCACCCCGACGCCTACCGGATCCCCGGGTTTGTCTCGGCCTACCTACGGCCGCTCTTCCTCGAGGGTCGCGGACCGTTCCGGTGGACCTGCACCTCCGGCGACCCGGCCGACCTGGCTCGCCTCGACGACCTTTGCCTCGAGCTGTTCGGCGACGACGAGCTGGTCACCCGGTGGATCACCCTGGCCCGCCAGCACGTCCCGATCGAGGCGCTGCCCGCCCGGGTGTGCTACCTCGGCTTCGGTCAGCGCAAGAAGTTCGGCCTGGCCGTCAACGAGCTGGTCAAGAAGGGTGAGGTCAAGGGACCGGTGGCGTTCTCGCGGGACAACCTCGACTCCGGGTCGATCATCAACCCGACCTTCGAGTCCGAGAACATGCCCGACGGCTCGGACGTGATCTCCGACTGGCCCTACCTCAACGGCCTGCTCAACGCCTCGGCGATGTGCGACCTGATCGCGATCCAGGCCAACTACGCGATGGGCGACTCGGTGCACACCGGCGTGACCATGATCGCCGACGGCTCGGACGAGGCCGACTTCCGGTTGAAGGCGGCCCTCACCGTCGACAGCGGCATCGGCGTGGTCCGGCATGCCCAGGCAGGCTACGAGCGGGCCCGCGAGGTCGCCCAGAACGTGGGACCCGGCGAGGGCCTCTCGATCCCGCTGTGGTGGACCCGCGAGGCCACCTTCGGCCCCGACGATGCCTGAGCCGACCACCGTCGACCTCGTCATCACCGGTGCCAGCGAGCTGCTGACCTGTGCCGCTGGTGCACCTGACCTGATCGGGTGCACCAGCGGCGGGGTCGCCGTCCACGACGGGCAGATCGCCGCCGTCGGCGACGTCAGCGGCTATGTCGGCACCCGCACCATCGACGCCTCCGGCAAGGTGGTGCTGCCGGGCTTCGTCGACGCCCACACCCATGTGGTCTTCGGCGGCTCCCGGGTGCGGGAGTACGCCGCCCGGGTCGGCGGCCTGCCTGTCCCCGAGGGTGCCGTCCAAGGCATCACCGGCACGGCGCGAGCGACGCGCGAGCTCCCCGCTGCCGAGCTGGTCGCTCAGGCTGGGCCTCGACTGCTGGAGATGATCCAGCACGGGACGACCACGGTCGAGAGCAAGAGCGGCTACGGCCTCCAGGTAGACGCGGAGCGACGGATCTTGGAGGCCAACCGGCTGCTGGCCGCCGATCTGCCGATCGACCTCGTCTCCACCTATCTGGGTGCGCACGCCTTCCCCGACGACGTCGCGCCGGAGACCTGGGTGGAGCAGATCATCCGGCAGCTTCCCCAGGTCGCCGCCGAGGGCCTGGCCGACTTCAACGACGTCTACTGCGACGAGGGCTACTTCGACCTCGACCAGACCCGGCGGATCTTCCAGGCCGGGTTGGAGTGCGGCCTGCGCACCAAGCTGCACCTGGACGCCTACAGCCACACCGGCGCAGCCGCCCTCGCCATCGAGATGGGTGCGGTCAGCGTCGACCACCTCAACTTCACCACCCTCGCCGAGATCGGTCAGCTCGCCGAGGCCGGCGTCGCGGGTGTCTACATGCCGTGCCTGGACTACGCCGTGGCGCATCCGCGGCCCGTCCAGGCCCACGCGCTCGCCGAGGCCGGGATGGAGCTGGCCATCGCCACCGACATCTGCCCGGGCTGCTGGACGACCAGCATGCAACTGGCCATTGCGATGGCCTGCCGAGCCGGTGGCCTCTCGGTGCCACAGGCCGTCCGCGCCGCGACGCACGGCGGGGCGCGAGCCCTCGGCCTGGCCGACCGGATCGGCTCGCTGGTGGTCGGGCACCAGGCCGACCTGATCATCCTCGACGTCTCCAGCCACGAGGAGCTGGCCTACCGGCTGGGCCGCAACTCAGTGGAGACCGTGATCAAGAACGGCCGGATCCTCACGGAGGTGACCGGGTGACTGCGACGGCCCCGACGCAGTTCCACGCCGAGCAGGCCTGGTTGGGTGGCGATCGCGCCGCCAGCGACGTGCTGATCGAGGTGGCCGACGGACGCATCAGCGCAGTGACGGCCGGAGTGCCGGCTCCGCCGGACGCCGTGGCGTTGCCCGGGCTCACCTTCCCCGGCCTTGCCAACACGCACTCCCATGTCTTCCATCGGGCGATCCGAGGGCACTCCCAGAGCGGCGTCGCCGACTTCTGGGCGTGGCGGGACCTGATGTACGGCGTAGCGGAGCGGATGGACCCGGACAGTCTCTACGAGCTGGCGCGGGCGACCTACGCCGAGATGCTGCTCTCCGGCGTCACCAGCGTGGGTGAGTTCTTCTACCTGCACCACCAGCCCGACGGGACGCCGTACTCCGATCCCAACGCGCTTGGGCTCGCCGTGATCGCCGCCGCACGCGACGTCGGCCTGCGGATCACCCTGTTGGACACCTGCTATCTCCAGGCGGACGTGACCGGATCGGCGCTCACCGGAGTCCAGCGCCGATTCGACGACGGCTCCTGGCAGGCGTGGGTAAAGCGGCTGGATGCGCTTGCGAACGAGGACCTGGTGCGCGTCGGTGCCGCGATTCACAGCGTGCGCGCGGTGCCTTCGGACGCGATGGCGGGGATCGCGGAGTATGCCCGCGGTCGCGAGCTGCCGTTGCACGTGCACCTCTCCGAGCAGCCGGCCGAGAACGCCGCGTGCGTCGAGCACTTCGGCCTCACCCCCACCGAGCTGTTGCACGCACGGGGTGTCCTCGGGCCACAGACGACCGCAGTGCATGCCACCCACCTGACCGAGCAGGACATCCGCCTGCTCGGCGGCACCCAGACGACGATCAGCATGTGCTGCACCACGGAGCGGGATCTCGGCGACGGGGTCGGACCCGCCGTCGACCTCCATGCCGCCGGCTCACCCCTGGTGGTGGGGAGCGACGCGCACATGGTGATCGACCTGTGGGAGGAAGGTCGCGCGATCGAGCTCGACGAGCGTCTGGTGCGCGGTGTCCGCGGACATCTGACCGCTCCCCAGCTCGCCACGGCACTCACCGCCAACGGCGCCCGGTCGCTCGGCTGGTCCGAAGCCGGTCGGCTCGAGCCAGGCGCCCTCGCCGACCTGGTCACCGTCCGCCTCGACTCGCCCCGCACCGCCGGAGCCCGGAGCGGCGACGCGCTGGCACACGTGATCTTCTCCGCCACCGGCCCCGACGTCACGACCGTGGTCGTCGGTGGCGAGGTCGTCGTCGAACAGGCGCAACATCGCAGCGTCCCCGACGTCGGACGGGCACTGGAGGCGGCCATCGCCGCCGTACTACCTCCTCAGTGATGGGACCCCTACTCTGTCTGGATGGCAGGGACGCTGTGGCTCCGGATGCGCCGAGCGGCAGCGGCGGGCGCGCTGGTGATCGGCGTTGTCTGGATCCTGGGAGCCTGCGCGGCCGACCCGAGCACGGCGACCTGGGAGGTCGCTCGGGGTGAGCAACTGACGGCGGACACCTCCGAGTTCACCGCGATCGTCAGTCGAGTCGGGTGCAGCAGTGGTGTGCAAGGCGAACCCCAGACCCCGGAGATCGAGTTCACCGACTCGGAGATTCAGATCACCTTCACCATCGCGCCCCGCATCGACGGCGGGACCTGCGAAGGCACCCTAGGCGTTCCGGTCGACATCGACCTCGGCGAGCCGATCGGTGACCGCAGCCTGGTGGACGGCGAGTGCCATCCCGGCAGCACTGCCTGGTCGACCGCCTTCTGTCTCGAAGAAGGTGTGAGGTACAGCCCGAAGTGAGCTGGCCGCCGGTCGAGCGTCGGCGCTAGGGGAACCGCCGCCAGTGCCCCTCGGAGACGACCTCGACGATGTCGTCGAGCACCTTGACGGCGGTCTGGTCGTCGATGGCGTACGCCGGACCGCCGATGTCGGCCACCCACCGCTCGGCATCGGCCATCGTGTTCTCCGGCATCTGCTCGTGATCGAGGTGCGGGAAGATCGAGAAGTCGACGACTCCCAGGGTGGTGTCATCGTCGGCCTGCCCCCAGCTGACGAACTCGTCACCGATCCGGGGAGTCATCACCATGCTTCCGGCGCTCACTCCCACCCAGACCGTCTCGGACAGCGATGGCAACAGATCGGCCAGACCAGACTTCCGCATCCAGTGACACAGGTACGTCGCATCGCCGCCGTCCACCAGCAAGACGTCGGCCTCCCGCACCCACGGAACCCAACGTTCCTCACCAATGCTCGGCAGCGCGGTGAGCTCGAGAACGCCGACGGACTTCCAGCCGAGGTCACACATCGGCGCCGGGGTCTGGCCGGTGATGAAGCGCCAGGACGACTGCGGTGTGCACCACGAGTGGCCGTGCTGCGCCGTCGGGATGCAGAGGGCTGCCGACTCCGCGATCGGCTTGCCCAGCATCTCGACCAGCGCCGTATGGATGCTCTCGTTCGTAACTCCCCCGGATGTGAGCAGAAGCTTCAAGACGCCTCCCGATTCGATGGCCATGGACGACTACGACGTACAGACCCGACAACGCCCCGAGAATCATCGCTGCTGGCCGCAGTCACTCCTGTGCGCGTGAATACTCCGCCGGCCCGAAGACCACGATGGCCGCGAAGTCCTCGACGATGTCGATGAAACGGTGCTCCTCCCCCGCTGGCACGAAGGCAACGTCACCGGGGCCTAGCTGAGCGGATCCGGTCGGGGTCCAGAGCGTCGCCCGACCGCGGGAGACGACGTAGATCTCGTCCTCCGTGTGTGGCACCTGAGTATCGGTCCCACCAGCAGGCAGCGAGTAGGTGCCGCAACTGAGGTCCGGCACCTCGAGGTGCTCTTGCCAGTCGCTGCTCGTGGTCGGGACGTACGCTCCTGCGCCCGCGAGGATCTCCATGTGGCGATCGTATTCGTCCAGACACGCCCCCATACGCCGCCACGGTGGCTGTGGCGGCGTATGGGGCGGGGTAACTACTCGGGCGGGTCGGGGTCGTCGGGGCAGCCGGGGATGACGGTGAGGCCGGCGGGGGTGACGTCGGTGGTGCCCGAATGGTCGCGGAGGAACACATACCCGTGGGGGCTGGTCCACAGGTAGAGGCCGGGTTCGAGGATCTTGTACCGCCAGCCGGTATGTGTCTTCAACCGATGATGATGTCGACATAGCGCGGCCAGATTGCAGTCACACGTCGGGCCACCCGAATCGTGCGGGATGGCGTGGTCGTGGTCGCACACCCGGCGGGCGGGTCGGCTGCACCAGGGGAAGCAGCAGGTCACATCACGCAGATCGATCCGCTCGATGAGCCGGTCGGGATCTCGTACTGCTCGACCCGGACATGAGCCCTCAGATCGATCACCGGCTTCACCACGACCCGCGCCCCAGGGGCGCCGCACCAGGACCGGATCGTCTCCGCGGTGACCGGGGACCGGGTGTTCTCACACCGCCCCACCTGACCCAGCCGCTCCAGCTCACCCACCCGGCCGGTGACGGCGTCCTCGGAGAGGTGCAGATACAGCACCACCGGGTCACGGGGGCGGCGCACCCGCCCCGACCCGGCAAATGAAGCCGGCTCGTCTGCGGAAGGATCTGGCTGGGCGAGGTCGAGGGCGAGCTGATCGCGGGCCATCTCGCCGACCGCAGTCGCGCGACGGCCGTCGAGAGAATCGGTCGATCCGGCGGTCTTGAGCTGCTCGGCACCGGCCTGGACCGCGTGCTCGAAGTCGAGAGCATCCTCGACGCTCAGGTAGGCCTCGACCGGCACGACCCCGTCCAGACCAGCCTGGTCGGTGCGCACCGCCACCCCACGCCGGTCCCGCCCCACCTCAGCCTCAGCCTCGGCGGGGTCGTCCATGGTCTGGGGCAGGTAGCGCCGGGCGGCCTCGGTGACCAGCCGGTCCAACCCGGCCCAGGACACCTTCCCCGCCACCGCGCTGATTTGGTCATCGACGAACCCCGCGGCGTCCTTGGTCAGGCTCCGGGTCAGATCAGCAAACCGACGGGCCCGCCACGCCGGCACCTTCCCCTCATGCAGCAGGTCCCAGGTGTTCGGCAACCGGTAGGCCAGATCCAACCCCTGCCCGATCAGGCTGCGGCCCTGATCGGTCGACATCCCCACCGCCGCCGCGAACTCGGCCACCGCATACTCCGCGATCAACGGTGCCCCGGCGCCCGCGATCGAGATCGACCGGCCCGCCTCCCACCACGTCGCCGCCGGCACCCCGGCCTGGGTGGGCTCGTGCATCGACGCCCACTCGACCGCCATCTCCAACAGCCCCGTCGCGGCAGCCAGCTCGGCCTCACGGTAGCCCCGAGCAGCCGCCAACACCGCACCCGGAGACCCCTCCGGAAGTGACCGCTGCTCGAACTGACTCATACCAGTAAGCCAACACCCGACCACCGACAATCACGCCCCGAAACAACCCTCTGGTCCCACCATCCGGACACTTTCCAAAAATACTTTTGGCTCACTCGGCGGGAGCGAACACCTTGCCGGGGTTCATGATCCCGGCGGGATCGATCGCCTGCTTGATCTGGCGGCTCACGTCCATGCCGACGATTCCGATCTGGTGCTGGAGCCAGTCCCGCTTCAAGACGCCGACGCCGTGCTCACCGGTGATCGTGCCGTCGAGATCGAGCGCAGCCTGGAACACCTCGGCTGCCGCGTCCCGAACCGGATCGGGGATGCCAGAGCCACGCTCGAAGATGAACGTCGGGTGGAGGTTGCCGTCACCAGCGTGGGCCACCGTCAACACTTGGACGCCGTGGCGGTCCGCGATGACGCCGATCCGGTCGATCATCTCCGTGAGTCGGCTCACCGGCACGCCGACATCCTCGACGAGGCACTCGCCGAGCCGCTCCGCCGCCGGGTAGGCCAATCGGCGCACCGTGAGCAGCTCCTCGGCCTCCTGGGCATCCGCGGAACGCGCGACGAAGTCGGCGCCGCCGTTCTCGCACAGACGAATGACCGATGCAGCCGACTCCTCGGCCGCGGCACCGTCGCACTGGATGACCAGCATCGCCGTGACGTCGCCGAGGTCCATCCGCTTCCACTCGTCGACCGTGCGCAGGGTGATCTCGTCCAGCAGCTCCAGCATGGAGACGTCCACTCGGTCCGAGACGATGGCGGTGACGGCACTGCCGGCGGCCGACAGCGAGTCGAAGGCCGCCACGATCGTCACGGGCGCCTCGGCTGGCCTGGCTTGAAGCCGGATGGTGGCGGCCGTGATGACGCCAAGGGTGCCCTCCGACCCGGTGAAGAGCCCGGTGAGGTCGTAGCCGGCGGTGTCCTTCGTCGTCCGACCGCCCGTGTGCAGGATCCGGCCGTCCGGCAGCACCACCTCGAGACCGAGGACCGACTGGCGCGTGACGCCGTACTTCACGCAGCGCAGCCCCCCTGCATTGGTTGCCACGTTGCCGCCGATGGTGGAGGTCTCATAGCTGGAGGGGTCGGGCGCGTGCATCAGGCCGTGCTCCGCTGCCGCCCGGTCGAGGTCCGCGGTCACCACGCCGGCCTCCACGACAGCCACCCGGTCGATGGGAGCGATCTCGCGGATGCGCTGCAGGCCCGTGGTCACCACCACGAGGCAGCCGGACACGGCCGAGGCGCCCCCGGCCAGGCTGGTGCCGGCACCCCGGGGGACGACCGGGACCTGGTGCCGGGAGGCCCAGGTCAGCGCCTGGGCGACGTCATCGGTGGTGCTGGCCACGACGACCGCACGCGGTTGGTCGCCGGGGACGACGGTGGTCTGGTCCTGGCGGAAGCTATCCAGCAGATCTGGATCGGTCAGCACGCGCGCGCCGCCGCCGAGGAGCGAGGCGAGCTCAGCGACAGCTGGGTCCGAGCCACTCATGGATGATCTACCCCGGCGAGCACGCTCTCGAGCAGCGCCGGCAGACCGGGGTCTCCCACGGTGATCCGGACTCCTTCGTCGGCGAACGGCCGGACCAGCACGCCGTGATCGGCGGCGACCTCCGCAAAGCGGGTCGTCTCGGCTCCGATCGGCAGCCAGACGAAGTTCGACTGGCTGTCCAGCACCGGCAGCCCGTGACCGCGCAGCAGGGTGGTGACCTGGTCACGCTGGGCGCGGGTCTCCCGGACCCGCGCCTCCAGCCACTCGGGGTGCCCCAACGAGCACAACGCGGCTGCTACGCCGGGCGTGGACACCGGGAACGGCGGACTCACGGAGCGCACCGCCGAGATGATCTCGGGGGTCGAGGCCGCCCAGCCCACGCGCAGCCCGGCCATGGCGTAGGCCTTGGAGAAGGTGCGCAGCACCATCACGTTGGGGCGCGTGGTGAGCTCGGCGAGGCTCGGCCGGCCCGTCGGGTCGGCGTACTCGACGTAGGCCTCGTCGAGCACGGCAACAACGGTGGTCGGCAGCGCGTCCAGGAACGCTTCGAGGTCGGGCCAGGGCACGGTCGTCCCGGTCGGGTTGTTGGGGTTGCACACGATCACCGCGGCGGTCGTGTCATCCACCTCGCCCGCCATCCGGTCCAGGTCGTGGGTGCCCTCCGACGTCAACGGCACCAGCACGGGCGTGCTGCGAGAGACCATGGCGCTGATCGGATAGGCCTCGTAGCTGCGCCAGGCCATCACCACCTTCGCGCCGGGCGTCACGAAGGAGAGCAGGGTCCGGTCGAGCACGGAGAGCGCTCCGTCGCCGACCGCCACCTGCTCCGCCGCCAGGGAGTGTCGGGCGGCTAGGGCGGCGGCTAGGTCGAGGCCGGCGAGCACTGGGTAGCGCCCGCCACGCCGCCCCGCGGTCGCGATCGCCTCGACCAGCTCGTCCGGCGCCTCCCCGGGCGCCTCGTTGGACGAGGCCCGGACTTGGACGGGGACCGGCCCCGGCCTGGCCGAGGAGTACGTCGGGATGCCGTCCAGGTCTGGTCGGCGGACCGGGCCGTGCCCGCGCACGTGCCCGGTCACCGTCATGCGAGCACCTTGGACAGGAACGACTTCGTGCGCTCCTCGCGCGGTGCGCCCAGCACCTGCTCCGGTGGTCCGCTCTCCACGACCACGCCATCGGACATGAAGTAGACCCGGTCGGCGACCTCACGGGCGAAGCCGAGCTCGTGAGTGACCACGATCATGGTCATGCCGTCCCGGGCGAGGCCTTTCATCACGTCGAGCACGTCCCCGACCAACTCCGGGTCGAGAGCCGAGGTCGGCTCGTCGAAGAGCATCAGCTTGGGTTGCATCGCCAGCGCCCGGGCGATGGCGACTCGCTGCTGCTGGCCGCCGGAGAGCTGCGACGGATAGCTGTCACCACGGTCGCCGAGTCCCACCTGTCCGAGCAGGTCCTTGGCCCGCTTGGCGACATCGCCGCGCTTCTCGCCGCGCACGATGACCGGCCCCTCCATGACGTTCTCGAGCGCCGTGCGGTGGGCGAACAGATTGAACTGCTGGAAGACCATGCCGATGTCCGCGCGACGGCCGGCGATCTCGCGCTCGCTGAGCTCCCTGAGTGCGTCACCGTGCGGCCGGTAGCCGACCCGGTCGCCGGCGACCCACATCTCGCCACGGTCGAACTTCTCGAGGTGGTTGATGCAGCGCAAGAACGTGCTCTTGCCGGACCCGGACGGGCCGAGCAGGCAGACCACCTCACCGCGCGCCACCGTCATGTCGATGCCCTTGAGCACCTCGTGATGATCGAACGACTTGTGCACGTCGATCGCTTGGAACATCGGTGTCGTCATGCTGTCGCTCCCTGTGCGGGATCGCCCTCGGCGACCTCGGCCTCCGTCGTGGCGTCAGGTTTGCGCTGCCTGCGGACCCGGCTGTTGGAGAAGCCGCGTCCGAAGTGCCGCTCGATGTAGTACTGGCCCACGGACAAGATCGCGGTGATGAAGAGGTACCACAGCGCCGCGACGATCAGCAGCGGGATGGTCTGGTAGTTGCGCGAGTAGATCAGCGACGCCGACGTCATCAGCTCGGTGTAGCCGATCACCAACACCAGGGCGGTGTGCTTGAGCATCCCGATGGTCTCGTTGCCGGTGGGCGGGATGATCACTCGCATCGCCTGGGGCAGCACCACCCGACGCATGACCTGGCCCCTGTTCATGCCAATCGCCTGTGCGGCCTCGGCCTGCCCCTTCGGGACCGACAAGATGCCGGAGCGGACGATCTCGCTCATGTACGCCGCCTCGTTGAGACCCAGGCCCAACAGAGCGGCGGTCAGCGGGGAGATCAGCGAGTTGGTGTCCCAGCTGAGAGCACCTGCTCCGATGGTCGGATAGAGGGCCGAGAGGAAGTACCAGAACAGCAGCTGGACCAGCAGTGGGGTGCCTCGGAAGAACCAGGAGTAGAGCCAGGCGGCCGTGCTGAGGAATCGATTCGGGGAGAGCCGGAGCACCGCGATCACGATGCCCAGGCTGATGCCGATGACCATCGCCGCCACGGTCAGCATCAGCGTCCTGAGCACGCCCTGCAGGATGGGTTCGGCGAAGAGATACTCCCGCACCACGTCCCAGTGGAAGCGCTCGTTGCCGAACACCTGGAAGACGGCGAACACGGCCAGTGCGGCGATGACCACGACCGCGACCCATCGGCCCGGGTGGCGCGTCGGCAGCACCACCCGGGAGTCGCGCCCATCGCCCATCTGGGTCGGAGCGCTCGTCGTGGTCATGACTACTGTGTCCCGCCGTTGATCGGGAAGGAGTCGACGGCGCCGCTCTCCAGCCCGAAGTTCTCGAGGGCCTTCATGTACTCCCCGTTCTCGAGCATGTTCTCCAGGGCCTTCTGAACGGCCTTCTGCAGCTCGTCGGTGCCCTTGGCGAAGACGATGCCGAACGGCTGCGACTCGTAGGGCTTGCTCATCTGGAGACCACCGGCCTGCTTGGCGGCGTAGGCACCGGGGGCGCTGTCCATCAGCACGACCTGAACCCGGTTGTTCTGCAGGGCGAGGATGGCCTGGTTCTGGCCGGGGAAGATCACCGAATCGATCGGGTCCTCACCGTTGGCCTCGCACTCCTTCGACGCCTCGGCGGCCTGGGGCACCTCGGTGGTGCCCTTCACGATGCCCGCCGTCACGCCGCAGAGGTCGGAGAGCTCCTGGAACTGGTCGCCGTCGCTCTCGTGGGACATGATGCCCGCGCCGGCCGAGAAGTAGTCCACGAAGACGACCTGCTGCTGACGCTCCTTGTTGTCCGTCATGGCCGACATGGCCATCTGGTAGCGACCGGATTCGAGACCGGGGATGATCGCGTCGAAGGCGATGTTCTCGAACTCGATCTTGATGCCGAGCTGCCGCTCGAGTCCGTCGGCGATCTCTCGGTCGATGCCGAGCACGGTCTTGTTGTCGGTGTCGTAGAACTCGAAGGGGGGATACTCCACGTTGCTCGCGATGGTCATGGAGCCTTTGTCCTGCAGCTCCTGGGGCAGCATCGAGTGCAGCGGCGCGTCCGAGCCCGCGGCGGCCGGCTCCGACTTATCGTCCCCCGAGCCACAGGCACTCAGCAGGGCTGGGACAACTAGGGCCAGAGCGGCGACGGTGGCATAACGCCTGGGACGGAGGTTCATGGAGTGTCTCCTTGCACGCGAGTCGGGGACTTGAGAATCATGCCGTGGCGACTCGGGCCTCAATGCGCGTTCTCATGCCCTGGGAACGTCGTGCCGATCGTCATCAATCGGCCAGCTCGGTCTCCAGCTCCTGGGCGGCCAACCGCAGCAGCCGCACCGACCGACGCTTCCACTCCTCCTCGGAGCAGCGGGTCTCCGGGCCGGCGAGCGTCAGTGAGCAGACCAGCTCGCCCGCGACGAACACCGGCACCGCCACCGCGACCGCACCCTGCTGAAACTCACCCAGCGAGACGGTGAAGCCGTCCCGCCGCGTCCGGGCCAACAGGTCGAGCAGTCGCTCGGCCGCGGGGGTGTTGTCGGAGTAGCGAGTCAGGTGGGACAACGTGATGTCCACGATGGGCCGCGGCGCATAGGCCAGCAACAACCGCGACCCCGCCCCGGCATGCAGGGGCAGCAACTGGTTGATCCGGAACTCATAGCGGTCCTGGTGAGGTGAGACCGACTGCCGCAAGCAGATCGCGTGCGACCCCGCTCGCACCGCTAGCACCGCGGTCTCCTCGGTCTGGTAGGTCAGGGTGCGCAGATGCTTCCCACCCAGCTCGGCGAGCTTGGTGAACGTCAGATGGTGGCCAGCGATGTCCATCAGCCGCCAGCCCGGCACGTAGACACCCCGGGCGTCCTCGATCAGGGCGTACTCCCGCAGGCAGCGGACGTAGCGATAGACGGTGCTCTGCGGGAGCGCCAGCTCCTCGGCCAGCTCGGGCACCGTCACCTGGCCGTTGCGCGCCACGGCAAGCAGGACGTCCAAGCCCCTGCTGAACGACGTCTGGCCGGGTGAGTGGGCCACCGGCGTCTTGTCGTCGGGGCTCACCTAACCCCAGCTTCCATCATCTGGCGCAGCTCCTTCTTGAGCTCGGAGATCTCGTCTCGGAGGCGGGCGGCGACCTCGAACTGGAGCTCGGCGGCGGCGTTCTTCATCTGCTCGGTGAGCTGCTGGATCAGCTCGGCGAGGTCGCTGCTCGGCAGGCCGGCCAGATCGGGAGCCTGGTCGGAGGTCTTGAGCTTGGAGAGCCCGGGGACCGGAGCCTTCTTCGAGCGCGGGTCGAGATGCTGCCAGGTGGCGAGGAGCTCCTCGGTGTTCTCGTCCTCGCGGGCCAGCATCTCGGTGATGTCGGCGATCTTCTTGCGCAGCGGCTGCGGGTCGATGCCGCGCTCGAGGTTGTAGGCGACCTGCTTGGCGCGTCGACGGTTGGTCTCGTCGATCGCCGCCTCCATCGACGGGGTGATGGAGTCGGCATACATATGCACCTCGCCGGACACGTTGCGGGCGGCCCGGCCGATGGTCTGGATGAGGGACTTGTCGGAGCGCAAGAAGCCCTCCTTGTCGGCGTCGAGGATCGACACCAAGGACACCTCGGGAAGGTCGAGGCCCTCACGGAGCAGATTGATGCCGACCAGGACGTCGTACTCCCCCAGGCGGAGGTCTCGGAGCAGCTCGATGCGCTTGAGGGTGTCCACCTCGGAGTGCAGGTAGCGGGTGCGCACGCCGGCGTCGAGGAGATAGTCGGTGAGGTCCTCCGACATCTTCTTGGTCAACGTGGTCACCAAGACCCGCTCGTTGCGCTCGGTGCGGGTGCGGATCTGATGGATCAGGTCGTCGATCTGACCCTTGGTCGGCTTGACGATCACCTCGGGGTCGACCAGTCCGGTCGGCCGGATCAGCTGCTCGACGGCGTGGTCGCGGCCGCCGATCTTGTCCAGCTCGTAGTTGCCCGGCGTTGCCGAGAGGTAGATCGTCTGACCGATCCGCTCCAAGAACTCCTCCCACTTCAGCGGACGGTTGTCCATCGCGCTGGGCAGCCGGAAGCCGTGGTCGACCAGGTTGCGCTTGCGGGACATGTCGCCTTCATACATCCCGCCGATCTGCGGCACGGCGACGTGCGACTCGTCGACGACGAGGACGAAGTCCTCCGGGAAGTAGTCGAGCAGGCAGTTGGGTGCGCTGCCGCGGGTGCGACCGTCGATGTGCATCGAGTAGTTCTCGATGCCTGCGCACGAGCCGACCTGCCGCATCATCTCGATGTCGTACGTCGTGCGCATCCGCAGCCGCTGCGCCTCCAGCAGCTTGCCGTGCCGCTCGAACCACTCCAGCCGGTCGACCAGCTCCTCCTCGATGCCGGCGATGGCCCGCTCCATCCGCTCCGGTCCGGCGACATAGTGGGTGGCCGGGAAGATGTAGAGCTCTTCGTCCTCGGTGAGCACCTCACCCGTCACTGGATGCAGCGTCATCAGGCGCTCGATCTCGTCGCCGAAGAACTCCACCCGGATGGCCAGCTCCTCGTAGACCGGGAAGATCTCCAGGGTGTCGCCGCGCACCCGGAAGGTGCCACGGGTGAAGGACATGTCGTTGCGGGTGTATTGGATGTCGACCAGGCGCCGCAGCACGGAGTCGCGGTCGTGCTCGTCACCGACCTTTAGCCGGACCATGCGGTCGACGTACTCCTGCGGGGTGCCCAGGCCGTAGATGCAGGACACCGTGGAGACGACGATGACGTCCCGGCGGGTCAGCAGGGAGTTGGTCGCCGAGTGTCGCAGTCGCTCCACCTCTTCGTTGATGGAGGAGTCCTTCTCGATGTAGGTGTCGGTCTGCGGGACGTAGGCCTCGGGCTGGTAGTAGTCGTAGTAGGAGACGAAGTACTCCACCGCGTTGCCAGGGAACAGCTGCCGCAGCTCGTTGGCGAACTGGGCGGCCAGGGTCTTGTTGGGCTGGAGCACCAGCATCGGCCGCTGCAGCCGCTCGGCCACCCAGGCGATGGTCGCGGTCTTGCCGGTGCCGGTGGCGCCCAGCAGGACGATGTCGTTCTCGCCGTCGTTGACGCGCTGGACGATCTCCTCGATGGCGGTCGGCTGGTCTCCCGAGGCCTGGAACTCGGAGACCACCTGAAAGGGCGCCACCCGGCGCTCGAGGTCGGTGATCGGTCGCATGGGCACGAGCGTACGACCCGCCGCCGACAGTCGCTCCCGCCAGCGGCGGGGACTGTCCGGGTCGGTCGCTGGAGCGGTCATCTAGATTGATCGAGTGTCCCGCCGCATCCTCCCGTCGACCCGCTGGCTGACCGTGCTCCGGCGCGTCCTGGTCGGCCTGATCGTCGTGCCGGTGGGGACCGCCCTGGGGCTCACGTTGGTCGACTCCTACCGCCGGCGAGGCAAGAAGCCCGGCCGCTTCCCGACCACCCCGCCGGCGACTGTTCAGATCGGCGACAACGCGGTCACGACGTACACCTTCGGGCAGGACCTGTACGACGACATGCTGGCCGCCATCGAGAGCGCCGAACGGCAGATCATGCTGGAGACCTACATCTGGAAGGGCGACGAGGTCGGTGAGCAGTTCAAGCAGGCCCTGATCCGCGCTGCCCGCCGTGGGGTCGAGGTCTATGTCATCTACGACAACTTCGCGAACCTGGTCGTCGCGCCCTCCTTCAAGCGGTTCCCTGCCAACCTGCACGTGCTGCGCTATCCGGTCTGGTCGGCGGGCCTGCGGTTCTGGGACCTGAGCCGCTACGGCCGCGACCACCGCAAGATCCTGGTCGTCGACGACCGGATCGGCTTCGTCGGGGGCTACAACATCGGCACGGCCTACGCCACTGAGTGGCGCGACACCCACGTCGGGATCACCGGCCCGGACGTGTGGGACCTGCGGCGGGCCTTCGCCGACTTCTGGAACCTGCACCGCCGCCGCCGGATCGGGCAGTCGCATCCGCCCCTGGTCCTGGAGGCGGCGTCGCAGTGGGAGCCGCGGGTCCGCTTCCACCGCAATGTTCCCCGACTGTGGATGTTCCCGATCCGCGCGATGTACCTCGAGGCGATCAACCGGGCCGCCCATCACATCTGGCTGACCCAGGCCTACTTCCTGCCCGACCAGGACTTCGTGGACGCCCTGAAGCAAGCGGCGGAGCGAGGCGTGGATGTGCGGCTGCTCATCCCCCTCAAGTCCAACCACATCGTGGCTGACTGGATCTCGCGGGGCTACTTCTCCCAGCTGCTCGCGTCGGGGGTGCGCATCCTGCGCTTCAAGGAGGCGATGGTGCACGCGAAGACGGCCACCATCGACGGGAGCTGGACGACGGTCGGGACGGCCAACATCGACCGGCTGTCCCTCACCGGGAACTACGAGATCAATGTCGAGATCATCGACCCCGGGATGGCCGAGGCGATGGAGGAGATCTTCGCTGTCGACGAGTCGGGCAGCCTGGAGCTGACCCGAGACGAGTGGGAGGCCCGGGACCTCCACCGCAAGTTCACCGAGGGGCTCCTGCAGCCGCTGCGCCCCCTGTTGTAGGCAGATGCGTGCGCGGGGCCAGGCGCGGGCCGCGCCGCGGACGTCGTACGCCGGCCGCGGCGAGGAGCTGCACGACGCGGGCTCGGTGCGGCCGATAGGGCTCCAGCACCTCGGCGAGCGCGTCGTCGTCGATGTCGTGCCCGAACAGCGCCCAGCCGACGTCCTTGGCCAAGTGGTAGTCACCGAAGCTCACCGCGTCCGCGTCGCCGAGAGCGCGTAGCCGCACCTCCGCGCTGGTCCACACCCCGATCCCGGGAACGGACCTGAGTCGACGGTCGGCCTCCTCGCCCGGCAGACCAGCTGCCCGCTCCAGGCTGTCGGCCACCTGGGCCGAGCGGACCAGGGCACGGGAGCGGGCCGGGTCGACGTGCATCTGCAGCCACTCCCACGACGGCACGGCGCGCACGGCGGTAGCGGCCGGTAGGACCGCCAGCCGCAGCTCGGCCGGAACCGGTCCGGGCGCGGGCTCGCCGCGCCGCCGGACCAGGGCCCGATAGCCGCGGTTGGCCTCCTGGCCGGTCACCTTCTGCTCCAGCACCGCCGGCACGAGTGCCTCGAAGAGGCGTCCTGAGCGCCCGATCCGCAGATGGGGGTGCCTTCGCTGGGCCTCGTCGAGCAGCGGGTGGCGCGGCGTGAATCCTGCAGGATCGTCGGCGGCTCCGAGCAGGTCTGGCATCGTCTCCAGCGCCCACTCCGCACCCGGCCCCCAGGCCCGCCCGTGCACCTCGCCGTCCTCGGGGCGGGCGGTGATCGCGAGTGTGGCGGGCCCGGACGGCGCCCGCATGGCCAGCCAGTGGCGACCGGTGTCGTCTCGCTGCCACGCGGGGTCGCCGCGACCGTGCCGCAACGGCGCAAGGACGGCGCCCACCGGGCATGGCCAGCCTGGCCGCCAGACCCGGGTTGCGCCGTCCTCCATGCGCAGGAGGTTAGTAGTCACCCCCGACGGACTCCCGCGACGGTCCCGATCCCGCGCCGGTGCAGCGTCACCGCGCAGGCGCCGAACCCGGCGGCCTGCAGGACCGCGCCGATCACCTGGGGCACTTCGTTGGGCATGGCGACCAGTCCGAAGACGTGGAGCACCGGCCAGAGGCCGATCGCCACCGCCGACCACCGCGGCGCCGATCCGCTGCGCCACAGGCCGATCGCCACCACCAGGGTGCCGATCAGATTGCCGAGCACGAAGAGCAGGAAGGTCCAGGTCGCCGCAAGATCGGCCTCGGCTCGCTCGATCACCGAGGCGAAGAGCACCTGATGGCCATCCGTCTCGGCCATGGCCAGGTCGTAGAAGCCGGTGTGCACGATCCCGGCGTAGGAGATGTAGCCCGCGATCATCAGCCCGCCGCCGATCAGCACGAGACGGCTCGTCGGAGCCAGCCGCCACAGCCCCAGCACGGCGGGGACGATCAAGATGCCGCCCACCATCACGGCGGTCAGTGCGATCCGCATCAGTGTCGGATGCGCGGCCGCGAGTGCCAGAGTCCCTTCTCCGGTCAGGTCGTCGCCGCCGTCCCGGATCGCCCACATGTACGCCGTGTTCGTCACCACGTAGCACCACGGCGCCAGCACCATGCCGGTCACGAGGCTCCGTCGTCGCAGCACACCGGTCCGGCCCGGGTCGAGGGCGACCCGCACCTGCTCGCCGGCGCCGCTGACGGTGGTCATCACGACTCCTGCCGAGGCATGCTGAAGATCAGCACCACGCTGGCGAGGGAGACCAGCACGACGGCACCGACCACCGCCTTGAGACCACTCGGCACGTCGACGAAGAATGCCGGCACCGCGAGCAGAGCCATCACGATGACCGCACCCGCGGTGACTCGTAGCGCCATCCGGTTGCCGGTGCGCCAGGCCAGCAGCGCCCCACCGATGCCGAGCAGTCCCAGTACGGCCCCGAGGACGAGCACGCCGATCGGGGGGCCGACCTCACCGTCGGGGGTGGGCGAGGCAACGCTCACGATGTTGGCGAGCGACAGCAGCATCGCCAGGACGAGGCCGACCCGCTGGCGCGAGCTGGTGGCTGGAGTGGATCGCGGATCTGTCGAAGTGTTCATGTCGACTCCTTGTCGTCGTGTGCCGATCCGGACCACTCCACCGTGCAGAGCCCGCCGTTCCCCGTCCCACCGACGGCCTTCCCCTGTCGTCCCCGACCTCTCCCGGTCGGCCGGGAAGAACTACCCGTGACCATCGGCACAGTCAACCGCCATCATGGGATGGTGCCCACACGAGTGCTGATCGCTGACGACCACCCGGTCGTCCGGGATGGCCTGGCGGCGCTGCTGACCTCTCGAGGCATCGACGTGGTGGGCCTTGCGGCTGATGGCGAGGCCGCCGTCCGCGAGGTCCAGCTGACGACTCCCGACGTGGTGCTGATGGACGTCCAGATGCCCGGCATCGGCGGGGTGGAGGCAACCCGCAGGATCCGCACCGCGGTGCCCTCGACCGCGGTCTTGATGCTCACCATGTACGACGACGACGCCACCGTGCTGACCGCCATGCGCGCCGGGGCGAGCGGCTACCTCCTCAAGGGCGCGACCCAGCAGGAGATCCTCGCCGCCGTGCACGCAGCGACGACCGCCCAGGTGGTCTTCGGACCCGGTGTCGCGGCGCGGGTGCTGGAGTTCTTCGCCACGCCGCTCTCGACCACCGAGGCGGTGCCCTTCCCCGAGCTGTCGGACCGCGAGCGAGAGATCCTCGACCTCCTCGCGGCGGGACGGCGTACCGCCGCCATCGCCGACGCGCTGTGCCTGTCACCCAAGACAGTGAGCAACCACCTCACGAGCATCTTCACCAAGCTCGAGGTGACCGACCGGAGCCAGGCGATCATCCGCGCCCGCGAGAGTGGCCTGGGCCGGTGACGCCGCTGCTGGCGAGCACGCTGTCGATCACCGCGGCCTGCTGGCTGGTCTCCGGTCTGCTCCTCCTCCGGCGCGGTCGCGAGCCCGGACGGGGTGGCCTGTTCACCGCGGTGTGCACCGCGGTCGCCGGTGGCGCGCTTCTCGCCGGCGTGCTGGTGGCCAGCCGCCTCACCATTGCCGACGGGGTCTGGCTGTTCGTGCTGGCCGGCGCCGTCCTCGCTCCCCTCGCCGTGACCAGCTATCCCCGGCTGGAGCTGGCCCACCCGGTCGACTTCGTCGCTGCGGTCGTGGTCCTCGGCGCCGGGGTCATCGCGCTGCTCAGCCCACCGGACTCGACGTGGTCCGAGGTCATGGTGCTGGTCACGCCCACTGTGCTGGTCGTCCAGCTGTGGTGGAAGCTCGAGCGATGCTCCGCCGAGCAGCGTCGGCCGCTGATCTGGCTCGCCCTCGGCCTCGGACTGACCTCGGTCAGCTTCTTCGTCGCGGGCTTCATCGTCGTGAGCGAGGTGTCCGGGGCGCTGAGCCTGCTCGCACCGAGCCTGGTCCCCGTGGCCATGCTCATCGGAGCCAGGTCACCGGAGCTGGTGGATGCGCGGGGGCTGGTGGTCAAGGTCGTGGTCACCCTGTCCGCGTTGCTGGGCTGTGTCGCGCTCTACGTCACGCTCGTCTCCCTGATCGAGGCACTGGGCGGGGCACCCAACGTGGGCGTGCAGGCGCTGGTGGCTGCCGGCTGTGCACTCGCTCTTCACCCGCTCCAGGTGCTGCTCCACGGCGTCGTGGACGAGATGCTGTTCGGGCACCGACCCGACCCACTGCGCGCGGCCACCCACGTCGCTGGCTCCTCGATCACCGACCCGGCCACCGCGATCGCCACCATCCGGGACGCCCTGGTGCTGCCGTTCGTCGCGCTCCGGGTGTCCGGTGAGGAGATGGCCGCCGTCGGCCAGCCGACGCCCCACACCCGTCAGTTCGACCTGCCCGGGATGGACGGACAGCTCGTCGTGGGACTACGGGCCGGGGATCTCTCGTTGAGCACCGGGGACGTCGCCGTGCTCCAGCTGGCGGCGCCGCTGGTTGCTCAGACGTGGCACGCCCAGATCCTCAACGCCGATCTGCAGACGTCTCGCGCCCAGACGCGAGCTGCCCTCGAGGACGAGCGACGGCGGGTCCGCCGCGACCTGCACGACGGGCTGGGACCCCGGCTCAGCGGGATCGCGTTCGCCGCGGACGCGGCGGGGAATCTGATCGACCAGGATCCGGAAGCCGCAGAGGCGCTGATCGGCACTCTGCGGGAGGAGTCCGCAGCCGCCATCGCGGACATCCGTCGGCTCGTCTACGCAATGCGCCCTCCCGCGCTGGACGAGCTCGGCCTGGTCGGTGCGCTGCAGCAGCAGGCCGAGGCCCTCGCGGAGGGTGGCCGTCGCCTCGCGGTCACCGTCGAGACGCCGGCCGCGCCGGCGGCCTTGCTAGCGTTGCCGGCCGCTGTCGAGGTGGCCGCCTACCGCATCGCCGTCGAGGCGCTGACCAACGTGGCGCGACACACCAGCTGCGAGAGCGCGGCGGTCACCCTGCGCGACGAGGACGGAGCCCTGATGGTCACCGTGACCGACTCCGCGCCAGGCGCCGGTGCCTGGACTCCCGGCGTAGGCCTGTCCTCGATGCGAGAGCGAGCCGAGGAGATCGGCGGGACGGTGACTGCCTGCGCGACGCGATCCGGCGGCCGGGTCGAAGCCGTGTTGCCCGTCACCTCGGCCCTCCTCCGAACGTCGAGGACACGTAGTCCATCCGGGTCAGACGCTCCGACCCGACCGGAGGAGTTGCCAAGCTGAGCGGGCAAATCGAGAAAGTTGCCTAGACCAGAGGCCGAATGCGGCCCAGTCGTGTGGCAAACATGGCAGGTCGGTGCCACGCTTTCTCACATGACAGGCCGTTACCTCGATGTCGACGTGTTCGCGAGCACGATGCCTCGCCAGCGCGTCCCTGCCGACGACACCGTCGGCGGCTTTCCGACCACAGGTGCCCGTCTGCTCGGGGGGATCGGCGGCACTCAGATCGGCATCCAAGAGATGACTCCAGGCATGGTCCGCGACGAGGAGTGCGACGAGGTCTTCGTCGTACTCACCGGTCGCGGTTCGGTGGAGTTCCAAGACGGAGAGGTCATCCCGCTGACCCCGGGTGCCGTCGTCCGCCTGCACAAGGGTGACCGCACCATCTGGCACGTCGCCGAGACGCTGCGCAAGGTCTACATCGCCGGCTGACGCAGGGCCTGACCAGAACCGGTCGGCCGGGCGTAGGTTGGCCCCATGACTGACCGTGCCGTTCGCGATCTGGAGCCGGGTATCCGGCAGGACTTCCGCCACGACTTGTCGTACGGCGAGTACCTCTGCCTCGACCTGCTGCTGTCCGCACAGCACCCGCTGAGCGACCCGCCGCAGCACGACGAGCTGCTGTTCATCATCCAGCACCAGACCTCGGAGCTGTGGCTGAAGCTGCTCGTCCACGAGCTGCGGTCCGCCCGCCGGTTGCTGCGAGAGGACCAGCTCGCGCCCGCCCTCAAGCGGTTGGCCCGGGTCAAGCACGTCCAACACACGCTGACCGACCAGTGGGCGGTGCTCGCGACGCTCACGCCCAGCGAGTACGCCCTGATCCGACCCTTCCTTGCGACCAGCTCCGGCTTCCAGTCCTGGCAGTACCGCGAGGTCGAGTTCCTCCTCGGCAACAAGAACGCCGACATGGTCAAGGTCTTCGCGCACGCTCCCGAGGTCCAAGCCGAGCTGGACACGCTCCTGCACGAGCCGAGCCTCTACGACGAGTTCCTGGCCTTCCTCGCTCGCGCGGGCTACGACGTCCCAGCTGCCCTGCTCGACCGCGACTTCTCCCAGCCCTATCGGATGGACCCCGCCCTGGTCGAGACGATCGCCGCCGTCTATCGCGACCCCGGCGCCCACTGGGGCGTCTACGAGACCTGTGAGGAGCTCGTCGACATCGAGGACAACTTCCAGGAGTGGCGCTTCCGCCACCTCCAAGTCGTCCAGCGCACCATCGGCCACAAGACCGGCACCGGCGGCTCCAGCGGCGTCGACTTCCTCCGCCGCGCCCTCGACCTGACCTTCTTCCCCGAGCTCTACGAGGTGCGCACCCAGATCGGCTCGTGATCCGGCGGCGGCTGGGTTGGCGACGGGGCGCCCCGCTGTGGAAAGGGTTGCCGTCCGGGTTGCTGGTGATCGCTGGTGCGGACCGATAGGGCAGCGACGCCGGGTGAGCGCCGTCTCGGTCACCGGTGCTGGCCGGGTCGCTGGTGGTGCCTGGCTCTGTCTACCTGACACTCACCCCCAACAGCGGCGCAGCAGACGGGTCCGAGCACCCATAGACCCGCGGAAGATGGGCACCAGCCCCACCAGGGCGCGGGAGACGGGCTCCAGCGGGTCGAGGGGTTGCCGTTTGGGCCCAAACCACAATCCGGGACGAGGCGAGATGCAGTTTGCGGCCAATCGATGTGCCGTTTCGGAACAATCGACGGGACTTCGCCTGACCCGGACTCAAGGCCCCGCCGATTGGACGCAAACGACATCGGAAACGCCCTCTGACGTGGCGTTCGCGCCCAATCGATGCTCCCTGGCCCGGGGCTCGAAGCTCTGGTCACAACAGCCAAGCAGCGACAGGAGTGACCACCGACGACCAGCACCCGGCCGCCAACCCGAACCACCGGCCCGCCTCTCCGCGTCGAAGCCCTGTCGGTCAGCACCCCAGACGACCAGCAGCCTGGCCAACGACCTGGCCAACGACCCGGCCAACGACCCGGTCCGAGAGAGAATGCGGGAATGCTACTTGCGCAGATCGTGGGAGCGTCGGGAGAGGTGGCGGCGACCAGATCCAGGAAGGCGAAGGTCGAGGTCCTCGCGGCGGCGCTGGCTGCCGCTCCGCCAGAGGAGCGCGAAGTTGCGGCGTCCTATCTCGCGGGGAGCCTGCTGCAGCGGCGGACCGGTGTCGGTTGGCGTGGGGTGCCTCGCAAGCTCGACGCGGCGGACGAGCCTCGGCTGACCCTGACCGAGGTGCACGAGGCGTTCGAGAGGCTGGCCGCGCTGAGCGGTCCGGGCTCCCAAAGCCAGCGGGCGGCGGAGGTGGCCAACCTCTTCGGCAGCGCTACGACCGACGAGCAACGCTGGCTCGGCGGGGTGATCACCGGCGGGGTGCGCCAGGGCGCGCTGGATGCGCTCCTCCAGGAGGCGCTGGCGAAGGCAGCAAGTGTGCCCCTGACCGCAGTGCGCCGCGCCGCGATGCTGGCCGGCGGGACGGTGCCCGTCGTGACCGTTGCCTTCGACCGGGGCGAGGAGGGTCTGGCCGAGGTCGGCCTCGAGGTGGGTCGGCCAGTGCTGCCGATGCTCGCGGCCAGCGCGCCCGACCTCACCGCCGCCTTTGCCAAGCTCAGCGACCGACCGGTCGCCGTGGAGACGAAGCTGGACGGCATCCGGATCCAGGTGCACCGGCGCGGGGACGACGTAATCGTCGCGACACGAAGTCTGGATGAGATCACCCACCGGTTGCCCGAGGTAGTGGAGGCAGCGCTGAGCCTGCCTTCGGAACAGTACGTCCTCGACGGCGAGGCGCTGGCCCTCGATGACCAGGGGCGGCCACGAGCCTTCCAGGACACCGCCTCGCGCACCGCCCAGGCGGGCGGGGTCGCGGTGACGCCGTACTTCTTCGACATCTTGCACCTCGACGGCACCGACCTGCTGGACGAGCCGGGAGCACGCCGGCAGGAGGCGCTGGTCGGCCTCGTCCCGGAGCGCTGGCGGGTGCCTCGCCTGGTCACCGACGACGCCGAGGCCGCCGAGTCGTTCGCCACTGACGCACTCACCGCCGGTCACGAGGGCGTGGTGGTGAAGACGCTCACCGAGAAGTACGCCGCGGGCCGACGCGGCGCTGGCTGGATCAAGGTCAAGCCGGTGCACACGCTCGATCTCGTCGTGCTGGCCGTCGAATGGGGCAGCGGCCGCCGGCAGGGCTGGCTGTCGAACATCCACCTCGGAGCGCGTGATGCCGACACCGGGGAGCTGGTCATGCTCGGCAAGACCTTCAAGGGGATGACCGACGCGATGCTGGCCTGGCAGACCGAGCGGTTCACCGAGCTTGCCATCGACCGAGAGCGGATCAAGGACAGCTATGTAGTCGAGGTGCGCCCCGAGCAGGTCGTCGAGATCGCCTTCGATGGTGTCCAGCGATCGACTCGCTACGGCGGCGGGGTCGCCCTCAGGTTTGCCCGCGTCGTGCGGTACCGCGACGACAAGACTCCCGCCGAGGCGGACACCATCCAGACGGTGCGGTCCTACCTACGGGCCGCGGACGGTTAACGGCCGCGCTCGTTGGTGGGCGGCACGTTGGACATGTACCAACCGTCGTACATCTGGTTCAGCGTCCCGTCGTCGACTAGGCCGCAGGCTTCGCAGATGCGATAACGACCCCCGTCGTCGGTGACCCGACGCCGCCACTCGTGGTGGAAGCGCATGCGACACCACACCCGGCTGTGTCGTGGGAGGACATCGGCGGTTCCAACTCGACTCGCTGACGTCATGTCACACCACCTCGAGATCGGGGGTCCCTGTGTCCATCGAGTTTACGTTCGAGGGGGTGACGAGCGGAACCCTCGCGCCGCGGCCAGCAGGCGCGCCTCCGCGGCATCGTCGAAGCCGATGCCATCGCGTGGCGAGGTGGGGAACCCGTCGCGCTGCAGCCAGGCCCAGGTGTCGGCCACGGTCTCGGTGACCGGCCGACAGCGCAGTCCCTCACGCAGCGCTGCCGAGACATCGCCGTCGTGGAGCGCCGCGAGTTCCCCGGTCGGTGGAAGCCAGATAGGCAGCTCCGACCATGGCTCGACCTCGGCAGCGGCCACCTCGTCCGGAGTGAGCCAGACCGGCTCGGCCTGGTCACCGCTCACGTGCACCATCGCTGCGACCAGCTCGCCCATGGTGGCGTGGCCGGGACGAGAGACCACGTTGAACGCCCCGGCCACGCCGCGTGCGCCCGCGTCCAGCAGCCAGGCACCGAGGTCGCGCCCGTCGACATATTGCAGCGGACGATCGGGAGGGCCGGGGACCGGCACCGGACCGCCCCGTCCAAGGCGGCCGAGCCAGAACGGCATCCGGCCGACGAGCTCGTAGGGACCCAGGATCAAGCCGGCTCTCGCCAGCAGCACCCGGTCGCCGAAGCCCTCGAGAGCGGCCAACTCACCACCGCGCTTGGCGGCCGCATAGTCGGCACCGTCCTCGGAGTGCGGGTCCGCGTCGACCAGCGGCGCGGTCTCGTCCGCCCCGGACGGGATCGGCCAGGCGTAGACCGAGCGTGAGGAGACATAGGCATAGTGCGCCGCCCGGTCGCGCAGGAGGGCGGCCGCCGTCAGCACGACCGACGGCGCATCCGACCAGGTGTCCACGACGAGGTCCCACTCGTCCTCGCCCAGCGCTGCCGCGAGCGCGGCAGGGTCGGTCCGGTCGGCGTGCCGCTGGTCGGTGCCCGCGGCCGAAGGGCCACTGACGCCACGGGTCAACGTGGTCACCTGCCAGCCCTTCGCCAGGGCTTCCTCGACGGTCGCGCGGCCGACGTGGTGGGTTCCGCCCAGGACCAGCAGTCTCATGACCCCGATCTTCGATGGTCACGTGAGGCCCGCCAAGGGTTGTTCACCCTCGGCGGAACTCAGCGCGGGTGGCCGAGCTGGATTGTCGTCACCGTCGCCTTGGTCGCCGTCGGCCGCTTGGCCATCCGCTTGGAGAGCGTCGCGGTGTGTGGGTCCCAGACGCCGAGATCGGTCTTGCCGTTGCCGTCCCAGTCAGCCACGACCGGCAGATCACCGGGAGCACCGAACTTCACCGAGGCGATCCACGGCAGTCCGTCCTCGTCGACGATCCGCAGAGTGAACATCGCGGCAGCCTGGTCGTAGACCCCGAGGTCAGTGCGGCCGTCGCCGTCCCAGTCCCCGGCGACCGGCAGATCGCCCTTCTCACCCAGCCGCGCTCGGGTCACCGAGCCGTCCGCGTGCCGGAGCCGGAAGACGCCCTTCGGGCGCCGTACGCCGATCTCGTCGGTGCCGTCACCGTCCCAGTCGCCGGCTACGGGAAGGTCGCCCTTCATGCCGAACTTGATGGTCTTGACGCCCGCTGGCGTCTTCAGCTCGAATGTCTTCGTTGCCGGGTCACGCACGCCGACGTTCGCGTGCCCGTTGCCGTCCCAGTCGCCGAGCACCGGGTCCTCGGAGGCGGTTCCGAAGACGGTGGTCTTCGTCTTCTTCGGGAGCACCGTGGTGAACCTGGCCGGAGTCGACCGGGTGAAGTAGACGGGTTCGGCGGCCTTGGAGCCGCGCATGTTCGCCGCCAACGGCACGTCTGGGCAGTTTTGTGAGGTGAGCGTGGAGCCGAAGACGAACGCCTTGCCGTGGAAGTACGGCGCGGTGTCCGAGCTGCCGATCCGCTCCTCGAAGTGCAGGTGCGGTCCGGTGGCGTTGCCGGTGTCGCCGACATAGCCCAGCAGGGTGCCCTGGTCGACCTTCTGGCCCACCTTCACCGCCACCCCCGACATGTGAGCATAGATCGTCGTCTCGTTGTTGCCGTGATCCACCATCACCCACTTGCCGTAGCCGCTGTCCACGACCGTGTCGGCCACGGTGACCGTCCCGGGCGCCGCGGCGACCACATCGTCCCCATAGTCGTCGGTGCGGTTCCAGTCGATCGACAACGGGCTCGGGCTGTGGCTGCTGCGCGTCGTCCCCGTCCACGCCTGACCACAGGGGAACGGCATCTCGTAGGCCGTGGTCGGCGCCTTGGCCACCGTGCCCTTGGAGACCCGGTCCTCGGGATAGCGCTGCTTGCCCTCGCCGGCGGAGGCCGAGGTCAGCGTCGAGATGCTGAGCAGTACGGCGATCCCAGGGGCCAGCGCGGCGGCGGTTCTCATCGGGTCGTCACCCTTCATCGGAGGCGGTGGACGCGACCAGCCGGTTGCAACCACATCAGTCACAACAGTGATCAGGCGTCACAGAAGCACTCAGACGTTACCCCGAGCACGGCGTGTCTGTCACCGAAAGTCCGGAAGGCTGTGCTAGCCGCGGTGCCGGATCAACCCTTCCTGAGCAACCGTCGCGACCAAGGTGCCGTCCTCGGTGAAGGTCCGCGCGAGGACCAATCCGCGACCGCCGGAGGCAGACGGGGACCACTGGTCGTAGAGCCACCACCGGTCGGCGCGGAACGGCCGGTGGAACCAGATGGAGTGGTCCAGCGAGGCGGCCTGAAGGTCCGGTGATCCGATCCGCACGTCGTGTGGGACCAAGGCGGCCCCCAGCAGGGTCATGTCGCTGGCATAGGTGAAGGTCGCCAGGTGTTCTCGAGGGTCGTCCGACAGCTCACCGTTGACCCGCACCCACAAGCGTGAGCGGGCCGGGTGCATCGGATCCTCGGGCAGACCGGTCCGGGAGTTCCCGAGGTGCCGCACGTCCAGCGCGGCCCACTCCAACGCGAGCTGCTCACTCTCCAGGTCGCCGCGGCTGGCCATCAGCTCGATGAAGTTCCGCCCGGAGTCGGGCAGACCCACGTCGGGCATCACGTCCTGATGCTCGAAGCCCTCCTCCGGCTGCTGGAAGTTGACGGTCTGGAAGTAGATCGGCCGGCCGTGCTGGCGCGCGACCACCCGCCGGGTCGCGAACGACCGACCGTCGCGCAGGCGCTCGACGTCATAGATGATCGGCACGGAGTAGTCGCCGGGCCGCAGGAAGTAGGAGTGCATCGAGTGCGGCAGATACTCCTGGCCAGCGGTGCGGATCGCAGCTATCAGGGCCTGCGCGGCCACCTGCCCGCCGAAGACGCGCTGACGCATGGTGGTGGGCTGCCGGCCTCGGAAGAGGTTGAGGTCGAGCTGTTCTAGATCGAGCAGCTCGACCAGCTCGGCGGCCGAGGCGGGCATCGATTCAGTCCTCCTGGCCGGTCGGGCCAGCCGCGGGGTCGGAGTCGGGGCCGTCCAGTCCGGCCAGGAACTGCTCGAACTGACGGCCGATCTCCTCGCCGGTGGGCAGCGGTTCGTCACTGGCCAGCAGTCCGGCGCCCGACTCCTCTGCGGCGCGGAAGGCGTCGTACTGCTGCTCCAATCCCGCCACCACGTCGCGCACCTCTTCGTTGGCCTCCAGGTAGCCGGTGATCTCCACCTCGCGCTCCTCCGCCGCGGCCCGGAGCGCCCCGAGGTCGATGGTCAGGTGTCCGCCGAGCTCAACCTGCTCGAGGATGGCCAGCGCGGCCTTGGGGTACTCCAACTGCGCGAGGTAGTGCGGCACGTGCGCCACGAAGCCGAGGGCGTCGTGGTCCCATTCCCCCAGCCTCAGCTGCAGCAGCGACTGGGCGCTGGAGGGGATGCGCAACTCGCCACGCCACGGGCTCTGGCCGACCAGCAGCTGCGGCCTGGTGGCATGCGGAGTGATCGCGATCGGCCGAGTGTGCGGGACCGCCATCGGCACCGCCCCGATGTCCACGACGCGGGACACCTCGAAGTGCTCGACGACATCGCGGACGGCGGCACAGAACGCCTCCCAGCGGTTGTCCGGCTCCGGGCCGCGCAGCAGCAGGAAGGGCGTGCCACCGCTGTCGTGGAGCAGCCGCACCAGCAGTCGCGGAGCCTCGTAGTCGGTGTAGTGGTCGCGGATGAACGACATCGCGGGCCGCCGGGCGCGGTAGTCGTGGAACTGGTCTACGTCGAAGGTCGCCACCACCTTGCCGTCGGAGAGCGACTCCAGGTGGTTGGCGACCAACCCCGAGGCCGCGCCCGCATCCAAGAACCCGTCCAGCGAGACCACCATGGTCAGGTCGCGGGGCTCTGCCTCGGTCCGGGCCAGCTCGGGCACCTCGTCGACGATGTGCACCAGGGGTGATCGATTGCTCACCCGGTCACGATATGCCAGCCGATGGGAGCCGGCTGTGCGCAGTTAGTTACCGACAGGTAACCTGACCCCCGTCCCCTGTCACTCTCAACAAGGAGCCAGCGTGTCCCGAGAGCTACGAGAAGTCGTCTTCGTGGACGGCGTGCGCACGCCCTTCGGCAAGGCCAAGGGTCAGTACGCCGAGACCCGTGCCGACGACCTGGTGATCAAGTGCATCCGGGAGCTGCTACGCCGCAACCCGTCGCTGCCGCCGGAGAAGGTCGACGAGGTGGCCATCGCGGCCACGACTCAGATCGGTGACCAGGGTCTGACCATCGGCCGCACTGCTGCCCTGCTCGCCGGGCTGCCACAGAGCGTGCCCGGCTTCGCGATCGACCGGATGTGCGCGGGTGCGATGACCGCGGTCACCACGACGGCGTCGGGCATCGCCTTCGGTGCGTACGACGTCGCGATCGCCGGCGGTGTCGAGCACATGGGCCGCCACCCGATGGGCGAGGGTGTCGATCCGAACCCACGGATCCTCTCCGAGCGCCTCGTCGATCCCGATGCGCTGGTGATGGGAAAGACCGCGGAGAACCTGCACGACCGCTACCCCACGATCACCAAGGAGCGTGCTGACGCCTACGCCGTCCGCTCCCAGACAAAGACCGCGGCCGCCTACGACGCCGAGCAGATCCAGCCCGACCTGGTGCCGGTGGCGACCCGATCGGCCGAGCTGGGCTGGGGGCTAGCGGTGAGCGATGAGCCGATGCGGCCCGACACCACTCTCGAGTCACTTGCCGGTCTCAAGACCCCCTTCCGACCTCACGGCCGGGTCACCGCGGGCAACGCAGCCGGCATCAACGACGGCGCAACCGCCTGCCTGCTCGCGGACGAGGAGACCGCCCGGGAGCTGGGTCTGACTCCGAAGATGCGGCTGGTCGCCTTCGCCTTCGCTGGCGTCGAGCCCGAGGTGATGGGTGCCGGCCCGATCCCGGCCACCGAGAAGGTACTGGCCAAGGCCGGGCTGAGCATCGACGATATCGGCGCCTTCGAGATCAACGAGGCGTTCGCGGTTCAAGTGCTCGCCTTCCTGGAGCACTACGGCATCGCTGACGACGACCCCCGCGTGAACCCCTACGGTGGTGCGATCGCAATGGGCCACCCGCTCGCCTCCTCCGGCGTTCGGTTGATGACCCAGCTCGCCCGGCAGTTCGCCGAGCGCCCCGACGTGCGCTACGGCCTGACGACGATGTGCATCGGCATCGGGATGGGCGGCACCGTCATCTGGGAGAACCTGAGCTGGAAGGGAGCCGACCGATGACCACGATGGAGGCGCTGCTGGCACAGGCCCAGGAGATCTCGACCGATGCCGAGCGGGTCACCGCCGCCCGACTGCGCAAGGTGACCCTGCCCGGCCATGCCGGGATGATGGGGCTGATCACGCTGGACAACGGCGAGGACCACACCAAGCCCAACACCTTCGGACCGCGCACTCTGATCGGGCTCAACCACGCCATCGACACCGCCCTCGCCGACGACGAGATCGTCGCCCTCGGGGTGACCGGCAAGCCGTTCATCCTGGCCGCGGGTGCCGACCTGATCTCGATCGCCAGCGGCGGTGCGCCCGCGGTGCGGATCGTCGCAGAGCTGGGCCACGCGGTGTTCCGCAAGCTCGGCGAGGGCGGCAAGCCGTCGTTCGCGTTCGTCAACGGGTTGGCGCTCGGAGGTGGCTTGGAGATCGCTCTGCACTGCGACTACCGCACCGTGCTGGATACAGCAGCCGCGATCGGACTGCCCGAGGTGATGCTGGGCCTGATCCCCGGCTGGGGTGGCTGCTACCTGGTGCCTAACCTGGTGGGCGCCGACAAGGCAGTCACGCTCATCTTGGACAACCCGCTCTCCCAAGGCCGGACGCTCAAGGGCGGCCAGGCCTTCGACTTCGGTCTGTTCGATGCCTGCTTCTCCGGCGCCGACTTCCTCGAGCGGTCACTCGTTTGGGCGGCCCGGGTGTTGACCGGCGAGATCGTCGTGGAGCGGCCCGAGATCGACCGGGGCGAGGCGTGGGACGCCGCCCTGGCCCGCGCCCAGCAGATCGCGGACCGGAAGACCGGCGGCGCTTCGCCTGCGGCGTACCGCGCCATCGAGCTGATCGCCGCCGCTCGCACAGCGACTCGCGACGAGGGCTTCGCCGCCGAGGACGACGCGCTGGAGGCGATGGCGCAGACACCGGAGCTGCTGCACAGCCTCTACGCATTCGACCTGGTGCAGAAGCGGGCCAAGCGGCCCGCTGGGGCGCCGGACCGATCCCTCGCCCGGCCGGTCACCAAGGTCGGCATCGTCGGCGCCGGTCTGATGGCCAGCCAGCTGGCACTGCTGTTGGTGCGGCGGCTCGAGGTGCCGATCGTGCTCAGCGACCTCGACCAGCAGCGCGTGGACAAGGGTGTCGGCTACGTGCACGCCGAGATCGAGAAGCTCGAGGCATCGGGGCGGCTCTCGGCTGACCGAGCCAATCGCTACCGGGCGCTGGTCACCGGGGTCGTGGACAAGTCCGAGGCGTTCGCCGATGCCGACTTCGTCGTGGAGGCGGTCTTCGAGGAGATGGCCATCAAGAAGGCGGTCTTCGCCGACGTCGAGAAGGTCGTTTCGCCCGAGTGTGTGCTGGCCACCAACACGTCCTCCCTGTCGATCACGGAGATGGCCGCCGACCTCGCCCATCCCGAGCGGGTGGTCGGCTTCCACTTCTTCAACCCGGTGGCCGTGATGCCGTTGCTCGAGATCGTGCGCGGTGAGCAGACCGACGACGCCACCTTGGCGACCGCCTTCGCGACCGGCAAGGCGCTGAGGAAGACCGCCATCTTGGTCAGCGACAGCCCATCCTTCATCGTCAACCGCCTGCTCGGCCGATTCATGGGTGAGGTCGGGAAGATTGTCGACGAGGGCACTCCGGTGCCGGTCGTCGACTCCGCCTTCGCCGGGGTCGTGCCGATGCCGCCCTTCGTGCTGCTCTCGCTCGTAGGGCCGCCGATCGCACTGCACAACAACGAGACGCTCGCGGCGGCCTTCCCCGACAGGTTCTACGTCTCTCCCGCGCTGCAGCGACTGGTGGCCGCCGGCAAGTCGTCGTATTACCTGCCCGACGGCAGCATCGACCCCGAGGTCGCTGCCTTGGCCGAGCAGCCTGCCGACCCGGTGGCGCTCACCCCGGACGAGGTCCGCGACCGGGTCCTCTCAGCGCTCGCCGACGAGGCTCGACGGATGCTCGACGGAGGCGTGGTCGCCGCGCCGGAAGACCTCGACCTGGCGATGATCACCGGTGCCGGCTTCTCCTTCTGGAACGGCGGGCTCACCATGCTGCTGGACACCGGCGGTATCGCCGAGAAGGTGACCGGCCGGCGGTTCCACTGAGGCTCGCGGTGGTCAGCTGGCGAGCGAGCGGTGCTGCTCGTAGCGCCACAGGTTGTCGTGCAGCACCCGTCGCATGGACTCGGCGAGGGCCTGGTAGCGCTGACGGAGGGAACGGAAGTGGATCTTGGTCATGGCCCGGCTCGACGAGCAGATTGGCACTCCCCTGCTGCACAAGCAGGGCCCGTTGCTGCGGCTGACTGCCGCCGGCGCCACGTTCAAGCGTCATGTCGATGCGTTGGTCCACGAGCTCGACGACGGCCTGGCCGCGGTCGGCCAACTGCTCGACCCGGAGACCGGAGTGGTCTCCATGGCCTTCCAGCTCTCTCTTGGTCAGTGGCTGGTCCCGCGCATCATCGGCGCCTTCCGCGCCGAACACCCCCAGATCACCTTCCGGCTCGTGCAGTCCCAAGACGTGCTCGGCTCCTCGATGGTGGCGACCGGCGAGGTCGACGTGGAGCTGACCGGCCGCCGACCCCGCGATCCTGTGGTCCACTGGCAACCGTTGCTGTCCGAGCGGCTCTACCTCGCGCTGCCTCCGGGTCACCGACTGCTCGACACAGCGGCGGCCCGACCCGCTCCCATCCCCCTCGCCGAGGCTGCGCAGGAGGACTTCGTGATGTTGCGCCAGGAGTGGGAGCTGCGGCAGCTGACTGACGAGCTGTGCGAGGCGGCCGGCTTCCGGCCTCGGGTGGTGTTCGAAGGTGACGACCTGGCCACGATCGTCAGCCTGGTCCAGGCCGGCCTCGGGGTCGCGATCACCCCGGCGATGGACGTTGATCCATCCGCACCCGACCCCGCCGGACCCCACCTGGTGGGGATCAGCGATCCGGGAGCCTCGCGCGACGTCGGGCTGGTCTGGCCCCGCGATCGCGCGCTGCTCCCCGCGGCCGAACAGTTTCGCAGGTTCGTCCTCGCCCAGCGCTTCGGGCCGCACTGATCGACCCGATGATCGAGCCCGGCGACCGAACCCGGCGACCGAGTGGTCCCCGTCGGGAATTCGCCCCCGCGCCGAGACCTGCGCTACGGTCAACGGCCGAGGAGGACAGATGACCCCCATCACGATCTCTGCCCGCACTCTCGTCGCAGTCACCGCGACCGTCGGCATGGCCGTGCCCGTTGCTCTCGCAGCGCCCTCCCCGGCGGCCAGCTCGACGGAGTCGACGGTCTCGAAGGAGGCGTCGGCGAAGGGCCACTGTGTGAGGAGCCGGCAGGGCATACCCAAGGCAGGCAAGACCTACCTCGGCGCTGCCGTCAACGGCAAGCACACCATCGGCTCGCGCGAGCGTCAGCTCGGTCGCACGATCCGCCTGCACCGTAGCTACTACAACGCCAACCAGATCAGTGGCGCGGTCCGTGACGCCAAGGCCGATCTCAAGGCTGGCCGACTGCCGTGGATCAGCTTCAAGGCGCCCTACTCCTGGTCGCAGATGGCCGCCGGCAAGGGCAATCGCTGGGCGAAGGAACTCGCCCGCGGTCTGCGCAAGGTCCACGGACCGGTGTGGCTGGCGGTGCACCACGAGCCGGAGAAGGACGGCGACCTGGCGCTGTGGACGAAGATGCAGCGGCAGATCGCGCCGATCATCCATGCCCGCACCAACAACGTCGCCTATACCGTGATCTACAGCGGCTGGAACACCTACGGCGGCGGCCGCAACACCGTGGCTACGAAGTGGCCCGGCAACGCCAACATCGATATCCTCGCCATCGACGCCTACAGCGACTACGGCGTCCGCCGAGGGGGCGGGGTGGGCGACAAGCACCTCAACATCCGCCCGTACTTCCGCAAGATGGCGCGCTGGTCGCGCCACCATCACACGGCGTGGGCGGTTGCCGAGATCGGGCAGAGTCGGCCAGCAGCCAAGGACAATCCGAAGTGGCTCGTCCGGGCCTACCGAACGATGCAGCGGCTCGGCGGCGCTGGGATGTCCTACTTCGACTCCAACAAGCACTCGGTCACCGACTGGACGCTCGACGATCCGGTGAAGTTCGCCCGCTATCGCAGCCTGATGCCGCTGTCGGCCCGGCTCTGCGGACGCTGACCTCAAGGACCACTGGCGCCGCTCCTGACCCGCTCGCTCCCAACACGCGGGCCCTGATGTTGCGACAAAGATAACGTTTCGATTACGGTCAGGTGGGAACGAAGCAGCCACCAACCCCCGTCTCGGGCACAACCAGCCTCACCCGTATTCCCCGCGGGCGGAAGGAAGCATGACTGCCGAGCACCACTCGCACACCCCCCGACACAGCGCAACCAGCGGTCCCTCTCCCCACCGCCGATCGCGCCCGACCCCCAACAGTGGCCGGCACCGATCCACCGGCCAACCGTCGAGTTCGCGACTGCGACCCAGGCACAGCCTGCTCGCCGTGGTGACCGTCTGCCTGGTCACGCTCGGCGTGCCGGCCACCTTCGCAGTCACCATGATGCTGCCGACTGCGAAGCAGGTCAGCCACAAGGCGGTCGCCGGCGCCGAGTTGGTCGTCAACGGCGGCTTCGAGGCCGGCACCAGCGGGTGGAAGGTCAACCGCGCCGCACAGCGTCTCGTCGCCGGGACACCGGCCGCGTCCGGCAAGGCCTCCGGCCAGCTGTCGCGGTCCAGCAAGGGCCTCGTGCTGGTGAACGACGCCCAGCCGACCATCACGTCGACCACCAAGGGGTCGACCTACACGGTGTCGGCGCGGGTTCGGTCCGAGGGGAGCCCGATCTCCGGGCGGCTGCGTGTGCGCGAGGTGCGTGACGGCAATACCCTCACGAACACCCGCACCTCCTTCGAGGCAACCTCGTCGTCGTGGACCCGAGTCGAGATGACCTACACCTCCTCGGTGTCGGGTGCCCTGGCCGACCTCAACGTGGTCGGTCTGCAGGTGCCTCGCGGCGCCACTTTGCTCGTTGATGACATCTCCATGACGGTCGGCAGCGCATCCTCGTCGGCCGCCTCGTCCTCGGCACCGCCGAGCTCGCCGAGCAGCAGTGCCGCGACGTCCGCGCCCCCGTCCTCGTCGGCCACGTCTCCTTCGTCATCAGCCCCGACGACCCCGTCGAGTCCGGCGTCGCCGTCCTCGCCCACGTCGACGACGGCCAGCCCGACCGGTGGCACCGCAGCCGGATGCGTCAAGGATCCGATGGGCATCCCAGGGCCGGGCCAGACCTTCCTCGGTGCTGCCGTCAGTGGTGGGGTCAGCATCGAACAGCGCGAGTCGAGCTTCGGCGCGACGCTGCCGCTGCATCGCACGTACTTCTCCTCCGGACAGATCGATGCCGCTGTTCGCCAGGCGACCGCGGACGCCAAGGCCGGTCGCCTGCCGTGGATCAGCTTCAAGGAGCCCTACTCCTGGTCGCAGATGTCCTCCGGCGCCGGTGACAGCTGGGCCAAGGAGCTGGCCGACAAGCTGAAGACCGTCCCCGGACCGGTCTGGCTCGCGATCCACCACGAGCCGGAGAAGGACGGCGACATGCTGCTCTGGACGGCCATGCAGCGACGGATCGCACCGATCATCCACTCGCGGACCGACAACGTCGCCTACACCGTGATCTACAGCGGGTGGAACACCTTCGGTGGCGGTCGCAACACGCTGGCCAGCAAGTGGCCGGGCGACGCCAATGTCGACGTGACGGCCATCGACGCCTACAACGACTTCGGGGTCAAGCGCGGCGGCAAGGTCGGCACCAAGCACCTGGACATCCGCGCCTACTACGTCAAGCTCGCCGCGTGGGCGAAGGCCCACGGCACCGCGTGGGGCATCGGGGAGACCGGGCTGTCGAAGGCGGCCGCGGCAGACCAGCCGACCTGGCTGACCAAGGCCTACCAGGACATGCGAGACCTCGGTGGGGCCGGCCTCAGCTACTTCGACTCCAACCAGAACTCCGTGATCGACTGGCGTCTCAACGACGCTGCCAGGGCCGGACAGTTCAAGAAGGCTTTGGCTGGCTCGGCTCGACTCTGCTGAGATCGGAGGTCCGGCTCAGGTCGGCAGTCAGATCCCGGGCGATCGCCTGAGCAGTCAGCCCGGCCCGCTCAAGGATCGCGGCCCGCTTGGCGTGGGTCAGGAACTCCTGCGGCACGCCGTACAGCCGGTACGGCGTGCTGACGCCGGCGTCCACCAGCGCCTGCAACAGGGTCGCCCCGACACCGCCGACGCGCCCGTTGTCCTCGATCGAGACGACGAGACGGTGGTCGCGTGCGAGGTCGACGAGGGCCGGGGCAATGGGCTTGACCCAGCGTGGGTCCACCACGGTGGCGCCGATGCCCTCGGCGACCAGGCGCTCACCGACCTCGACGGCCGTGGTCGCCATCACGCCCACGCCGACGACCAGCACGTCGCGGGTGCCCGACCTGACCAGCACGTCAAGGCCACCGATCTGGTCGACTGCCTCCAGGTCGTCCGGCGGCGCACCCTTGGGGAAGCGCACCACCGTGGGGGCCTCCGCGACCTCGACCGCCTCGCCGAGCAGCTCACGCAGCCGACGGGCGTCTCGTGGCGCGGCGATCCGCAGTCCCGGCACCACCTGGAGGACGGACATGTCCCAGATGCCGTTGTGGCTGGCGCCGTCGTCGCCGGTGACCCCGGCGCGGTCCAGCACGAAGGTGACCCCACAGCGGTGCAGCGCGACGTCCATGAGGACCTGGTCGAAGGCACGGTTGAGGAAGGTGGCGTAGACCGCCACGACCGGGTGCAGGCCACCCATCGCCAGGCCGGCCGCTGAGGTCGCGGCATGTTGCTCGGCGATGCCGACGTCGAAGGTGCGCTCGGGGAAGCGGGTCTGGAAGTGGTGCAGCCCGACCGGGTGCATCATGGCGGCGGTCAGCGCCACCACGTCGGGGCGGCGCTGGCCGATGTGCACGATCTCGTCGGCGAAGACGTCGGTCCAACTGTGTGGCTTCGGGGCCTCCGCACCGGTGGCGATGTCGAACGGCCCCGGGCTGTGAAAGCGGTCTGCCTCATGCTGCTCCGCGGAGTCGTAGCCGAACCCCTTGCGCGTGATCGCATGCACGATGACCGGTCCACCAAACCCCTTGGCGCGGGTGAGCGCGTCCTCCAGCGCCGTGCGGTCGTGGCCGTCGACCGGGCCGACGTACTTCAACCCGAGGTCCTCGAAGAGACCCTGAGGGGCGAGGGCGTCCTTCATCCCCTTCTTGACGGCGTGCAGGACGTCGTACGCCGCGTGGCCGACGCCGGGCACCGCGTTGACCCGGCGCTTGACCTGGCCCAGCGCCTGTTCGTAGCGCGGGTTGGTGCGCAGCCGGGTGAGCGCGGTGGTCAGGCCGCCGACGGTGGGGGTGTAGGAGCGACCGTTGTCGTTGACCACGATGACCAGGCGACTATCTCCGGCGACGGCGATGTTGTTGAGTGCCTCCCAAGCCATCCCGCCCGTCAACGCGCCGTCGCCGATCACTGCCACCACGTGCCGGTCCTCACCACGCAGCGCGAACGCCTTCGCCAGGCCATCGGCGTAGGAGAGCGCCGTCGAGGCATGCGAGTTCTCGACGAGGTCGTGCTCGGACTCCGCGCGGCTCGGATAGCCCGATACTCCACCCTCCTGCCGCAGCCGCTCGAAGTCCTGCTTCCGCCCGGTCAGCAGCTTGTGGACGTAGGCCTGGTGGCCGGTGTCGAAGACGATCGCGTCCGCCGGGCTGTCAAAGACCCGGTGCACGGCGAGGGTCAGCTCGACCACGCCGAGGTTGGGGCCGAGGTGTCCGCCGGTCCGCGCGCACGTGGCGACCAGGAAGTCACGGATCTCGGTGGCCAGCGCGGCCAGCTCCTGGTCGTCGAGCCCCCTCAGATCGCGCGGCGAGGTGATCGAGTCGAGCTGACCCATGGTGCTCCGATCCGGTCTGCACATCGGTGAGGACGCGGCGAGTCTACGCGGCGACTCGTCGTCGGCGGCTACAGCTCGACCACGGCGACAGCGGGCTCATGAAGGCTGCCCAGCCAGACCCGACCGTCGTGCTCCCGGACGCCGGTCACCATGTGGTAGGCCTCGGTCTTGAGGTCGAGGTCGTGGACCAGGGCGCCTTCGGCGTCGTACGCCTGCACCCGGACGGTGCGCTTCGGCTTCGGCTGCAGGGCTTCGGGGATGCGGGTGACCTGCCGGCTCAGCCAGAGCGGCGCTCGTTGGAGGCGTTCGACGACCGGGTCGGTGGGTGAGGCGATGGTGACCCAGATCAGGCCGTCGCTGCCGCGGGCGATGTTGTCGGGATAACCGGGCAGGTCCTCGACCAGAAGGTCCCGCTGCCCGGTTTGCGGGCCGGTCAGCCAGTGGCG